>NZ_JBFAMH010000004.1:0-507384 GCF_040656475.1 Streptomyces sp. NPDC049915
GGTTGCTCGCGCAGTTCCCCCGCCCCTTTTGTGCCCGCAGCGGCCGGCACCGGGCAACAGCGCCCCCGTCGGAAACGGACGGCCGGACCGAGGACGGACACCCCCCACCCCGGCCCCGACCCACAACGAACCGCAGACGCGACGCACGCCACGACGCAACCGCAACGGGCCGCCGCAGGCACAAAAGGGGCGGGGGAACTGCGCGAGCAACCACAACGCACCCGCACCCGAAACACGCCCCCGCGCCGCAGGCACCGTCACCCCCGGATGATCCCCAGCACCTCGTCCCGTACCTTCGTCATCAGCCCCCCGTCACGCGCCTCCGCGTTCAGCCGCAGCAGCGGTTCCGTGTTGGACGGGCGGACGTTGAACCACCAGTCGGCGGCGCTCACCGTGAGGCCGTCGAGCGTGTCCAGGGTCACGTCCTCGCGCCCCTCGTACGCCGCGCGGATCGCCGCGACGCGGGCCCCCTGGTCGGCGACGGTGGAGTTGATCTCCCCGGAGCCGACGTACCGGTCGTACTGCGCCACCAGGGCCGACAGCGGACCGTCCTGCTCCCCGAGGGCCGCGAGGACGTGCAGCGCCGCCAGCATCCCCGTGTCCGCGTTCCAGAAGTCCCGGAAGTAGTAGTGCGCGGAGTGCTCGCCGCCGAAGATCGCCCCCGTACGCGCCATCTCCGCCTTGATGAAGGAGTGGCCGACACGGGTGCGCACCGGCGTGCCCCCGTGCTCGGTGACGACCTCCGGCACCGACCAGGAGGTGATCAGGTTGTGGATGATCATGCCCTTGCCGCCGTTGCGCGCCAGTTCCCGCGAGGCGACCAGCGCGGTGATGGCCGACGGCGACACCGGCTCGCCCCGCTCGTCGACGACGAAGCAGCGGTCGGCGTCGCCGTCGAAGGCGAGGCCGAGGTCGGCACCCTCCTCGCGCACCCGCAGCTGAAGGTCGACGAGGTTGGCCGGGTCCAGGGGATTGGCCTCGTGGTTGGGGAAGGTGCCGTCCAGCTCGAAGTACATCGGGACCAGCTGCACGGGCAGGCCGTCCAGCACGGTGGGCACGGTGTGACCGCCCATGCCGTTGCCCGCGTCGACGACGACCTTCAGGGGCCGGATGGAGGTGAGGTCGACCAGCGACTTCAGATGGGCCGCGTAATCCCCCAACGTCTCACGCGCACCCAGGGTTCCCGGCTTCGCGGCCGGCTCGGGGGCACCCGAGACGCTCCACTGCTCGACCAGCGCGCGGATCTCGGCCAGCCCCGTGTCCTGGCCGACGGGCGCGGCGCCCGCCCGGCACATCTTGATGCCGTTGTACTGGGCCGGGTTGTGCGAGGCGGTGAACATGGCGCCGGGCAGGTCCAGCGCGCCGGAGGCGTAGTACAGCTGGTCCGTGGAGCACAGGCCGATCTCGGTGACGTCCACGCCGCGTGCCGCGGCGCCGCGCGCGAAGGCGCGGGACAGGCCGGGCGAGGAGGGCCGCATGTCGTGGCCGACGACGATTGCGTCGGCACCGGTCACCTGGGCGAAGGCCATGCCGAACAGTTCGGCCAGCGACTCGTCCCACTGGTCCGGAACCACCCCGCGCACGTCGTACGCCTTCACGAGCTGCGACAGATCACCAGCCACGGTCACTTCCTCCTGAACGTCCCCGTCGGTCGCCCCAACCTACCCGCACGTAGCGGCCGCGGAAGGGGCGGACACCGAGTGGACGGCAAGCCGTAACCTCAGGTCAAGCGGGAGATCCCGGGACGACGGGGCGAGTGCCGTGCGGCTCAGTTGTCGGGGGAGCGCAGGACCCGCAGATGGCCGCGGCGGGCGACCTCCATCGGGTCCGCCGAGCGTGCCCCGCCGCCGGCCCCGGCCGCCCGCTCCTGCGGACGGGCCGCCTCGCGGACCGCGTTGGCAAGGGCTTCCAGGTCGTCCCCGCTGGGCCGCGCGGGAGCGGAGCCGTCCAGCAGGCGTACGACTTCCCAGCCGCGCGGGGCGGTGAGGCGCTCGGAATGCTCGGCGCACAGGTCGTAGCAGTGGGGTTCGGCGTAGGTGGCGAGCGGGCCGAGGACCGCGGTCGAGTCGGCGTAGACGTACGTCAGCGTCGCGACGGCGGGTCGGCCGCAGGCGGTGCGCGAACAGCGACGTACAGGGCTCACGATGTTGGACGGTACCGCACTCTTGAGCGGGCCGCGACGACTCTCCACCAGGTCACTCCCCCGTGTCGTGCTGTGAAACGTCCCACACACCCTTCCAGAGGGACCTCGCTGACCTGCGCCGACGTCTGTCTTCCCGGCGTGCGTCGGATGGCGATCCGGTCATTTCTCCATACAAACACCACCAATCGGCTTGAGGTCCGCGGTCACGTAGAGATACGGAAACGAGCCGAAGTTGGCTGGAATGGTCAGCCTGTGACACGGCGTGCACCGCCGACTCCCCGTGGCCGAACCGTCACCCGCAGGTCGGGCGAGCGAGGGCGCCGAGGACTACGCTGCACCAGTGATGGACAACGCCGTACCGCCCCGTGCCACGGGCCCCGGGCCCCGCCGCCGTGATCGCCACGGCCGGGGGATGCGCGGGCCGATCGCGCCGCCGCAGGTGCCGCTCGCGGCGAGCCGCGCCGAGGTGTTCGCGGACCTGGTGCAGGACTCCGTGGACCGTCTCGAGCGGCACTGGCCGCAGCTCGCCGACATCGATTTCCTCGTGCTGGAGGTGCCGCGGCTGGACGGCCCGGGGCAGCCGTGGAACGACGAGGCCGTGCCGCTGGGCGGGATCATCCCGGCGCGTGACGGCCGGCGGGCGCGCGTGGTGGTGTACCGGCGGCCGGTGGAGATCCGCACCAAGGGACGCGACGAGCGGGCGGCGCTGGTGCACGAGATCGTCGTGGAACAGGTCGCCGAGCTGCTCGGGCTGACCCCGGAGACGGTGGACCCCCGCTACGGCGAGGACTGAGCCGGACGCCGCAACGGCGGGTCTTGGCTGCCGCGAGGACTGAGCCCGACGCCGCAACGGCGGATCTCGGCTGCCGCGAGGACTGAGCCGGACGCCGTACGAGCGTCCGGTCCCGCCTGCGTCGCCGCCCTACTTCTGCAGTACCGCCAGGTCCTCGTCCGCCTCGGGCACCGCCACCGTGCCGCGGTCGTTCGGCAGGGTCTGGATCGTGAAGCCCGGAACGCCGTCCTCCGTCGCCGCGAGCATGCGGGAGGCGTAGACGGGACCGCCCGAGACCTGCTCGACCGTCAGCGCGTACGTCCCCTTCAGACCGCTGGGGACGGGAATCTGCACGTCCTGCGTGGTGCCCGCCTTGATCGTGTACGTCTGGGTGGCCGCCGCGCCGCCCTGGCTGCCGGCCGACGCCGTGACCTTGACCTGGGCGCTCGCCGTCGGCGCGGTGAGGGAGAGCGTGGTGCCCTTATCGCTGTTGTCGGCGACCGTCGCGCGTGTGCCCACGGCCGCGGTCGCCGGGATGAACGCCGTCTCCTGCTGGTCGCCCTTGCCGCGGACGACCCGCAGCGCGGCCACCACCGGCACGGCACGGTCCGTCGGCGTCAGCACGAGCGATCCGGCCTCGCCGCGGGTGACGTCGCCGAGGTCGAGGACGCTGGTCAGGCCGGACTTCACGTGCAGCGTCTCGTTGCCGGCCGGGGTGATCAGCCCCGCGGGTGAGGCGAGACGCACCTTCAGGTCGGCGTCGGACCCACCGGGCGTGAAGGCGACCAGGCGGACGGACACCGCGTCCTTGGGGATGCCGGGCAGCACCAGGCTCGGTGCCGGGTCGGCGGCAGCGGGCAGCCAGTCGCCGCCGAGCTTCTGGTCGAGGGCCTGGACGGCGGCGCCGACCCGGCCGCTGCGGACGGTGACGTGGACGGTGAGGTTGTCCTGCCGGTCGTCGGTGAGCGTGGAGAGCAGGATCGGCTCGCCGGCGTGCGGCGGGACGGTGATGCCCTCGCCGACCGTCGACTTCACCGCGCCGTCCTTGCCGTACAGCTCGATGTCGGCGACGGCGGCGGAGTCGTCGGGGTTGGTCAGATGCACGTAGTCGGTGCGGTCGGCGGCGGTGCTGGCGCCCGGGAACCAGAACTCGGTGTCGGGGGCCGTGCAGTCGACGCCCTGCAGGCCGCGCCCGTTGCCGGCGGCGACCTCGGTGGTCTGCTGGACGGTCCAGCCGGGCGCGAACGTGCCCTGGGCGGTGCCGATCAGCGCGGGCGCGTCCGCGCCGGAGGCCTCCGCGGTGGCGGGGGTGCCGGGCTTCTTAGGCGTGAGGCCGGGTGTGCCGCTCTTCGCGGACGCCTTCTTGCCCTTCTTGCCCTTCTTGTCCTTGCCGCTCGCGCCGCTCTCCGACTGCTCGGCGGCGGCCTTGAGTTCGGCCGAGCCGGTGCCCGACACGCCCTGGGTGACGGGCGTGAAGGACGTGTACGCCGTGTCGGCGAGGTCGGACTGGCTGGGTGCCGGGCAGAGCAGCGTGGTGCGCTCCACGGGCCGCTGGGCGGCGGCCTTGGCGGGGTCCGCGCCGGAGGCGTCCGGGGAGCTGAGGGCGGCGAAGCCGGTCACCGCGGCGAGCGCGGTCGCGCCGGCGATCAGGGACAGGGTCGTGCGGTTCACTGCTGGCTCCCGTCGGGGCGCTCATGGCCGCCGTCGTGCGGTTGCGGCTGTGCCTGGCCGTACGCCGTCGCGTCGTACCCCTGGTCGTACGGCTGCTGATAGGCCGTCGGGTCGTAGGCATCGGCCGGGCTCTGGCCGCCGTACCCGTAGGGGTCGTAGCCGCCGGCCTGGTAGGGGTCGGCCGGATACGCCTGCTCGTAGCCGCCGCCCGCCGGGTACGGCTGCCCGCCTGCCTGGTACGGGTCGTAGCCGCCGTATTCCGCGACGGCCGGGGCGGGTGTGTCCCACTGGTCGTAGGACTGCTGCTGCGGGACCGGCACCGGGGGCTGATCGGTGGGAGCGGGCACGGGCTGCTCCTCCCCGGCCGCGGCCTCCGCCTCGGCCTGGGCGCGCAGGCGGCGGGCGCGGCGGCCCTCGCCGGCGACCGGCTGGGCCGGGATCACGGGCTCGTCGGGCAGGTCGTCGTCGACGTCGCGGCGCCGCCCGGGCAGGGCGAGGACGACGAGGACGACGGCGAGGGCGCCCTGGGCCCACAGCCAGGCGGTGTGGCCGAACGGGTCCTCGTAGACGACGTCGAGCTTTCCGCCCGAGGCGGGCAGTTCGAAGCCCTGGGCCCAGCCGCCGACGGTGGTGGCCTTGAGCGGCTTGCCGTCCAGGGTGGCGCTCCAGCCGTCGGCGGCGGCGTCGGCCAGGCGCAGCACGCGCGTGCCCTGGCCGGCCGGGACGGTGGTGTGGATCTCCACGGGGCCGGCCGCGACGGGCTGGGGTGTGCCGGTGCCGGAGGCGGGGACGACTGCGGCGCGGGAGACCTCGCGGTCCACCCGCCACAGCCCGCTGCCGTTCTGCTCGCTGAGCCGGCTCAGACCGGGGGTGGCGTCCAGGACGCGGGTGACGTCGCGGGGCGCGCCCTTGTGGACGAGGACGTAGCGCACGGCGAACGCGCCGAGCTGGTCGGCCTGGTCGGCGCCGGAGCCGGCCACGAGGTTGGCGACGGTCTTGCCGAGCCGGTCGTTCTCGCCGTCGGCGGCGGCGAGTTCGGCGTCGCCGAGGCGGGCGCCGGAGCCGCGGACCAGCATGTAGCTCACATGGGCGGCGGAGTCGCTGTCCAGGACGAGGGTGCGGGCCTGGTCGCGGGTGTTGCTCTCCTCGGCGACGAACGCGGGCACCTGCACCGGGTCGCGGCGCTCCAGCGGCCCGTCGGCGCCGCCGATCATCCAGCCGACGGCGACGAGCAGCGGGCCCGCGGCGGACGCGAACGCGATCAGCGCGGCGACCGGCTGGCGCCAGCCGAAGCTCTGCTCGGCCACGCGCGTGCGTGCGCCGTCGGCGCCGAGCACGGCGGCGGCGAGGAGGGCGAGGCCGTAGACGAGGGTGGCGGGGCCGGCCCAGGTGGAGCTGTTGAACAGGACGGCGAAGACGAGGGCGACGAGAGCGACGGCCCAGGCGGTCCAGATGCCCCGCTGGCGCTCGGAGCGCATCAGGGCGGCGAGCGCTGCCAGCACGATGCCGATGAGCATCAGCCCGTCGACGGTGCCGGGGCCGCCCGGGCTCGCGCCGAGCAGGTCGAGCGCGGTGGCGGAGGACCGGCCGTAGTCCAGGCCGGCCTCGGTGAAGAAGCCGAACGGCAGCAGGGACAGCGACCAGGGCGCGAGGACGAGCAGCGGTGTGCCCAGCTGGGCCAGGAAGCGCAGGCCCTGGGCGATGAGGTCGCCGCGGCGCAGGGCCAGGACCGCGAGGCCGAGGATCAGCGCGAGGGGCCACACGATCGGCGTGAACGCCGTGGTCAGGGTCAGCAGCAGGGCGTAGGCCCAGGTGGCGCGCCAACTGCCCCGTGCGCCGGAGGGGTTCGCGAGGCCGCTTGCGGCGATGCCCGCGCGGGCGATCAGCGGCAGCAGGACGGCGAGGACGGCGGTGCCGATGCGGCCGCCGGCCAGGGCGCCGGTGGCGGCGGGCAGGAAGGCGTACGCGATGGCCGCCCAGGCGCGCAGCAGCCGGGACTCGACGAGCGGGCGGGAGGCGAAGTACGCGGTGAAGCCGGCCAGCGGGACGGAGCAGACCAGCAGGACGGTGACGGCCAGGCCGGTCGAGCCGAACAGCACCGACGCCAGCAGTGCGACGATCGCCAGGTAGGGCGGCGCGGAGGGGGCGCCGCCGGCGCCGACCGGGTGCCAGGCGTCGAGGTAGCGGGACCACAGCTCGGAGGCGTCGGCGGGGGCGGGCAGCAGCGCGCCGCCGGCGAGGGCGCCGCCGCCGAGCAGGTTGCGGCAGGCGACCAGGGAGACGGCCAGCAGCACCAGGAAGAGCACCGGACCCGGCTTGCGGGCGATGCGCTTCAGGCGCGCGAACTGCTCGATCTCCAGGAAGTCGGCGTCGTCTCCGCCGGGGCCGGACTCGACGGCGCCGCCGTGCCGGCCGACCGAGGAGGTCTCCTGGTCGGAGCCGCCGAAGAGGTTGCCCGCGACCTGTTCGAAGGTGGCCCGCACGGTTGCTCCGGGCGGCGGGAACAAGGGCCGTAGTTCGCCCTTGTCGACCGCGGGGCGTCCGCGCCTGCGCCGGCCGGCGATGATCCGCTCGGGCCGCAGCAGGGTGCCCAGCAGGCCGCGGATCTCGTCGACGGCCTGTCCGGGGACCTTGCCGACGAGGTAGGCGGCGGTGCGCAGCAGGGTGCCGAGGACGATGCGCAGCACGATCCAGGGCAGCACGGCGGTGCGGGCGTTGACGAGGAGGGTGTAGACGGCACCGGCCTTGTCGACCTTGTGCGGGGAGGCGGTGGTGCGGCCGGCGCAGTCGACGGCGCGGCGCTCGCGGGAGGCGGCCTCGGCGTGCCGCACGACGGCTTCGGGGGCGATCAGGACGCGGTGGCCGGCGGCGTGCGCGCGCCAGCACAGGTCGACGTCGTCGCGCATGAGGGGCAGGCGGCGGTCGAAGCCGCCGAGGTGCTCGAAGACGTCACGGCGGACGAGCATGCCGGCGCTGGACACCGACAGCACGTCACGCACGTGGTCGTGCTGGCCCTGATCCTGTTCGCGGCGGTCCAGGCCTGTCCAGCGGCGGCCGGAGTTGGCGATGGAGACGCCGACCTCGAGCAGCTGGCGCCGGTCGTACCAGCCGCGCAGCTTGGGGCCGACGACGGCCACGTCGTCGCGGCCGAGCTCCAGTTCGCGGTCGACGACGCGCAGCAGCTCGGCGAGCGCGTCGGGCTCGGGGGCGCAGTCGTCGTGCAGCAGCCACAGCCACTGGACGGGTGCACCGTGCGGCAGGTCGGGCAGGTCGTAGGCGTCGTCGCGCCACGTGCGCGTGACGGGGTCCCAGCCGCTGGGCCGCTTGAGGTAGGGCAGTTCCTCGGGGGTGAGGTGCGGGGCGGTGCGGGTGGCCTCCTCGACGGCCTGGCCGAAGCCGGTGCGGCGGGCCAGGTGGAGCACGCGGTCGGCCCCGAGGGCGGCCGTGACCAGCTCGGCGGAGGCGTCGGCGCTGCCGGTGTCGGCGGCGACGGCGTACTGCACGGGGCGCTCCTGGCCGAGCAGCCCGGCGAGCGCGTCGGGCAGCCAGCGGGCGCCGTCGTGGGAGACGAGGACCGCGGTCACCACGTGACGCGGGAACTCAGGTGTCGCAGCCCCGTCTTGCTGGGCTGCGGTGTGGCTGTGCACGGTCATCGAGGTACGGGCCCCGGTTCGGTGGACTGCGGTGGACGCCTGTGCCGCCTGCGGGCGGTGGGGCGTCTCGGACGAGCGACCACACTATCGGCTGGGCACGACCGCGGCCCGCCGCCTGTGGATAACCCACCCGCGACGGGCCGTTCGACACGTTTGTGCGGAACAGTCCGCGGTTGTTCGGTCAGTAGCCGGTCATACGGCGGTCACACCGCGGCCTTCTTCAGCCGTCGGCGCTCCCGCTCGGACAGGCCGCCCCAGATGCCGAACCGTTCGTCGTTGGCGAGGGCGTACTCCAGGCACTCGGAGCGGACTTCGCACGCGAGGCAGACCTTCTTGGCCTCTCTCGTGGAGCCGCCCTTCTCGGGGAAGAAGGACTCGGGGTCGGTCTGGGCGCACAGCGCGCGCTCCTGCCAGCCGAGTTCCTCGCCCGCGTCGTCGACCAGCAGTTGCTGCACCGTCTCGGTCATGTGCGCCCCTCGTCTGTCTTTCCGCGTCCCCGTGATGTAGCCGTTACCGATTTCGGCTGAACGACACGAGTGAAATTACAAGTGTGCTGCTCCGGGCGAGTCAAGCCGAGATCTGCTATTGGGCCCCTTATTCACTCTGCGGAACCAAGGAGGCGCAGAAAGTGTTCAAATCGGCATAAACCTTGACACGCCGACGGGACCCGGAAGGCTGCCTTCCGCCTCAAGGGCCCCTCGCAGGGCCTGTACGGAGAAAGACGCCCGTGCGTTCGATCCCGTTCCTGTGTGCTCGACGAAGCGAACAAGATCACAGTCGGATCACGAGATCACAACGCGGCTTGCGCACCCGGATGTGCCGCATGTGTCCCGGTGAACGGGTGAGCAAACCTTTCACCTCACACATGCACCGGATGAGGTGAAGCTTGTCCCACATACCGGTCGTCGAGTTGACAGTGAAGGTGTGAACCGCTGTCCTTGGGGGCATGCTCGCGAACTTGGCATCCGTGACGACCCGCGCCGCCGGGTCCCTCGGTGCTGTGCGCGTTCGCTGTAGCTGTTGCTGTCCCAGCTGTTGAGCCGACCGTAGCTCCAGCTGCCCGCCGGGACTTCCGTCCCCGGGCCGCCGTTCCCTCCCCGCCCTCTCCCACGGGGCACCCGTTCCGCACCCTTCGCCAAGGAACCCCCACCCCATGAACAGCGACAGCGACCTCCAGATCGCCGGTGACCTCCTCGAAGTCCCGCATCTGCTGCAGCCCCCGCGTGAGCACCCGGCCACCGTCGCCGACTTCGTCGGCCTGGCCCGCTCGATCGCCGCCGACCGCGCCCAGTGGGAGCACCTGGTCCGGTACGACGCCACCACCCGCTGGTACCACCGGCTGCGCACCGGCCCCGGATACGAGGTCTGGCTGCTGTCCTGGGTGCCCGGACAGGGCAGCGGACGGCACGACCACGGCCCCTCCTCCGGTGTGCTGACCGTGCTGGACGGCACCCTGACCGAGCGCACCGAACGCGGCACGCGCGCGTTGGCCTCCGGCGCCCAGCGCGTCTTCGCCCCGGGCTACGCGCACGAGGTCGTCAACGACACCCTCGAGCCGGCGGTCAGCCTGCACGTGTACTTCCCGGGCCTGACCGAGATGCCGATGCACGCCACCCCCCACTGCGAGGCACGCGAACGGCCGCGTTCCGTGACCGTCTGACGCGTTGTCGTACCCGCCTGCCAGACTTGGCGCATGCGCATTGTGGTTCTGGCAGGCGGCATCGGCGGTGCCCGTTTCCTGCGCGGTCTGAAGCAGGCCGCGCCGGACGCGGACATCACGGTCATCGGCAACACCGGCGACGACATCCACCTCTTCGGGCTGAAGGTCTGCCCGGACCTCGACACGGTGATGTACACGCTCGGCGGCGGCATCAACGAGGAGCAGGGCTGGGGAAGAGCCGACGAGACCTTCCACCTCAAGGAGGAGCTCGCCGCCTACGGCGTCGGGCCCGAGTGGTTCGGGCTCGGCGACCGGGACTTCGCCACACACATCGTGCGGACGCAGATGATCGGCGCCGGGTATCCGCTCAGCGCGGTCACCGAGGCGCTGTGCGACCGCTGGCAGCCGGGCGTGAAGCTGATCCCGATGACCGACGACCGGGTCGAGACCCACGTGGCCGTCGAGATCGACGGCGAGCGCAAGGCGATCCACTTCCAGGAGTACTGGGTGAAGCTGCGCGCGTCGGTCCCGGCCGCGGCCGTCGTGCCGGTCGGCGCCGAGCAGGCCAAGCCGGCGCCGGGCGTGCTGGAGGCCATCGCCGAGGCGGACGTCATCCTCTTCCCGCCGTCCAACCCCGTCGTCTCCGTCGGCACCATCCTTGCCGTGCCCGGCATCCGCGAGGCCATCGCCGAGGCGGGCGTGCCGGTGGTGGGCCTGTCCCCGATCGTCGGGGACGCGCCCGTGCGCGGGATGGCGGACAAGGTGCTCGCGGCGGTCGGCGTCGAGTCCACCGCCACCGCGGTCGCCGAGCACTACGGCTCCGGGCTGCTGGACGGCTGGCTCGTCGACATCGTCGACGCGGGCACCGTCGAGCAGGTCGAGGCGGCGGGCATCCGCTGCAGGGCCGTACCGCTGATGATGACGGACCTCGACGCCACCGCGCGGATGGCCCGCGAGGCGCTGGACCTGGCGGAGGAGGTGCGGGGGCGATGAGCGCGGCGCCCGAAGAGGGCTACCGGGTGTGGGCGCTGCCCGGCATCCCCGAGGTCCGGCCCGGTGACGACCTCGCCAAGCTGATCGCCGCCGCCGAGCCGGGCCTGGCCGACGGGGACGTCGTCCTCGTGACGTCCAAGATCGTCTCCAAGGCGGAGGGCCGGATCACCGAGGCCGCCGACCGGGAGGCCGCGATCGACGCGGAGACGGTCCGGGTGGTGGCCCGGCGTGGCGCCCTGCGCATCGTGGAGAACCGGCAGGGCCTGGTCATGGCCGCGGCCGGGGTGGACGCGTCGAACACCCCCGCGGGCACGGTGCTGCTGCTCCCCGAGGACCCGGACGCCTCCGCCCGCACGATCCGCTCCGGCCTGCGCGACACGCTCGGCGTCAGCGTCGGCGTCGTCGTCACCGACACCTTCGGGCGGCCCTGGCGCGCGGGGCTCACGGACGTCGCGATCGGCGCCGCCGGAGTGCGCGTGCTGGACGATCTGCGCGGCGGCACGGACGCGTACGGCAACCCGCTCAGCGCGACCGTCGTGGCGACCGCGGACGAGCTGGCCGCCGCCGGCGACCTGGTCAAGGGCAAGGCCGCCGGGCTGCCGGTGGCCGTCGTGCGCGGACTGCCCGAGGTGGTGGCGGACGACGACACGGACGGGGCCCGGGCCCTGGTGCGCGGCGCGCGCGACGACATGTTCCGCCTCGGCACCTCCGAGGCGATCCGGCAGGCTGTCACCCAGCGCCGCACGGTACGGGCGTTCACCGACGAACCCGTCGACCCGGGGGCGGTCCGCAGGGCGGTGGCGGCCGCGGTGACGGCTCCGGCGCCGCACCACACCACGCCCTGGCGCTTCGTCCTGCTGGAGTCGCCGGAGTCCCGCACCCGACTGCTGGACGCGATGCGCGACGCGTGGGTCGCGGACCTGCGAGGCGACGGCAAGAGCGAGGAGTCCATCGCCAAGCGGGTGCGCCGCGGCGACGTCCTGCGCAACGCCCCCTGTCTGGTCGTCCCCTGCCTGGTGATGGACGGCTCCCACACCTACGGCGACGAGCGGCGGGACGCGGCCGAGCGGGAGATGTTCGTCGTCGCCGCAGGCGCCGGTGTGCAGAACCTCCTCGTCGCGCTGGCCGGGGAGCGGCTCGGATCGGCGTGGGTGTCCTCGACGATGTTCTGCCGGGACGTCGTCCGGGAGGTGCTGGACCTGCCCGCGCACTGGGACCCGATGGGCGCGGTGGCCGTCGGCCACCCGGCCGAGGAGCCCCGGCCGCGGCCGGAGCGGGACGCGGGGGGCTTCATCGAGGTGCGCTGACCGTAGGCTCGTAGCGTCTTCCTTCCCTCCTCACCCCGGGACCTCGATCGTGGCTGGACGGTTCGCCCCCCGCCCGACGCGCACGACCATGCGCGGCGGCGAGGTCGCCGTACCCCTGGGAGCGGTGCCGCGGCCGGCGCCGGCGCCCGGGCGGGTGCGGACCTGGACCCCGGACGGGCCGCTCGACCTCGGCCTCGTCCTCGGTCCGCTGCGGCGCGGGCCCGGCGACCCGACCTTCCGGGCGATGCCCGACGGGTCGGTGTGGCGGACCAGCCGGACGCCGGGCGGGCCGGGGACGCTGCGCGTGACCGTGCGGGGCGGGGTGGTGCGCGGGGACGCGTGGGGGCCCGGGGCCGAGTGGCTGCTGGAGCAGCTGCCGCGGCTGTGCGGCGCCGAGGACGATCCGTCGGCCTTCGCGCCCCGCCACAAGATCGTGGCGCTGGCCCGGCACCGGCGGCCCGGACTGCGGCTCGGGCGCACCGGGCTGGTGCTGGAGTCGTTGATTCCGTCGGTGCTGGAGCAGAAGGTCACGACGGTCGAGGCGTACCGGGCGTGGCGGCTGCTGGTACGGCGGTTCGGCGAACCGGCGCCGGGTCCCGCGCCCGGAGGGATGCACGTCATGCCCTCCGCGCGGGACTGGGCGCTGATCCCCTCCTGGGAGTGGCACCGCGCCGGGGTCGACGACAAGAGGGCGTCGACGATCCTGCGGGCCGTGCGGGTCGCCGCGCGGCTGGAGGAGGCGACGCGGATGCCTCCGGCGGCGGCGCAGGCCCGGCTGGAGGTGGTGCCGGGGATCGGTCCGTGGACGTCGGCGGAGACCGTGCAGCGCAGTCATGGAGCGGCGGACGCGGTGACCGTGGGGGATCTGCATCTGCCGGGGATCGTGGGGTGGGCGCTGGCGGGGGACCGGCATGCCGATGACACGGAGATGCTGCGCCTGCTGGAGCCGTATGCGGGGCAGCGGCATCGGGCGGCGCGGCTGATCCTGCTGAGCGGGCGGGTACCGGCGCGGCGTGCGCCTCGCTTCCCTGTGGGGGACATCCGCGGGTTGTAGGCGGCGGTACGTCGAGCTGCCCGGTGTTGCAGGTGTGGGGCCGGGTGACCGCAGCCGGCCCAGGGGCGCGGGGAACTGCGCGACCGGCCCCCACCTACCCGCAGACGGCGCACCGGCAGCTGTTACTGGTCGGAAGAGAAGCGCACCGCTCCCGCCGGGATGTGGGCGTCGCACCACACCCGTACGCCCTCGCGGAGTTCGTTGTCGGGGCCGACGGTCGCGCCGTCGCCGATCACCGCGCCCGTCAGAACGGTGCGCTCGCCGACGCGGGCGCGGGTGCCGACGAGGGAGTCGGTGATGACCGCGCCCGGTTCGACGACGGCGCCCGGCAGGATCGTGCTGCCGAAGATGCGGGCGCCCTCCGCGATGAAGGCGCCCTCGCCGATGACCGTGCCGCCGGTGAGCTTGGCGTCGGGGGCGACCGTGGCCGTGGGGAGAATGAGGCGGTCGCCGCAGCGGCCGGGGACGGCCGGGGACGGGGCCCGGCCCAGCACCAGGTCCGCCGAGCCGCGGACGAACGCGGCGGGGGTGCCGAGGTCGAGCCAGTACGTGGAGTCGACCATGCCCTGGAGGTGGGCGCCGGCGGCGAGCAGGTCGGGGAACGTCTCGCGCTCCACCGACACCGGCCGGCCCGCCGGGATCGTGTCGATGACCGAGCGGCGGAAGACGTACGCACCGGCGTTGATCTGGTCGGTGACGATCTCCTCCGGCGTCTGCGGCTTCTCCAGGAAGGCCAGGACCCGGCCGGTGTCGTCCGTGGGGACGAGACCGTAGGCGCGCGGGTCCGTGACCTTCGTCAGGTGCAGGGAGACGTCCGCGCCCGTCGTCTCGTGGGTGCGGACCAGGGCCGGGATGTCCAGGCCGGTCAGGATGTCGCCGTTGAAGATGAGGACGGGGTCGTCGGGGCCGGAGTGGAGCCGCGAGGCCACGTTGCGGATGGCGCCGCCCGTGCCGAGGGGCTCCTCCTCCGTGACGTACTCCAGGTGCAGTCCCAGCGACGAGCCGTCGCCGAAGTACGGCTCGAACACCTCCGCCAGATACGACGTGGCGAGGACGATGTGCTCCACGCCCGCCGCCCTCGCGCGCGCCAGCTGGTGGGTGAGGAACGGCACGCCCGCCGCCGGGACCATGGGCTTGGGGGTGTGGACCGTGAGCGGGCGCAGCCGGGTTCCCTTGCCGCCGACCAGAAGGATCGCTTCTGTCACCTGTCGTCTCTGCTTCCTGCCGGGACCGGCCGAACTCTCTTTCGATCAGCCAGTGTATGTCCCGGCCTCAGCGCCCCTGGTAGCCCGCCGCCTTTGAACGGGCCGTGCCGAGCTTGCCGTAGAGCTGCTTGCCCGGGCAGTCGGTGGCGAAGCCGTCGCGGTGACCGGAGATCACGTTCAGGCGAACGCTCGCGCCCTTGGCGTAGAGGTTGCCACCGCCGGACTTCAGGTATGTCTTGGCGGTCGGATTCATCCCGTACAGACCGAGCTTCCAGGCCGCCAGCCGGGCGACGGCCGTCACCGCGGCCGACGCGGGCTTGGTGGAGCCGAAGGAGCCGATGACGGCGACACCCATGCTGTTGGAGTTGAACCCGAGGGTGTGGGCGCCGAGGACCGGCTTGGCCACGCCGCCGGCCCGGCCCTCGTAGATGGTGCCGCACTTGTCGACGAGGAAGTTGTAGCCGATGTCCCGCCAGCCCATGCTCTTGACGTGGTAGCGGTAGATGCCGCGGATGACCGACGGGGCCTGGGCGCAGGAGTAGTTGTTGCCGGTGGCCGTGTGGTGCACGAAGGCCGCCTTGACCGACTTCGTGTACACGAAGCCCCTCTCGCGGAGGTTCTCGTCCGCACCCCAGCCGGCCCGGGTGACGATACGCGGGCGCGGTCCGATGTACGGCTTCGCGCGCTCCTGCTGGCTCATCCCGGCGCCGCGCAGAGCGGTCATCTCCTGCTCGGTCCCCGCGCGGTCGAGGGCCGGGATCTCGGCGGCGCCCGGGGCCACACCGGTCAGGCCGGTGTTGGCGTCGGCGACCTCCCGTACCTCGGTGGTGTCCTCGCTCTCCTCCTCCTGCTCGTCGAAGGCGCCTGGGCGGGGGGCGGCGACCGGGGCGCGCCGGGGCGGGACGGTGTCACGGCCGGGGTCGACCAGCTCCAGGCGCATTCCGCCGGGCAGCGGGGAGGAGGTGACGGTGACGTTCCTGACGCCGCGTCCGGTCTCCTCGACGTGGCTGCTGGAGACGGTCTCGGCCCGTACCCGGACCTCGACGCCGTCGGAGTCGCCCACCCACAGCGGGGCGGTGGCGCCGTGGACATGGCCGGAGGTGCGTTCGGTGGTGCCAGGGTCCGCGCCGTGGTCGGCGTTGTGCGTGTCGAGGTCCTGCCAGTCGGACCAGATGTGGCTGCCGGCGGTGCGGGTCCGGACCTGCACACGACCGTTCAGCACGGCGTCCGGGTCGTCCCAGACGACGCCGACGAGGGAGAAGTGCCCGGTGTCCCGGCGGGGCACGCCTTGCAGGGCGGAGCCGGGGGCTCGGTCACTGCCGAGCGGGACGAGGGGCAGCGACGCGGTGCTGCCCGGGATCTCGGCGGCCGCCGGGGCCCCGGCCGGTGCCGGGGCCGCCGCGGCGGGCGGGGTCAGCGGAAGGGCGAGTGCGGCTGCGCATGTGACGCCGATCGAAGAAGCAAGCAATCCACGCATGCCAACGATCCTGGACATAGTCAGACATATCTGTCCATCGGGGAATTGACGGGCCGTCGGCTGCCGTTGCGCCAAACCGGTGGCGTACGGCACGCCTCGGGGCCGGGGCGGCGACGGGTGCGCGGGAGGGGACGCGCGTACGCTGATGCGGGTGAACGCCACCGATCGCACCCCTGCCGACCTGCTGAGTTCCGCGCTCGCCGCGGATGCCGCGCGCCCGCTGGTGACCTTCTACGACGACGCCACGGGCGAACGTGTCGAATTGTCCGTGGCCACCTTCGCCAATTGGGTGGCCAAGACCGCGAACCTCCTCCAGGACGGGTGGTCCGCCGAGCCCGGCGACCGGGTCGCCCTCCTGCTGCCCGCCCACTGGCAGACGGCGGTGTGGCTGCTGGCGTGCGCCTCGGTCGGAGTCGTCGCGGACGTGGACGGCGACCCGGCACGGGCGGACTTCGTCGTGGCCGGCCCTGGCGAGTTCGAACGGGGCCTGGCATGCAGCGGCGACCGCTACGCCCTGTCCCTCGCCCCCCTGGGCCGGCGTTTCGTCCCGGCTCCGCCGGAGGGATACGCCGACTACGCCGTCGACGTGCCGACCTTCGCCGACCGCTTCGTGCCGTACGCGCCGGTGAATCCGGAGGAGCCGGCGCTGATCGTGGCGGGGGCGGAGCTGACGGGCGCGGAGATCGTGGAGCGGGCGGTCGGGGACGCGGCGGGGCTGGGCCTGACGGGACCGGGCTCCCGGCTGCTGTCCGGCCTCCCCTACGACACGTGGGAGGGCCTGAGCGCGGGCCTGTACGCGCCGCTCGCCTCCGGCGGCTCGGTGGTTCTGTGCCGGAATCTTTCCCTGCTCGGGGAGGAAGAACTGGCGAAGCGGATCGACACGGAACGGGTGTCTTCTACGGCACGGTGACTCGACCCCGCCGTCACGGCTGACCGGCGTTGCGGCCGGGGGTGGGTGGCGCTGGCCGGGTGCCCGCTGCGCCCACCCGTGCCGCCCTGGGGGTCCCCCCTGCTCGAAGAGCTTGGGGGAGGCACGACTGCGCGCAGCTATGTCGGCATGGCGACCACCCGCAGCTGTGCGCGCACGCGCGGCGCCCGACGGGCAGCTACGACGGCCGGCACCCGCCGACGGCGGGAAGGGGACGGGGTGGGGGGTGTCCGCCCGCAGCGGCCGGCACCGGGCAAGGGCGCGCTCGTCGGAAACGGGCGGCCGGACCGAGGACGGACACCCCCCGCCCCGGCCCCGACCCACAACGCACCGCAGGCGCTAGGCACGCCACGACGCACCGCAACGGGCCGCCGCAGGCATATAAGGGGCGCGGGGAACGGCGCGAGCAACCACAACGACACCCGCACCGTCCCCCATTCGGCCCACCACCCCCCACCCCCCGACCCCCACCCACGGCATCGTCGTAAGCAGGAGCAACGACACAAAGGGGGGTGACAGCAACATGACGCCCATCACCCGCCGCCGCTGGGCACTGCGCACCGGCGTCGGCCTCACCGCCGCCCTCCTCGCCGCCGCCGTCACCGTCGCCGTCCTCTACGCCAAGCTCGACGGCAACATCACCGCCGACGAGGCCGCCGCCCGCGAACTCGCCCGGTACGAAAAGGAGCGCCCCACCGCCCTGAGCAAGGACGCGCAGAACATCCTTCTCATCGGCTCCGACTCCCGCGCCGGCGCGGGCAACGACCGGTACGGCCACGACTCCGGCACCGAGCGCTCCGACACCACGATCCTGCTGCACCTCTCCACCGGCAGGCACAGCGCCACCGCCGTCTCCCTCCCTCGCGACCTCATGGTGGACATCCCCGCCTGCCTACGCCGGGACGGCAACGGCAACGGCACCGCCAACGACACCAGCGCCGACACCACGAAAGACACCGCCGGAGGCACCCGCAGCGAACCCGCGTTCGCCATGTTCAACCACGCCTTCGAAACGGGCGGCTCCGCCTGCACCATCCGCACGGTGGAAAAGCTGACCGGCATCCGCGTCGACCACCACGTCGTCATCGACTTCGGCGGCTTCAAGGAGATGGTGGACGCCGTCGACGGCGTGGAGATCTGCCTGACCCGGCCCATCCACGACACGGCGGCCAAGCTCCACCTCCCCGCCGGCCGCGTCACCCTGAACGGCGAGCAGGCCCTCGGCTACGTCCGCGCCCGCAAGTCCCTGGGCGACGGCAGCGACACCGACCGCATGCACCGGCAGCAGCGATTCCTCGCGGCGCTCGTCAACAAGGTCCGCAGCAACGGCGTACTGCTGAATCCGGTGAAGCTCTACCCCGTGCTGGACGCGGCGACGTCCTCGCTCACCACCGACCCCGCCCTGGCGAATCTGCGCGGTTTGTACCAACTTGTGCGCGGACTGCGAGACATCCCCACCGAACACGTCCAATTCTTGACCGTTCCACGGGAGTCGTATGTCTACAACGCCAATCGCGACCAGTTGGTGGAGCCCGAGGCGGAAAGGCTGTTCGCCCTCCTGCGTAGGGACAAGCCGGTACAAGTCGCCGAGAGTGTCACCGAGAACGCCCCCTCCGACTACACCCCGTCCGGAACGCGCGACGGAAAGCCGTCCGACTCCCCCACCGGCTCCCCCTCCCCCGGCCCCGCCTCCCCCGATCCCACGTTCCGCGGGAACACCGCGGCCCATGACACCTGCGAGTAAAGCGATCGCCAAAGCGGCGAACTCCCGTTCCGGAAATTGAGGCAATTGCCCGCTTGTAGGGAAGTGGAATGTGTCACCGCCGTCGCCCGATGCCGAACGGTGCGGATAGGGTGAGCGATCCGGTGCACCCAACCACGAGGTCCCTCCTGGGGTCGTGCAGGTCGTGCACTGTGAGACCGAGACCGGAGCGCCTCGAGGGGGAAAGGCGCGGCGTGGCCCCGACGGAGGATTCGAGCAACCGTGGACGCGCAAGGCCGTGGGCGGGCGGACAATATCGATCCCGCAGACCAGTGGGTGCTCAACCCGAGCACCGGCGAATACGAACTGCGACTGACCCCTTCCGCAGCGCAGTCGACGGTCGCGCCGCAGTCGGGAGTTCCCTCGCCTCGCAGGCCCCGCACCCCGCAGGGGGGCCGCACGGGCGGCGCCCCGGCATCCGACGCAGCGCGCGCCGCGGCACCGGACACCGCGGCGCGCTCCCGTACCCGCACCCTGTCGGCGCCCGGCCGGGACACCCCGGAACGTGACGTCCCGTCACCCCGCCGGCGTCGCGGCGCTCCGCCGGAGCCGGTGCCGGGCCGGCGCGGACGGCGCCCGGCGAAGAAGAAATCGAAGGCGAAGAAGGCCCTGATCTGGACCGGCGGGACGATGGCGTTCCTGCTGCTCGTCGTCGGCACCGCGGGCTATCTCTTCATCAAGCATCTCGAGGGCAACGTCAGCACCACCGACGTCGGTGACGCCGGTTCGAAGGGCTTCAGCAAGGACGAGGCCTTCAACATCCTGATCATCGGCACGGACAAGCGCACCGGCAAGGGCAACGAGGGCTACGGCGACAAGGGCAGCGTCGGCCACGCCGACACCAACATCCTGCTGCACGTGGCCAAGGACCGCACGAACGCGACCGCAATGAGCATCCCGCGCGACATGATCGTCGACGTCCCGGACTGCCCGACCAAGCAGTCCGACGGCTCCGAGAGGGTCATCTCCGGCACGGAGCGCGTCCGTTTCAACACCAGCCTCGGCCAGGACGGCCGTGACCCCGGCTGCACCATGCGCACGGTGCAGGCGGTCACCGGCATCCACGTCGACCACTTCATGATGGCGGACTTCAACGCGGTCAAGACGCTGTCGAGCGCGGTCGGCGGCGTCGACGTGTGTCTCAAGCACGCTGTCGACGACCCGAAGTCGCACCTCAAACTGCCCGCGGGCGAGAGCAAGATCGAGGGCGAGCAGGCCCTCGCCTTCGTCCGCACCCGGCACAGCTTCGGCAACGCGGGCGACCTGGACCGCATCAAGGTGCAGCAGCAGTTCCTCGGCTCGCTGGCCCGCAAGATGTCCTCCAGCGACACACTGACCAACCCGACCAAGCTGTACAAGCTGGCGAACGCGGCGACCAAGGCGCTCACCGTCGACACCGGCATCGGTGACGTCTCCACCCTCAAGGACGTCGCCCTGGAGCTGAACAAGGTCCCGACCAAGAACATCACCTTCCTCACCCTCCCGGTGATCGACAACCCCGCCGAGAAGGTGGTGCACGCGACGGTGGTCCCGGACCCGAACAAGGCGCCGGCGGTCTTCGACGCCATCAAGAACGACGTCTCCTTCACCGCGGTGAAGGAGAAGGAGAAGGCCGCCAAGGACGCCGAGGCGGCCCGGCTGCAGGGCTCGCAGGCTCCCGCCGACGAGGTGCGGGTGCGCATCCTCAACGGCGGTGCCCAGGCCGGCTCCGCCTCTCAGACGCTGAACTGGCTGCAGAACGACCAGGGCGTGCTGAAGTCGGAGAACGCCGGCAACGCGCCCGCCGCGGCGGCGAAGACGACCCTGGAGTACGCCCCCGACCAGGCGGCCCAGGCCCGCAAGCTGGCCGCGCTGATGGGCCTGCCGGGCTCGGCGCTCAAGCCGGGCCACAGCGTCACCAACGCCCAGGGACTGCCCACGATGACGCTGACCCTGGGCAAGGACTTCAAGGGCGCGGGGGTGTCCCTGACGGCACCGGCGAAGGCACCGGAGGTGGACAACCAGTCCACGGCCGACAAGGTTCAGTGCGCGAGTTGAGCACAGCGGGGCCACCGAACGGGCCTGTCGTACGTCTAACAGGGCGGGCGACAGGCCCGTTCGGCTGACCGGACGGGCTGACACATGCCCCGTTCGATCGACCGGACGGGGCGGACGGGCCCGTTCGATGACCGACGAGGGTGGGGAGGGCAGCTGTGGCGCGCAGCGGCGTCAGGGGGGAGGTGCCGGCGGTCGAGGACACGATGTCCCTGACCCCGCGGACCGGGACCGCGGAAAGCGGCTCCGGCGGCGGCCACGGCGCGAGACGCGGACGGCCCAGGCGGCGCGTGCTGCGCTGGTCGGCGACCGTGCTGGCGGTGGTGATACTCGGCACGGCCTGCGCCGGTTACCTCTACTACGAGCACCTCAACGAAAACCTCCGCAGCGGTGAGCGCAGCAGCGGCGACTCCAAGGCCCGCAAGGCCGATCCGAACGCCGCCGGGCAAACCCCCCTGAACATCCTGCTGATCGGCTCCGACAGCCGTAACTCCGACGCGAACGTCGCGCTCGGCGGCGGCCGGGACGACCGCGGCAACCCGCCACTGGGCGATGTGCAGATGCTGATCCATCTCTCCGCGGACCGGGAGAGCGCGTCCGTGGTGAGCATTCCGCGCGACACCCGCGTCGACATCCCCAAGTGCACGGACCCGGAGACCGGCCGGCAGTTCCCGGCGACGAACAAGATCATCAACGAGTCGCTGGCCCGCGGCGGCCCCGGCTGCACGCTCGCCACCTGGCAGAACCTCACCGGTGTCTACATCGACCACTGGATGATGATCGACTTTGCCGGTGTGGTGCGCATGGCGGACGCGATCGGCGGCGTCGAGGTGTGCGTCAGCCAGAACGTCTGGGACCGCCCGCTGCCGGCCCAGAAGGGCGGCTCGGGACTGAAGCTGACGGCCGGCAGGCACAAGGTGAAGGGCGTCCAGGCCCTGCAGTGGCTGCGCACCCGGCACGCCTGGGGCAGCGACCCGCTGCGCGCCCGCGCCCAGCACATGTACATGAACTCGATGATCCGTACGCTGCGGGAGCAGAACGTCTTCACCGACACCGGCCGGCTGATGGACCTGGCCGAGGCGGCGACCAAGTCGTTGCAGGTGTCGGAGGAGATCGGCACGGTCAAGAAGCTGTACGACCTCGGTATGCAGCTCAAGACGGTGCCGCCGGACCGCATCACCATGACGACGCTGCCCACGGTGCAGGACACGCAGAACTCCGAGCACCTGCTCCCGGCCGGGGACGGGGCGGAGAAGATCTGGCGGATGATCCGCGAGGACGTGCCCTTCGACAAGAAGGGCCCGCAGAGCGGCGCCGGGAAGCCGAAGGCCCCTGAGAAGACGTCCGCCGATCCCGCCGCGCCGGACGCGCAGATCGGGGTCGTCGTGCGCAACGGCACACGGTCCGGCGCGCAGGCCGCGGTCCGTGGCCGGGCGGGTACGATCGCGCAGGCGCTTGTGGACAAGGGCTTCGTGCGCGCGGCGAAGGACAGCGCGCCGCCGGTCGCCGAGTCCGCCACCGTGGTCCGCTATCCGACCGCCGATCTGGAGGGCGACGCCCAGCAGGTCGCCAGGGCGCTGGGGATCCCGCTGAGCGCGGTGAAGAAGTCCACGGACGTCTCCGGCGTCACCGTCGTCGTCGGCGCGGACTGGCGCACCGGCACGGCGTATCCGGTGCCGGCGCCGCCGGAGGCCGGGGACCTGCCCGCGGACGCGGACGCGCTGAGCGGCTCCGACAGCGCCAAGTGCATGGACGTGTACAAGCCGTACCGCTGGTAGCGCGCGGCCTCGACGGCGGGCCGGCACGCGCCGGTGACACACAGAGAACTCTTACCGGACTGCACGATGATGTGGCGGAAACCGGCCGAGGGGGGCCGGTCGGGTGCTCGGCCCAGGGGTGGGGAGGACGGGGAAGTGACACAGAACGACGTGCAGGGGGACGGCACGCTCACGGACATACGTGAGCGTCGGCGACCGGACCCCGACGAGGACGCTCGGGAGCCGGACGACGGCGCGCGGGAGATCGACGAGGACGCGCGGGAGCCCGGATCCGCCGTACCGGAGGAGAGACATACCGTCGCCCGCCCGGGCCGGCGGCGGCGAGCCCTGCGCTGGACCGCGACGGCCCTCGCGCTGCTGCTGCTCTCCACCGCGGGCGCCGGTTACCTCTACTACCGGCACCTGAACGACAACATCAAGAAGGACTACCTCAACCTCGGCGACGCCAAGGACCGGGCGAGTGTGCCGACGGCCAACGCGGCCGGGCAGAAGCCGCTGAACATCCTGCTGATCGGCTCGGACGCCCGGGACACCAAGGAGAACCAGGAGCTGGGCGGCGCGAAGGAGACCTTCGGCGGCCTCCCGCTCGCGGACGTCCAGATGCTCGTCCACGTCTCCGCCGACCGCTCCAACATGTCGGTCGTCAGCATGCCGCGCGACACGCTGCTGCAACTGCCCAAGTGCACCGACCCCGACGGCACGGTCTACCCGGCCACCACCGGCCGGGTGATGACGAACACCACCCTCGGCCGCGGCGGACCGGGCTGCGCGGTGGCGACCTGGGAGAAGCTCACCGACATCCACATCGACCACTTCATGATGATCGACTTCGCCGGTGTGGTGCGCATGGCGGACGCCGTCGGCGGTGTCCCGGTGTGCGTGGACGCCAACGTCTACTCCCACACCCCGGACGGTCACGGCTCCGGCCTGAGGCTCCCCGAGGGCACCACACCGGTCAAGGGCGAGCAGGCCCTGCAGTGGCTGCGCACCCGCTACGGCTTCGAGGACGGCAGCGACCTCGCCCGTGCCAAGGCGCAGCACATGTACATGAACGCGATGGTGCGTCAGCTGCGCCAGAACGCCACCCTCGGCAACCCGGGCGCCCTGCGCGCCCTCGCCGAGGCGGCCACGAAGGCCATCACGGTCGACGACGGGCTGGGCACCATCAAGAGGATGTACGACCTGGCGGTCGAGCTGCGGAAGGTGCCCACCGACCGGATCACCATGACGACGATGCCCAACCGCTATGTCGGCGCCCGGGTGGAGCCCACCTCGGACGCGGCGAAGCTGTTCCGCATGGTCCGCGACGACGTGGCCCTCGACGGCAAGGACACCCAGAAGCCCGCCGCCGCGACGCCGAGTGTTCAGGCGACGGCGGACCAGGCTGCGCCGGATGGAGAGATCGCCGTCCAGGTGCTGAACGGCACCCGCACCGACGACCTCGGCCCGGCGCGCGGCCGGGCGTCCACGGTGGCGGGGCTGCTGAAGGACAAGGGCTTCACCGGGGCCCTCGCGGACTCCTCAGCGGCCACGTCCGAGGAGAACACGGTCGTGCGCTACCCGAGTGCCGATCTGGAGGGCGACGCCCGCCGGGTCGCGCAGGTGCTGGGCCTGCCGGCGAGCGCGGTGCAGAAGTCGACCGACGTGTCCGGCATCACGCTCGTGGTGGGCGCGGACTGGCGCACGGGTACGGCGTATCAGGCGCCGAAGGACGACGGGAAGACGCCGGAGTCGGCGCAGGCGATGAACGCGTCCGACGACAGCCAGTGCATGCACGTGAACCCGGCCTTCACCTGGTGAGGCCGGGTCCGCGGGTGGTGCTCAGCGCTGCGGTTCGCCGCTGAGCACCGCCGGGCGGCGGGAGGCGATGACCCGCTTCGCCAGCGACTTCGGGCTGGTCAGGAAGCCCCAGCCCCACGACATGTGCATGGTGGCGAGCGCGAGGGGGATCTGCAGCCGCGCCTTGAGCGGCAGCCCCTTGCCGGCCGGCAGCGACCCGGCGGCGATCGCCGCGAGATAGCCGCCCGGGACGACGAAGCCCCACGGCGTCAGGACCGCCCCGACCACGATGCCGGCGGCGATGACGCACACCGCCGTCGGCGGGGCGAGGTAGCGCAGGTTGATCGAGCCGGCGTGGTAGCGGGCCACGACGTGCCGCCAACGGCCGTAGTCCTTGTACTGCTTGGCGAGCGCGCGCACCGAGGGACGCGGCCGGTACGACACCCGCAGCTCGGGCGAGAACCAGATCAGGCCGCCCGCCTCACGGATGCGGAAGTTCAGCTCCCAGTCCTGGGCGCGGATGAACTCCTCGTTGTAGCCGCCCTGTTGCTCCAGCGCCTCGCGGCGGAAGACCCCGAGGTAGACGGTCTCGGCGGGGCCGGCCTCGCCTCCGGTGTGGAAGGCGGCGTTGCCCACGCCGATCTTCGAGGTCATCGCGGCGGCGACGGCGTGCTCCCAGTCGTTCTCGCCCTCGGCGTGCATGATGCCGCCGACGTTCTGCGCGCCGGTCTCCTCAAGCAGCCGTACGGCGGTGGCGATGTAGTTCGGCGAGAGCATGCCGTGCCCGTCGACGCGGACCACGATCGGATGCCGGGACGCCTTGATCGCCGCGTTGAGGGCGGCGGGCGTACGGCCCGTCGGGTTGGGCACGGTGTGCACGCGGGGGTGTTCCGCGACGAGCTCGGCGGCGATCTCGTCCGTGCGGTCCGTGGACGGACCGAGGGCGATCACGACCTCCATCTCGCCGGCGTACTCCTGCGCGAGGATCGCTTGGACGGCCCCGCGCAGATGCCGCTCCTCGTTGAGGACGGGCATGATCACGGACACGGCGGGGAGCTGCACGTCGGACTTGGCGTTCATCGGTGCTCACGTTACCGCGAACGGGGGACACCTTTGCGCGCCGCGTGAGCGGGTGACCGGGCTGCAGATCGTATGGACCTACCGTGCTCACGGATCCCGCGTACGGCCTCGTCCGGAGGTGTCCTTCTTGTCCACGCCGCCCCGCTCCACCCCGTCCCGGCCGCAGCGCCGCCCGCAGCCGCCCCGCAGGCCCCGGCAGCCCGTCGGGCGCCGCAGGCCGGGCTGGGCCATGCGGGCGGTGACGACGCTGTCCGTCGTCGTCCTCGCCTCCGCGGGGATCGGGCACGCCGTGATCTCCAGCCTGGACGCGGACATCGCGCGGGTGGACCCCTTCAAGGACATGAAGAACCGGCCCCGCGCGGGCCACGGCATGAACGTGCTGCTGGTCGGCACCGACGGCCGCGACAAGATCACGCCGGAGGAGCGGAAGAAGTACCACCTCGGCGGCGCGCCCTGCCACTGCACCGACACGATCATGATCGTGCACATCTCGGAGGACCGGGACCGGGCCAGCGTGGTCAGCCTCCCCCGCGACTCCTACGCCGAGACGCCCGAGCACGCCGACGCCACCACCGGCGAGCGGCACAGCGGGCACCCGATCAAGCTGAACGCGGCGTACGCGGAGGGCGGGCCGCAGCTGACCGTGCGTACGGTCGAGCAGATGACCCATGTGAAGATCGACCACTACCTGGAGGTCGACTTCACCAGTTTCATGAAGACCGTCGACGAGCTGGGCGGGGTGCGGATCTGCACCGCCGAGCCGCTGAAGGACTCCTACACCGGCCTCGATCTGCCGGCCGGCACGCACATCCTCACCGGCGGCCAGGCCCTGCAGTACGTGCGCTCCCGGCACATCGACGGCGCCTCGGACCTCGGCCGGATGAAGCGCCAGCAGCGTTTCCTGGCCTCGCTGGTGGACCGGGCGACCTCCTCCGGGGTGCTGCTGAACCCGCTGAAGTTCCGCGACGTGACCCGGGCGGTGCTCGGCTCGGTGCGGGCGGACAAGGGCTTCGGCGCGGACGAGCTGCTGGACCTGGGCCGCGCGATGCGCACCTTCTCGCCGTCGTCCTCGGAGTTCACCACGGTCCCCGTCGGGCAGCTGGGCTACCAGGTCAAGGGCATCGGCTCGACGCTGAAGTGGGACGACGCGAAGGCCGCGAAGCTGTTCGAGGCGCTGCGCGAGGACAAGCCGCTCGCCGTGCAGCGGCCGCGCGGCGCGGCCCCGGTGCTGGTCGAGGTCGCCCCGCAGCAGATCCAGGTGCAGGTGGAGAACGGCACCACGACGTCCGGCCTCGGCCGCCGCGTCGACGCCGCCCTCGCGGCGGCCGGCTTCCGCACCACCGGCACGCCCGGCACCGCGCCCCAGCCCGTCACACGCCAGACGGTCATCCTGTACGACCCGCGCTGGGACCGCTCCGCCCGGTCGCTGGCCGCCGCGCTGCCCGGCAGCCGGCTGCGCGCGGCGCCCGGCCGGGGCCCGCTGATGAAGGTGATCGCCGGCACCGATTTCCACCAGGTCCGCACGGTACGCGCCGAACAGCCGGATCAGGCGCAGACGTCGGTGGTGCGGGGCAACGAGGTGGGCTGCGCGTAGGGCGGGGCCGGGGTGTCGTAGGGACCTCCGATGGACGCGGGGCCCTGGGAGGCGTACGACGGAAGGGCACGCACGGGGCCCCGCCCCCGGGGCCCCTCGCACCCCCAGGAGGAGCCATGACCGAGTCCGCCGCGACCCCCATGAGCAAGGAGATGCAGGACTGCGTCGAGGCGTGCATGTCCTGCCACACCGTGTGCGAGGAGACCATGAGCTCGTGCCTGCAGATGGGCGGGCCGGCCCAGATGCAGGTCATGCGGGCGCTCATGGACTGCTCGGAGATGACGCGGATGTGCGCCGACATGATGATGCGGCGCTCGCCGCTGTCGGCCGAGATGTGCGCGATGTGCGCCCGCGCGTGCGACATGTGCGCCGAGGCGTGTATGAGCATGCCGGACGACCCGCAGATGATGCGCTGCGCCGAGTCCTGTCGCCACTGCGCCGAGATGTGCCGCACGATGGCGGGCGCCACGATGTGACACCCCAGGGCACCCCACGGGGGTGCCCTGCGTGGCGGCGACTTCGACGTTCTCGGCGCTGTCGTCGCCACGCTCTCCCGTGCGGGGAGCGGGGCGGCGGCGTATCGCGTCGGACCGGGCGAGCGGGGTCAGTTGCCCGCGACCGTGACCTTCTCGTCGTTGTTCAGTTCGTTGACCAGGGTTTTCACCTTGGTCTTGTCCCAGACCAGGTTGCCGCCGCGGGAGCCCGAGATCGGCATGTTCATGGACGTGCCGTCGCCGCCGTTGACGCCCTTCATCGCGAAGAACATCGAGCCCAGGTCGTACAGGCCCATGTCCTTGTCGACTATCAGGGAGTCCAGGCCCGCGCCCATCGTCGGGTAGAGCTTGAACGGGTTGAGGACCGTGGACGGGGTGGCGACCTGGTGGGCCAGGGCGGCGAGGAACTTCTGCTGGTTCTTCGTGCGCTCCAGGTCGGAGGCGGCGAAGGCGTGCCGGGTGCGGACGAAGGCGAGGGCCTGCTCGCCGTTGAGGGTCTGCTTGCCGGCCTGGAAGTCGGCGCCCGAGTACTTGTCCTTGAACGGCTTGTCGATGGTGATCTCGACACCGCCCACCGCGTCGACGATGTTCGCGAAGCCGGCGAAGCCGATCTCCACGTAGTGGTCGATGTGCAGGCCGGTGTTGTACTCGACGGTCCGCACCAGCAGCTCGGGGCCGTCCTCGGCGTAGGCGGCGTTGAGCTTGGTGTGCCGGCCCGTGGCCGGGTAGGTCTTGCCGGACTGGGACCCCTTGTACGAGGGGATCTCCACGTCGGAGTCACGGGGCAGCGAGATCAGCGTGTCGCCGCTGCTGCCGACGTGCAGGATCATCATCGAGTCCGTGCGCTTGCCCTCGGCGGAGCCGGTGTGCAGCTTCTTCTTGTCCTCCTTGGACATGCCCTCACGGCTGTCCGAACCGACGATCAGGTAGTTCGTTCCCTCGCCGGAGGAGGGCCGGTCGATGACCTTGGACAGGTCGACCTCGCGGCGCAGCTTGGAGTCGGCCCAGAAGTACGTGACGACGGTGGTGACCACGAGCACGGTGGCGAGCGTGATCGCCGTCCACTTGATCGGGCGGCGCCAGTTCGGAGCCGGTCTCGGCCCACCACCGCCCGGGCCCGCGGGGCCGCGGCCGGCGGGGCTGCCGTAGACGTGGCCGGTGTTGTAGCCGGAGTCGTACCCGTCGTCGTAGCCGCCGGGGGCCTCGCCGCCGTCCACGTATGACGGCTGCTGCGGCACCGCGCCGTACTGCGGCGCGGACGGGCCCGGGCGGGCGCCCGGCGCGGGCCGGCGCACCTGCCGCATGACGCGGGCACCCTCCGGCGTCGCGCCGGAGCTGCCGCGTCCGTAGCGGGTGCCGCGGTTGTCGTCGGACCATCCCTCGGGCCAGTCATTCATGCGCCCCAGTGTGCCGGGCCGGACGGTATGCCTTACAAGGGCCGTCGGAAAATAAGGTCAGCGCTGTTGCGAAGCTGACACAAATCCCCCGGATGTCAGCTCGGCATAAGGTGGACGCCATGACAGACCAGGCCCCCGCCGCAGACACGGACACTCCGGAGATCCCGGGCAAGCCGACGTCGGCGTCCCGCACCACGCTGAGCCACATCATGACCCACGCCGACACCAACCTCCTGGGCACGGTGCACGGTGGCGTGATCATGAAGCTGGTCGACGACGCCGCGGGCGCGGTCGCCGGCCGCCACTCGGGCGGGCCCGCGGTCACCGCGTCCATGGACGAGATGGCGTTCCTGGAGCCGGTGCGGGTCGGTGACCTGGTCCATGTGAAGGCGCAGGTCAACTGGACCGGCCGGAGCTCGATGGAGGTCGGCGTGCGCGTCCTTGCCGAACGCTGGAACGAGTCCACGCCTCCCACCCAGGTCGGCTCGGCCTACCTGGTCTTCGCCGCGGTCGACGCCGACGGCAAGCCGCGCTCGGTCCCCCCGGTGATCCCGGAGACGGAACGGGACAAGCGCCGCTACCAGGAGGCCCAGATCCGCCGCACCCACCGCCTGGCCCGCCGCCGGGCGATCATGGAACTCCGCGAGAAGCGTGCGGCGGAGGGCTTCGAGGACTGACGTACAGCGCACCGGCCCCCGGCGCGCGGTGCGCCAGGGGCCGTCATGTCAGCGTTCTCTGTGGAGCGTTACGGCAGGTTGCGGGCCATCACGATGCGCTGGACCTGGTTGGTGCCCTCGTAGATCTGGGTGATCTTCGCGTCGCGCATCATGCGCTCCACCGGGTAGTCGCGGGTGTAGCCGTAGCCGCCGAGGAGCTGGACCGCGTCCGTGGTGACCTCCATCGCCACGTCCGAGGCGAAGCACTTGGCGGCGGCGCCCAGGTAGGTGAGGTCGGCGTCGCCGCGCTCGGAGGCGGCGGCGGCCTGGTAGGTCAGGGCGCGGGCGGCGGAGATCTTCATCGCCATGTCGGCCAGCATGAACTGGATGCCCTGGAAGTCGGCGATCGGCTTGCCGAACTGCTTGCGCTCCTGGACGTAGCCCTTGGCGTAGTCCAGCGCACCCTGGGCGATGCCGAGGGCCTGCGCGGCGATGGTGATGCGGGTGTGGTCCAGGGTCTTCATGGCCGTCATGAAGCCCGTGCCCTCCTCGCCTATCATGCGGTCGGCGGGGATGCGGACGTTGTCGAGGTAGACCTCACGGGTCGGCGAGCCCTTGATGCCGAGCTTCTTCTCCGGCGCGCCGAAGGAGACACCCTCGTCGGACTTCTCGACGACGAACGCGGAGATGCCCTTCGAGCGCTTGGCGGGATCCGTGACCGCCATCACCGTGTAGTACTCCGACACGCCCGCGTTGGTGATCCAGCGCTTCACGCCGTTGAGGATCCAGTGGTCTCCGTCACGGACCGCGCGCGTCTTCATGCCGGCCGCGTCCGAGCCCGCGTCCGGCTCGGAGAGGCAGTAGGAGAACATGCCGTCGCCCTTGGCGAGCGGGGTCATGTACTTCTTCTTCAGCTCCTCGGAGCCGGACAGGATCACCGGCAGCGAGCCCAGCTTGTTCACGGCCGGGATCAGCGAGGAGGAGGCGCAGACGCGGGCCACCTCCTCGATCACGATGACCGTCGCGAGCGCGTCGGCGCCCGCGCCGCCGTAGCTCTCGGGTACGTGCACCGCGTGCAGGTCGTTGGCCACGAGCGCGTCGTGCGCCTCCTGCGGGAAGCGCGCTTCCTCGTCCACCGCGGCGGCGTGGGGCGCGATCTTCGCCTCGGCCAGCGCGCGGACGGCGTCGCGGAGCATGTCGTGCTCCTCGGACGGGCGGTACAGGTCGAAGTCAGCCGATCCGGCCAAGGTCTCTCACGCTCCAAGATGCAGTGATACCGACGCGATACCAACGCTAATTACCGTTAAGTAACTCAAATTTTAGAGCTCTGGACGCCCCATGGGTACGTGACCTGGACGACAGAGGGAAAACCGCCCGGTGAGGGCCACGGGCGCGCCCCGGCTATGCTCGGCACGCGCACCGAACGACCTCGACCCGGGAGCACGCATGGCCCTCAAGATCACCGTGATCGGCACCGGTTATCTCGGTGCCACGCACGCGGCGGCCATGGCGGAACTGGGATTCGAGGTGCTCGGCCTCGACGTCGTCCCGGAGAAGATCGACAAGCTCCAGCGGGGCGAGGTCCCGATGTACGAGCCGGGACTCGAGGACCTGCTGCGCAAGCACGTCGCCGGGATCGAGGGATCCTCCGGCCGGCTGCGCTTCACCCAGGACTGGGCCGAGGTCGGCGCGTTCGGCGAGGTGCACTTCCTGTGCGTGAACACCCCGCAGCGGCACGGCGAGTACGCCTGTGACATGAGTTACGTCGACTCCGCGATCGCCTCCCTCGCCCCGCATCTGCGCGGTCCCGCCCTCGTCGTCGGCAAGTCGACCGTGCCCGTCGGCTCCGCCGACCGTCTCGCCTCCTACCTCGTCGAGCACGCGCCGGCCGGCGGGGACGCCGAGCTGGCCTGGAACCCGGAGTTCCTGCGCGAGGGCTTCGCCGTGCAGGACACGCTGCACCCCGACCGGATCGTGGTCGGTGTGCGCAGCGAGCGCGCGGAGAAGTTGCTGCGCGAGGTGTACGCCACGCCGATCTCCCAGGGTTCGCCGTTCGTGGTCACCGACTTCCCGACCGCCGAGCTGGTGAAGACCTCCGCGAACTCCTTCCTTGCCACCAAGATCTCCTTCATCAACGCCATGGCCGAGGTGTGCGAGGCCGCGGGCGGCGACGTGGCGAAGCTGGCCGAGGCGATCGGGTACGACGACCGGATCGGGCGGAAGTTCCTGCGCGCCGGGATCGGCTTCGGCGGTGGCTGCCTGCCCAAGGACATCCGGGCGTTCATGGCGCGCGCCGGTGAGCTGGGCGCGGACCAGGCGCTGACGTTCCTGCGCGAGATCGACTCGATCAACATGCGCCAGCGCGGGCAGATGGTGGAACTGGCCCGGCAGGCACTGGGCGGCGGCCCCTTCCTGGGCAAGCGGGTCGCGGTGCTCGGCGCCACCTTCAAGCCCGACTCGGACGACGTCCGTGACTCGCCCGCGCTCAATGTCGCCGGGCAGATCCACCTCCAGGGCGGCCAGGTGACCGTCTACGACCCGAAGGGCATGGACAATGCCCGCCGGATCTTCCCCACCCTGGGGTACGCCGACACCGCGCTGGACGCCGTGCGCGGCGCCGACGTGGTGCTGCACCTCACGGAGTGGAAGGAGTTCCGGGAGCTGGACCCGGCCGAGCTCGGCTCGGTCGCGGCGGACCGGCTGATCCTGGACGGCCGCAACGCCCTCGACCCGGAGCTGTGGCGACGGGCGGGCTGGACGTACCGGGCGATGGGCCGCCCCACGGCGTAGACGCCGGCAGACGTATCCGCGCAGACGTATCCGCAGGCGTGTCGAGGACGCCGGTTCGGCCGAGGCTCAGTCGGCCGAACCGGCGTCTGTCGCATTCTGCACCACCACGGCGCCCGCTCACGCCCCCTTCGCCCGGTAGCGCCGCATCTTCGCGCGTGCCCCGCACAGCTGCATCGAGCACCAGCGTCCGCGTCCGGCGGGGCTGCGGTCGTAGTACGCCCAGTGGCAGGTGGCGGACTCGCAGGCCTTGAGACGGTCCCAGGTGCCCGCGACGAGGGCCTCGGCGACGGCGGCGGCGATCCGGGAGAGCAGCGGGCCGGAGTCGGCCGGGGCGAGACGGGCCGAGCCGTCGCCCTCGTCCACGGCGACCAGCAGCGGGGCGGCGGCGAGCAGCTCGCCGAGCGGGGTGACCTCGCGGTGCGGGGGGTGCCCGGCGTGGGCGAGGAGGGTCGCGCGCAGGGACTCGCGCAGTTCGCGGGAGCGCGGCAGGTCGTCCTCGGTGAGTCCGAAGCGGGCCCGGCCCTCGGCGGTGTCGAGCGTGTCGCCGCCCGATTCGAGGTCCAGGGTGTTGACCAGGGACTCCACCAGGGCGAGTCCTCCGGGCGCGACCGATCTCCCACTCATGCTTGCGACGTTACCCCCAATGCGGGAGCATGCAGTAACCGTTACCGGTTACCCGCCCCTACGGGTAACCGCCCGGGTAACGTCACCGATGCCGAGGAGGACGTCATGGCCGTCGCCGAACTGGGAGTCGTCGTTCTGGACTGCCCCGATCCCCGCGCCCTGGCCGGCTTCTACGCCGCCGTGCTGGGCGGCGCCATCGAGGACCAGGGCGAGTGGGTGGACCTGAAGCTGCCGGGCGGGCAGCAGCTGGCGTTCCAGGAAGCGCCCGGTTTCGTCCCGCCGCGGTGGCCGTCCGCCGACCACTCGCAGCAGTTCCACCTGGACCTGAACGTGCCGGACCTGGACGCGGCCGAGAAGGCCGTACTGGAGCTGGGCGCGCGGCCGCTGGACACCGAGGACCGGGCGCGCACCTTCCGGGTTTACGCCGATCCGGCCGGGCACCCGTTCTGCCTGTGCGCCTGCTGAAGGCACCACCGACCAGGGAGGTCTCCATGCCCCGTGTGGCACGTGTGCGATCCGTCGTCGTCGACTGTCCCGACCCACGGGCACTGGCCCGCTTCTACGCCGAGATCGTGGGCGGCGAGCCCGAGAGCGAGGACGCCGACTGGGTCGTGCTCCAGGTGCCCGGCGGGCCCCGGCTGGCGTTCCAGCGCTCGGAGGGCCACACCCCGCCGGAGTGGCCGCGCTCCGACCGCAACGCCCAGCAGTTCCACCTGGACCTGGACGCCGGGTCCACCTGGGACGAGGTCGACCAGGTGGAGAAGCGGGTCCTGAACCTGGGGGCGCGGCTGCTGAAGCGGGAGGAGGGCGACGAGGACTTCCGGGTCTACGCCGACCCGGCGGGCCACCCCTTCTGCCTGTGCGTGATCCCCGAGGGCTGACGCCCGTACATGACCCTGCGAGAGCTGCCTACCCGTCCAGCTCCTCGATCGTCGCCGCCGACGGCCCCCGGCGCTCCTGTGCGGTCCGCGCGGCGAAGTCGGCGCTGCGCAGCACGCGCTGGACGTTGCCCCAGGTCAGCAGGGCGAGATCGGCCTCCGGCCAGCCGCGGCGAAGGAGTTCGGCGATGAGCCGGGGGTAGCAGGAGGGGTCGGCGAGATCCTGCGGGTGGTCGGCGCCGGAGTCGTACGTGCCGGCCAGGGCGACGCAGTCCGGGCCGGCGAGGTTGCGGACGTGGTCGAGGTGGTCGGCGACGTCCTTCAGCCTCGGCCCGGTCCGGTCGGCGGCCAGCGGCACCATGCACAGCCCCTTGGCCGCGCCGAGCCCGCCGAGCAGCTCGTCGGGCAGGTTGTCGGGATGCGGGCACAGGGCGCGGGCGCCGGAGCGGGTGCACAGCACCGGCGTACGGGACAGCCTGAGGGCGCGGGCGATGGTCGCGTCGGAGGCGCCGGAGAGGTCGGCGAGCACGCCGAGCCGGTTCATCTCGCGGACGACCTCCTCGCCGAACCGGCTCAGGCCCGCCTCGCTGGCCCAGCTGGTGCCGGCCAGGGTGACGACGCGGACGCCGAGGGAGTGCAGCACGCGCAGGATGGCGACGGAGTCACCGAGGGCGGCGGCCGGGGCCGGGCCGGGGATCACGGCGACCCGGCCGCAGTTGCGGGCGTCGATGACCTGCCCGGCGGTGCGGGCCAGCCGCAGGCCCTCGGGGTGGCCGCGGACGACGGAGCGGATCAGGTCGAGCTGCTCCAGCGTGCTGACCAGCGCCCGGCCGGCGGCCGGCTCCCCCGGCAGGTGCAGGGACCACAGCAGGGCACCGACGTGCCCCTCGCGCAGCCGGGGCACGTCCGTGTCGACGGAGCTGTCGCCGAGTTCGAGGTCGTACCAGGACAGCTTGCGCAGGGCCCACGACAGCGCGCTGTAGCCGTCGGCGACGGGGTGCTCGGCGAGCAGCGCGCGCACCCGGTCGACGGCGTCCAGCGCGGCGGCGTACGCCTGGGGAAAGGGGTCGTCGACGGGGTCTTCGACAGGCAGGCCGCCGATCTCACTCGTGTCGTGCAGTTCGTCCTGGAGGTCGGCCATGACGGTCTCCGTACGTCGTGATCGGCGGCAGAACGGCAGTACCGTCACGGTGGCACGGAGCGGGAGGTCCTTCCTGGTGGACGGGGCGTTCGGGGGTACCCCGGTCAGCCGCGCGCGGCCGTGTCGATGACCTCGTCCAGGGTGTCGCGGGAACGGACCAGGTCGCGGATCATGCGGTCGATGCGCTCGCGTTCGGCGGTGAGGTCCCGCACCAGCTTCGGTGTGGCGACGGCGGAGGGGCCGCCGTCGCTGTCGCGCATACAGGGCAGCAGCTGGGCGATCTTCGCGCTGCACAGCCCGGCCGCGAACAGCTCCTGGATCCGGATGACCCGGTCCACGGCCGCCTCCGGATAGTTCCGGTGCCCGCCCGCGGTACGGTCCGGGGCGAGCAGCCCCTGCTTCTCGTAGTAGCGCAGCGAGCGCTCGCTGACACCGGTGCGCCGGGCCAGTTCACCGATCCGCATGTCCACCCTCGCGGGACTTGAATCTGACATCAGTGTCAGGTTCTAGCGTACGGACATGACGAACACAACGGCCTGCACATCGTGTACGCCGACCCCGACTCCCCCGTGTTCCGGCGGATCCGCGCCGACTGGCCGGGCACGCTGATCGCCGACCCGCGGCTGACGGCGCTGACGACCGAGGAGGTCACGCGGGCGAGCGAGCGGCTGCTGGACGCCGGTGCGGACCTCGTCGCGCTCGGCCGCCCGTTCCTCGCCAACCCGGACCTGGTCGAGCGGCTGCGCCGGGGCGCCCCGCTCAACGAGGTCCGGGACCGGTACCTGATGTACGTGGGCGGGGCGGACGGCTACACCGACTACCCCACCCTGTCCGGCCAGGCTCAGCCGTCCAGTGACTCGATCGTCGCGTGGGACGGCGCGCGGGTCGCCTGAAGGCCGCGGGCCACGTCTTCCGCCGCGCCCAGCACCCGGACCGCGTTCTGCCAGGTCAGCTTGGCCAGGTCGGACCTGGACCAGCCGCGGTCGAGCAGTTCGGCGATCAGGTTCGGGTAGCCGGAGACGTCGTCGAGGCCCTCGGGGGTGAACGCCGTGCCGTCGTAGTCGCCGCCGATGCCGAGATGGTCGATGCCGGCCACCTCGCGCATGTGGTCCAGGTGGTCGGCGACGGTCGCGACCGTGGCGACCGGGCGCGGGTTGCGCTCCTCGAAGGCGCGGTGGATCTTCATCGCCTCGGGGCTGGTGTCCAGGTGGTGCAGCCCGTGCGCGCGCATGTTCTCGTCGGCGGCGGCCGTCCAGTCCACCGCCGCCTGGAGCACGAACTTCGGCACGAACGTCACCATCGCCACGCCGCCGTTGGCCGGGAGGCGCTCCAGGACATCGTCGGGGATGTTGCGCGGGTGGTCGCACACCGCCCGCGAGGACGAGTGCGAGAAGATCACCGGCGCCTCGGTGGCGTCCAGCGCGTCCCGCATGGTCGTCGCCGCCACATGGGAGAGGTCGACGAGCATGCCCAGCCGGTTCATCTCCCGCACCACCTCGCGGCCGAAGGCCGTCAGGCCGCCCGCCCTCGGCTCGTCGGTCGCGGAGTCCGCCCAGTCCACGTTGTCGTTGTGGGTGAGCGTCATGTACCGCACCCCGAGCGCGTACAGGCCGCGCAGGGTGCCGAGCGAGTTGGCGATGGAGTGCCCGCCCTCCGCGCCCATCAGCGAGGCGATACGGCCCTCACCGCGCGCCGCTTCAAGATCGGCCGCCGTCGTCGCCAGGCGCAGCTCCGCGGGGTGGCGGTCGACCAGCCGCCGTACGCAGTCGATCTGCTCCAGCGTGGCCGGCACCGCGTCCGGCAGGTCGGAGCGGACGTACACCGACCAGTACTGCGCGCCGACACCGCCCGCGCGCAGGCGGGCGAGGTCGGTGTGCAGGTGGGCGGACTGGTCGGCGGCGATGTCGCGGGCGTCGAGGTCGTAGCGGACCTGTTCGCGCAGCGCCCACGGCAGGTCGTTGTGGCCGTCGACGACCGGGAACTCGGCGAGGAGTTCGCGGGCTGTCTCCAGGGACGTCATCGCGTCACTTCCCGAAGCCGAAGCCGTTGCTTCCCTCGACCTTGGTGCGCAGGCGCTTGCCCTTCTCGGTGGCCTGGTCGTTGAGGTCCTGCTGGAAGTCGCGCATCCGGCCCAGCAGATCCTCGTCGTGCGCGGCGAGGATGCGGGTGGCCAGCAGACCGGCGTTGCGGGCACCGCCGACGGAGACCGTGGCGACCGGCACCCCGGCCGGCATCTGCACGATCGACAGCAGGGAGTCCATGCCGTCGAGGTACTTCAGCGGAACGGGGACACCGATGACCGGCAGCAGGGTGACCGAGGCGAGCATGCCCGGCAGGTGGGCGGCGCCGCCCGCACCGGCGATGATCACCTTCAGGCCGCGGTCGGCGGCCTGCTCGCCGTACGCGATCATCTCGCGGGGCATGCGGTGCGCGGAGACGACGTCGACCTCGTAGGCGATCTCGAACTCGTCGAGGGCCTTCGCGGCGGCCTCCATGACGGGCCAGTCGCTGTCCGACCCCATGACGATGCCAACAACAGGGCTCATTCGGTGATGGTGCCTCTCAGGTAGCCGGCAGCGTGACGGGCGCGCTCCAGCACGTCGTCCAGGTCGTCGCCGTAGGTGTTCACGTGGCCGACCTTGCGGCCGGGCTTCACGTCCTTGCCGTACATGTGGATCTTCAGCTGCGGGTCACGGGCCATGCAGTGCAGGTACGCCGAGTACATGTCCGGGTAGTCGCCGCCGAGGACGTTGACCATCACCGTCCACTTGGCACGTGGGCGCGGGTCGCCGAGAGGGAGGTCCAGCACGGCGCGGACGTGGTTGGCGAACTGCGAGGTGATCGCGCCGTCCATGGACCAGTGGCCGGAGTTGTGCGGGCGCATCGCCAGCTCGTTGACGAGGATGCGGCCGTCACGGGTCTGGAACAGCTCGACGGCGAGGTGACCGACGACACCGAGTTCCTTGGCGATGGTCAGCGCCATCTCCTCGGCCTTCAGCGCCAGCTCCTCGTCGAGGTCGGGCGCCGGGGCTATGACGGTGTCGCACACGCCGTTCACCTGCCGCGACTCGACCACCGGGTAGGCGACGGCCTGGCCGTGCGGGGAGCGCACGACGTTGGCGGCCAGCTCACGAACGTAGTCGACCTTCTCCTCGGCGAGGACCGGGACGCCCGCCTTGAAGGGATCCTCCGCCTCCTCGACGCTGCCGACGACCCACACGCCCTTGCCGTCGTAGCCACCGCGGACCGTCTTCAGGACGACGGGGAAACCGCCCGCCCGTCGCCCACCACCACCCTTGCCGGAGGGCACTTCGTGCCCGCCCCTTTCGAGCTCGGCCGCGAAGGCCGCCACGTCCTGCGGATCGCTGACGATCCTGTGCCGTGGGCAGGGGATGCCGATCGCGTCGAGCCTGGCTCGCATCACCCCCTTGTCCTGGGCGTGCACCAGCGCGTCGGGACCCGGGCGCACGGGAATGCCGTCCGCCTCCAGGGCCCTGAGGTGCTCGGTGGGTACATGTTCGTGATCGAAGGTGATCACATCGCACCCGCGCGCGAACTCGCGCAGCGTGTCGAGGTCGCGATAGTCGCCGATGACGACATCGCTCACGACCTGCGCCGCGGAATCCTGAGGGGTGTCACTGAGGAGCTTGAACCTGATGCCCAGCGGGATGCCCGACTCGTGTGTCATACGAGCCAGCTGGCCCCCGCCGACCATGCCGACTACCGGGAACGTCACACCCCTAGGGTATCGGCCACCGGACGGCGGCCGGATCGGGCGCCTCCCACCCGGCCCTCACCGGTGCGTCAGGCCTCACACCGGCCTCCTCGGGTACTCGGCAGGCATCCGCCGTTAGGGGTGGTTAGCATGGCTGGGTTGACGAAACCGTAACGACTGGGGGCCTGCTCGACCATGGGAAGCGGTACCTCGGGAGTTCAACGGCTCGTCCGCGAGATCGCCAAGTTCGGCGCCGTGGGCGGCGCGGGCGTGCTCGTCAATCTGGGTGTGTTCAACCTCGTACGGCATGTGACCGATCTGCAGGTGGTCCGGGCCAGCGTCATCGCTACGGCGGTGTCGATCGTCTTCAACTACGTCGGCTTCCGGTACTTCACCTACCGCGACGCCGACAAGAACGGGCGCACCAAGGAACTGACCTTGTTCCTGCTGTTCAGCCTGGTCGGCCTGGTGATCGAGAACGGTGTGCTGTACGCGGCGACCTACGGTTTCGGCTGGGACACCCCGCTGCAGAGCAACATCTTCAAGTTCCTCGGCATCGGCGTCGCGACCCTGTTCCGCTTCTGGTCCTACCGCACCTGGGTCTTCCGCGCTCTTCCGGCCGGCGAGGCGGTCGCGGACGCGCAGGCCCTCCTGGAACAGGCCGGGCCGCCGCCGCGTCCCCGCCAGCGGGTCTGACCCGCGTCCGGTACGTCACCGGTCAGCGGACCGTCGGCTCCTCGTCGGGGATCGGCTTCTTGACGGGCTGGCTGCGGGAGAGGAACAGGCCGAAGACCGGTGGGGCCGCCTGCAGCATCTCCAGACGGCCGCCGTCGGCCTCCGCGAGGTCGCGGGCGACGGCCAGGCCGATGCCGGTGGAGTTGCGACCGCTGATCGTGCGCTCGAAGATGCGCGCGCCCAGCTCCGGCGGAACACCGGGACCCTCGTCCGTCACCTCGATCACCGCCTGGTTGCCGGTGACCCGCGTGCGCAGCGCGACCGTGCCGCCGCCGTGCATCAGGGAGTTCTCGATCAGCGCCGCCAGCACCTGCGCCACCGCGCCCGGCGTGCCCACCGCCCGCAGATGCCGCTTGCCCGAGCTGACGATCGCCCGGCCGGCGCTGCGGTAGGCGGGGCGCCACTCGGCGACCTGCTGCTGGATGACCTCGTCCAGGTCGAAGGCGACGGCGGAGCCGGTGCGCGGGTCCCGGGAGTTCGTCAGCAGCCGCTCGACCACGTCCGTCAGGCGCTCGACCTGGGTCAGCGCGACGTTCGCCTCCTCCTTCACCGTGTCCAGGTCGTCGGTGAGGGTGATCTCCTCCAGCCGCATCGACAGCGCGGTCAGCGGCGTACGCAGCTGGTGGGAGGCGTCCGCGGCCAGTCGCCGCTCGGCGGTGAGCATCCGGGCGATGCGTTCGGCGGAGGAGTCCAGCACATCGGCGACCCGGTCCAGCTCGGGCACGGAGTACCGCTTGTGCCGCGGGCGCGGGTCGCCGGAGCCGAGCCGCTCGGCGGTCTCGGCGAGGTCGGTCAGCGGAGAGGCGAGCCGGTTGGCCTGGCGGATCGCCAGCAGCACCGCGGCCACCACCGCCAGCAGCGCGACCAGCCCGATGATCAGCAGGGTCCGGCCGACCTCCCGGGTCACCGTGGAGCGCGGCTCCTCCACGACGACGGTCTCGCCCTCCTCGCCCCGGTGCTCCTTGGAGCGGATGACGTCGCCCTCGGGCTTGGTGCCGACCTCGATCGGCGCCCGCCCGGGGATGCGGACCACGGCATAACGGTCCTGCATGCCCGGGACCTGAAGGATCTCCGGGGTGACGCCCGCCGAGCTCAGCAGCCGGCTGTCCACCACACTGGCCAGCCGCAGCGCCTCGGAGTCCACCCGCTCCTGCGCGGTGTTGCTGATCGTCCGCGTCTCGACGATCACGAGGGACACGCCGAAGACGGCGATCACGACGAGCACCACGGCGAGGGTGGACTGGATCAGTCGACGGCGCATGTCCTCTTGTCCTGAACGTGCCTGGTGCGGTCCGGCTCCGGCTCGGCTGCCGCCGAGCCCGGCTCAGCTCTTCTCGAAGCGGAAGCCGACGCCCCGAACCGTCGCGATGTACCGCGGGTTCGCCGCGTCGTCGCCGAGCTTCTTGCGCAGCCAGGAGATGTGCATGTCGAGGGTCTTGGTGGAGGACCACCACGTGGTGTCCCAGACCTCGCGCATCAGCTGGTCACGCGTGACGACCCGGCCCGCGTCGCGCACCAGGACCCGCAGCAGGTCGAACTCCTTCGCCGTGAGCTGCAGCTCCTCGTCGCCCATCCACGCGCGGTGCGACTCCACGTCGATGCGCACGCCGTGCGTGGCGGGCGGCTGCTGCGGCTCCGCGGCGCCGCGCCGCAGCAGGGCACGGACCCGGGCGAGCAGCTCGGCGAGGCGGAACGGCTTGGTGACGTAGTCGTCGGCGCCCGCGTCCAGACCGACGACCGTGTCGACCTCGTCGGCGCGCGCCGTCAGGATCAGGATCGGCACGGTGTGGCCGTCGGCGCGCAGTCTGCGCGCGACCTCCAGGCCGTCCATGCCGGGCAGCCCGAGGTCCAGCACGACCAGATCGACGCCGCCCTGCATTCCGGCGTCGAGCGCGGTGGGTCCGTCCTCGCGCACCTCGACCTCGTACCCTTCCCGGCGCAGTGCGCGGGCCAGCGGCTCCGAGATGGACGCGTCGTCCTCGGCGAGCAGTACACGGGTCATGAGGTGATGGTAGTCCGCCCGGTGCAACGCCCGAGGTGAGATCGCCACAGGGGGCTCTTACCTTCGGACAACCCGGACAGCGGCCGTCTCCGGCTCTCTGCGGACAGCCGGACCCCGTGCCGGCGCCCGGGCCGGCGGATGCCATCCTGGTATCGACTGCCGAGACGGGGCTTGCGGTTCCTCGGCCATCTGTGATCCGCGTCTCAAGTCCTTCCATACCGGGCGGTGTCCTGCCGTATGGTGAATCAACGCCTGTAGCACCGCGGGGACCTTCGGCGAGCAATGACGCTGAAGGTCTTCTTTGTGTGCGGGCCGGCTGCGGCCGGCCTTGAAAGGAATGACCTGTGGCCGGGCCTCGAGCGCTACGACGCGCGCAGAGGCGTGGATCCCGGTGGTCGCCGTCCCCCGCTCCGCGATCCGGAGCGGACTCCCCCTGGGCGTGGTGGGTGGGCGTGCCGACGTGCCGGTGCCGGCCTGCCCCCCACCGGGCGCGCAACTCCCCCTTGCTCGGCGTCGCCGAGCAAGGGGGATACCGACCGCGCGTCCCGACCAGCAAGGAACGACCATGGCGTCCAGCCTGACGAAGGCCTCGGTCCAACCGGGCACCCCCGGTTCCGGGAAGACCTTCTTCGGCCATCCCCGCGGACTGGCCACTCTCTTCATGACCGAGATGTGGGAGCGATTCAGCTTCTACGGCATGAGGGCTCTGCTCGTCGTCTACCTGCTCTCCGGCGGCCCCGACGCCAAGAAGGGCAGCATGGGCGGTGGCCTGGGCATGGACCTGGCCACGACGACGGCGATCTACTCCGTCTACCTGTCGATGGTGTACCTGCTCGCCATGCCCGGCGGCTGGCTCGGCGACCGCGTCTGGGGCCCCCGCAAGACGGTGGCCATCGCGGCGATCACGATCATGGCCGGTCACCTCGTCCTGGCGCTGCCCGGCGGCCAGGCGCCGTTCTTCGCGGGTCTCGCGCTGGTGGCGCTCGGTTCCGGTCTGCTGAAGGCCAACATCTCCACGATGGTCGGCCACCTGTACGACGGTCCGGACGACCCGCGCCGTGACGGTGGCTTCACGATCTTCTACATGGGCATCAACATGGGTGCCTTCTTCGCGCCGCTGATCATCGGCACGGTCGGCCAGGAAGTGAACTGGCACCTCGGCTTCGGCCTCGCCGCCGTCGGCATGGCCATCGGCCTCGCCGCCTTCCTGCTCGGCACGCGCAACCTCAGCCCGGAGAGCAACGTCGTCCCGAAGCCGCTCGCGGCCGAGGAGCGCGCCACGTGGCTGCGCAAGGGCCTGATGTGGCTGGCCATCGCGGCCGTCTTCTACGGCGTCGTCGGCTTCACCGGCCACTTCACGCTGAACTGGGCGATGATCCCGCTCACCGTCATCGGTCTGGTCATCCCGGCGGGTGTGCTGCTGCGCATCAAGCGGGACAAGGAGCTGTCGGCCGTCGAGCAGTCGAAGATGACCGGGTACATCTGGTTCTTCGTCGCGGCCGCCGCGTTCTGGATGATCTACGACCAGGGTGGCTCCACGGTCCAGGCCTTCGGTGAGACCAAGGCCGCGGACTCGCTGTTCGGCTTCAGCTTCCCGTCGTCCTGGTACCAGTCGCTGAACCCGGTGTTCATCATGGCGCTGGCGCCGGTCATCGCCTGGTTCTGGCTGTGGCTGAACCGCAAGGGCCAGGAGCCCAGCACGGTCGCGAAGTTCGCGGCGGGGCTGTTCTTCATCGGTGTGTCGTTCTTCTTCTTCCTGCTGCCGCTGGGCATGGCGTCCGACGGCACCAAGGTCACGCCGATGTGGCTGGTCGGGATCTACCTGATCCAGACGGTCGGTGAGCTGTGCATCTCGCCGGTCGGCCTGTCGGTCACCACGAAGATGGCGCCAGCGAAGTACGCCAGCCAGATGATGGGCGTGTGGTTCCTCGCGGTCACCGCGGGCGACTCGATCACCTCGCTGCTGTCCAACCCGGCGATCGCCGGGGTCGACCTCAGCGGCAAGGGCGCGGTGCTCGGCGAGGCGGTTCTCGCTGCGCTGGCCGGGTTCGCGGTGTACATGTACCGGCGCAAGGTGAAGGCGCTGATGGGGGACGTTCACTGACGTTGCCCGCGCGGGGCCGTCGTATCCCTCGGGGGGTGCGGCGGCTTCGGCGTTTTGGTGCGTGTTCGTCTGCGGGTTGCGTTGTGGCTGGTCGCGCAGTTCCCCGCGCCCCTCATATGCCTGCGGCGGCCCGTTGCGGTGCGTCGTGGCGTGCCTGGCGCCTGCGGTTCGTTGTGAGTCGGGGCCGGGGTGCGGGGCGTCCGTCCTCGGTCCGGCCGCCCGTTCCCGACGGTCTCACTGTGTCCCGGTGCCGGCCGCTGCGGGCGGACACCCCCCACCCCGTCCCCTTCCCGCCGTCGGCGACTGCGACAACGCCGTGGCGCGCGCCAACGGCTGGCATAGCTGCGGGCAGTCGTGCCCCCCAAGCTTTTCGAGCAGGGGGGACCCCAGGGCGGGGACCCCCAGGGCGGCACGGTGAGCGCAGCCGCACCCCGTCGTGCCGGGCTGCGCACCCGCGGCGGTCAGCACAACGCCGGGCAGCACGAAACGCCGGGCACGCAGCCAACGGCGGTCAGGACAATGCCGGGCGCAGCCCAAACGGTGCCGTCGGGAGGGATACCGGTTACGCCGGCGCGCCCAGTTCTGCCCAGACTCTCTTGCCGGCGAGGCCCGGGAGTCGTACGACGCCCCAGTCCAGGCACAGGCGCTGGACGATGAACATGCCGTGGCCGCCGGGGCGTCCGGCGCGGTGGGGGGTGCGGGGGGCCGGCTGGCCCGTGCCGCGGTCGGCCACCTCGATGCGGATCACCTTGTTGTCGCAGGTGAGTTCCATCCGGTCCGGCCCCTCCGCGTGCAGGCACGCGTTCGTGACCAGCTCGGACACGACGAGCAGCACATCCTCGGCCGCGGCCCGCTGATCCGCGGAGTCGGCCGGCAGCCACCCCCACGCGTACAGCGCCTGCCGGGCGAAATCGCGGGCGAGCGGAACGACACCGCTTTGGTCGTCGAAGCTCAGCGTGCGGACCTGACGGCCCGCCGACGCCCCGGAAGCGCCGCTGGGCTCCGGGCCGCGGTCGCCCGGCGAACAAGGCCGGGTGGTGCTCATCAGCGCTTCACCTCACCGATTCACCAGTTCAGGATTCAAGACTTCGGTTCACGACTCACTACGTGGCTCGACGGGGGATGGTTCCGTCGATGGCTCGACAGGTTCAGGATGTCTCCTGCCCGACCCGGCGGACGGAACACCCCCCGGTTCGGCGCGGCGGGTGTGACGTACACATACCTCGGGGCGCGGCCCGGACGGCATCCCACGGGCGGGCAGGTCAGTCGGCGGCGCCCGGCGGTCCGGAACCGCTGTCACCTGCGAGGGCGTCCTCGACCGAGTCGTGCACGGTGAAGACCGCCTCAGCGCCTGTGATCTCGAACACACGGGCCACCACCGGCTGCATCCCGGCGAGATGCACCCCACCCCCGGCGGCCTCCGCCTTCAGGCGGGCGCCGAGCAGTACGTTGAGGCCCGTGGAGTCGCAGAACTCCAGACGCGAGCAGTCGACGACGAGCTTGCTGAAGCCCTTGCCGAGGCAGTCCTCAAGGGGCTCGCGCAGCAGTTCGGCGGTGTGGTGGTCCAGTTCACCCGCCGCCGTCACGACGGCACTGGAGCCCTCTTCCCGCACCTCCACCAGAAGCCGGCCCGACTGTGCGCTGCCGACCGTCCCGCGGTCCATGCCGTGTTACTCCCGAGGTCGTGGCTGCTGACTGACGACCTCGAACACTACGCCTTCTCCACGGGACCCGACACCCGAACAACCGCACACAAACGGACATACCCGAACGAAACGCACTTGCGATCGTTCCCTGCGAGCGGGTAGGCCTAGTAGGAACCCGTAACCGACACGGCCGGCTTTGGAGGCGCCGCACACCGCAGTGCACGTACTGGCTTCGGCAGCCATATGCCGAGAACGATGGAGGACCTCATGTCACCCCGGCTCGACGCCTCGCATACCCGGACGACGACGTCGACACCCCCTCCGGAGGACATCCTTTCCGGACTCCCGGACATCCCCCCTTACGACGAGGTGGGTCCCGTCGACGCGCGGGCCCTGTCCAAGACTCTGTTCGAGCGGCTCGAGTCCCTCGAAGAAGGCACGTACGAGTACTCGTACGTGCGCAACACCCTCGTGGAGCTGAACCTCGCGCTCGTCAAGTTCGCCGCCTCCCGTTTCCGCTCCCGCAGTGAGCCGATGGAGGACATCATCCAGGTCGGCACCATCGGCCTGATCAAGGCGATCGACCGCTTCGAACTGTCCCGGGGCGTCGAGTTCCCGACCTTCGCGATGCCAACCATCATCGGGGAGATCAAGCGTTTCTTCCGCGACACGTCCTGGTCCGTGCGCGTCCCGCGCCGGCTGCAGGAGCTGCGCCTGGACCTCGCCAAGGCGGGCGACGAGCTGGCCCAGAAGCTGGACCGCGCCCCGACGGTCGCGGAGCTGGCCGAGCGCCTCGGCCTGAGCAACGACGAGGTCGTCGAGGGCATGGCCGCCTCAAACGCGTACACCGCCTCCTCGCTGGACGCCCAGCCGGAGGACGACGACGCCGAGGGCGCGCTCGCGGACCGTATCGGCTACGAGGACCACGGGCTCGAGGGCATCGAGTACGTCGAGTCGCTGAAGCCGCTGATCGCCGAGCTCGCGCCGCGCGACCGGCAGATCCTCTCCCTGCGGTTCGTCGCCGGCCTGACCCAGTCGGAGATCGGCGAGGAGCTCGGCATCTCCCAGATGCACGTCTCGCGCCTGCTGTCGCGCACGCTGGTGCGGCTGCGCAAGGGCCTCACCGTCGAGGACTGACAGGACCCTCCACGGCGTTCACAGGGGTTACCCGGGGAAACTTTCGCTCCCCGGGTCCCCTGCGCCTTCCCCATGCACTACGGTCACCCCCCAACCGGACGGTATGCCGGGGGACGCGTGCGCGAGGAGGCGGCGGATGGCCCGGGCGGAGGCGGAGTGGTACGCGGATGCGTCCGACGCACGTCTGACGGAGCTGCTGCGCACGGGGACCGCGACCGCCTACCCCGCCTTGCAGGAGCTGCGCCGCCGCCACCTGAGCCGCGTCCTGGACTACGCGCGCCTGTGTGCCGCCGGTGACGCGGCGGCCCGGCAACTGGCGGCGGAGGCGTTCGCGCACGCGGCCCGTGAGGTCGCCCGCGGGATCGACCCCGCCGTACCGTGGCGGCACCACCTGCTGCTGCTCACCGTCCAGCTCGCGGGCGCCTGGTCCGCCGACGAGCGCGCGGGCGGCCTCGACCCCTCTTTTCTGCTCGTGATGAGCAGCGCCGGCCCGCACGGGCCGGCCCCCGCGATGCTCCCCGCCTTCCGCTCCCTGCCCCCGCGCGCCCAGGGCCTGATCTGGTACGGCGTCCTGGAAGGGGAGACGGCCGAGCGCACCGCCGCCCTTGTCGGCGTGAGCCCCGCGGACGTCGCCCACGGCACCGGCCCCGCGCTGAAGGCCCTGGCCCAGGCCTGCCTGCGGCAGCGCCTGGCCGCCTCGCCCGACCCGGACTGCGGTGACTTCCGCCGTCTGATCGAGGAGTCGGTACGGCCCGACGGCCCCCGCGACAGCGCCGATCTGCGGGCCCACATGACGCACTGCGCCTCCTGCACGGCCGCCCGCGAGGAGCTGACCGCGCTGTACGACACGCCCGCCGCGGTGCTGGCCGAGGGACTGCTGGCGTGGGGCGGCACCGCATATCTACGGCAGGAGGCCGCCGACACCGGTCCGCTTCTCCCGCCCGAACAGCCGGCCTGGCGGCCCGCCCGCCGGGTCGCGCTCGCCTCCGCCGCGCTCGGCGTCGCGCTGGTCCCGCTGCTGGTGCTGCTGCTGGAGCCCGCCGAGCAGCCCGCCCAGGACCGGGCCAGCGCGGTCACCACCCCGACGATCGCCCCGCCCGTGACGGTGACGGCCACGACGACCGTCCCGGCGTCCCCCTCACCGTCCCGCACGTCGGCGTCCCCCTCGCCGTCGCCTTCGACGTCACCGTCCGCCGCGCCGTCGTCCACGCACGCCGCGCCGAAGCCGGCTCCCACCCGGCGGCCTCCTGCCCCGCCCTCTCCCGCGCCGCGGCCGCCGGGCGGCACGTACGCGCAGGTGGTGAACGCAGCGTCGGGCCTGTGCCTGGACGTGCGCGACGGCGCCTTCGAGGAGGGCAACGACGTCGTCACCGCCCCGTGCGACTCCTCCCCCACCCAGCGCTGGCGCTACGACGACGAGCGCGGCGCGCTGCAGTCGTACGCCGATCCCGGCTTCTGCCTGGACAGCCGCGGCGACGTGGACCGCGGGGTCGGGATCTGGGAGTGCGGTTCGCTGTACGGGCGCAACGGGGACAATCTGCGGTTCGTGGTGGACGGCGACGGGGCGATCCGCCCGGTGATCGACCTCGGCAGTGCCCTCACCCCGGAGTGGGGCGGCGACGGGTTGTCCCTGGACCGCCTCGACGGGAGCGCCCGCCAGCGGTGGCGGGCCGGGGCGCGCTGACGCCGCACGGCCGGCTGCCGCGCCGGCCCGCTCAGGCCACGCGCGTGCCGCGGCGCCAGACCTCCGTGACCAGCGGGACACCCGGCCGGTACGCCAGGTGGACGTGGCTGGGGGCGTCGAGGACGGCGAGATCGGCATAGGCGCCCGGGGTGAGGCGGCCGATGTCGTCGCGGCGCAGGGCGGCCGCGCCGCCCGCGGTGGCCGACCACACCGCCTCGTCGGGGGTCATGCCCATGTCCCGGACGGCGAGCGCGATGCAGAAGGGCACCGAGGAGGTGAAGGACGAGCCCGGGTTGCAGTCCGTGGACAGGGCGACCGTGGCGCCGGCGTCGAGCAGCCGGCGCGCGTCGGGCCACTCGGCGCGGGTGGAGAACTCGGCCCCGGGCAGCAGCGTGGCGACCGTGGAGCTGTTGGCGAGGGCGTCGACGTCGGCGTCCGTGAGGTGGGTGCAGTGGTCGGCGCTGGCCGCGTCGAGTTCGACGGCGAGCTGCACGCCGGGGCCGTGGGAGAGCTGGTTGGCGTGGATGCGCGGGAGCAGGCCCCTGGCCTTGCCGGCGGTGAGGATCGCGCGGGCCTGGTCGCCGTCGAAGGCGCCCTTCTCGCAGAAGACGTCGATCCAGCGGGCGTGCGGCGCGCAGGCGTCCAGCATCGCGCCGGTGACCACGTCGACGTAGGCGGCCGGGTCGTCGGCGTGGTCCGGGGAGACGATGTGCGCGCCGAGGTAGGTGACCTCGTCGGTGTGGCGTGCGGCGATGCGCAGGGCGCGGGCCTCGTCCTCGACGGTCAGGCCGTAACCGGACTTGGTCTCGAACGTCGTGGTGCCCTGGCGCAGGGCCTCGGCGAGGTAACGGGTGAGGTTGGCCTCGAGTTCCGCGTCGCTCGCGGCACGGGTGGCGGCGACCGTGGTGCGGATGCCGCCGGCGCTGTAGGCGCGGCCGGACATACGGGCGTTGAACTCCGCCGTGCGGTCGCCCGCGAAGACCAGGTGGGAGTGGGAGTCGACGAAGCCCGGGAGCACCGCCCGGCCGCCTGCGTCGACCCGGTTGTCAGTGGCGGGTGCTTTGCTTGACGTACCGATCCAGGCGACGCGGTCGCCGTCGACGACGACGGCCGCGTCCTGGATCAGACCGAGGGGGGAGCCGTCACCGAGGGAGGGGTCGTTGGTGACCAGCGCGGCGATGTTGGTGATGACGGTGCTCATGGTGTCCTCGTGGTGGGCCTGGATGGGTGACGGCCGGGTCAGCCGCGCAGGGCTTCGACGGCGCTCGCGAGTGCCTGCGGCACGTCCGGTACGAGTGAGTGGTGACCGTCGCGCACGACGTGCCGGCCGCCCACGACCGTGTGCCGTACGTCCGCTGCCGTCGCGGCGAATACGGCCGTCTCGGCGCCGAGCCGGGGCAGCGGTCCCGCTGTCCTGACCGAGTCCAGCGCGATCGTCGTGAAGTCGGCGAGGGCGCCGGGGGCGAGGGTGCCCGCGTCGGACCAGCCGAGGGCGGCGTGGCCGTCGGCGGTGGCGGCGCGCAGCAGGGCGGCGGCCGTCCAGTGGCCGCGGGTGCGGGTGCGCAGCCGCTCGTTCAGCTCCATCGCGCGGGCCTCTTCGAGCAGGTCGACGACGGCGTGGCTGTCGGAGCCGAGGGAGAGCGGGGAGCCGGCGCGCTGCAGGGCGGCGGCGGGTCCGATGCCGTCGGCCAGGTCGCGTTCGGTGGTGGGGCACATGCAGGTGCCGGTGGAGGAGCCGCCGAGCAGCGCGATGTCCTCGTCGGTGAGGTGGGTGTTGTGCACGCCGGTGGTGCGCGGGCCGAGCACGCCGTGGTCGGCGAGGAGCCGGGTGGGGGTGCAGCCGTGTGCCTGAAGGCAGGCGTCGTTCTCGGCGGTCTGCTCCGAGAGGTGCACATGCAGCGGGGCCCGCCGCTCCTCGGCCCAGGCGGCGACGGTGGCCAGCTGTTCGGCGGGCACGGCCCGCACCGAGTGGATCGCCGCTCCGATCCGTGCGTGATCGCGTTCCTTGAGAAGTGAAGAGCGTTCGGCCCAGGCCGCGGCGGTGCCGTCGGAGAAGCGCAACTGGTGGGCGTCGGGCGCGGCGCCGAAGCCGGCGGAGAGGTAGCAGGTGTCCAGGAGGGTGATGCGGATGCCGGCCTCGGCGGCGGCCGCGATCAGCGCCTCGCCCATCGCGTTGGGGTCGGCGTAGGGGGTGCCGCCGGGGGCGTGGTGGACGTAGTGGAACTCGCCGACGGCGGTGATGCCGGCCAGCGCCATCTCGGCGTACACCGCGCGGGCGAGGGCGTGGTAGCTGTCGGGGGTGAGCCGGTCGGCGACGGAGTACATCACCTCGCGCCAGGTCCAGAAGGTGCCGGAGCCGACCTGGACGGTGCCGCGCAGGGCCCGGTGGAAGGCGTGGCTGTGCGCGTTGGCCAGTCCGGGCAGGGTCAGTCCGCGCAGCACCTCGGCGCCGGGCGGCGGGGTGGTGACGCCGGTGCGGACGGCGGTGATGCGGCCGCCCGTGATGTCGAGGGCGACGCCCGGCTCGACGTAGGTGCCGAGCCAGGCGTGTTCGAGCCAGTACGTCCTGTGGGTCACCGGCAGGCCAGTCCTTCCAGTACGTCGGCGAGGGCGTGCACTCCGGCCACACAGTCGTCCTCGGCGGCGGACTCGGCCGGGGAGTGCGAGACGCCCGTGGGGTTGCGTACGAACAGCATGGCGGTCGGGATGCTCCCGGACAGGATCCCGGCGTCGTGTCCCGCGCCCGTGCCGAGGACGGGCACGGTGAGCTCGCCGTCGTGGCCCAGGAGGCGGGCGAGTTCGTCGCGCAGGGCGTGGTCGAACTCGACGACGGGCGTGAAGGACTCGCGGACCACGTCCAGGTCGACGCCGTGGGCGTCGGCGTACTCCCGGGCCGCCTTCTCGATGCCGGCGAGCACGGTGTCGAGGGTGTCCTGGGCGGGGGCGCGGGAGTCGAGCCAGCCGCGCACCAGGGAGGGGATGGCGTTGACGCCGTTCGGCTCCACGGCGATCTTGCCGAAGGTGGCCACGGCACCGGCGAGTTCGGCCTCGCGGCGGGCGGCGAGGACGGTCTGGGCGTAGGGCAGCATCGGGTCGCTCCGGTCCACCAGCCGGGTGGTGCCGGCGTGGTTGGCCTCGCCGCGGAAGTCGAACCGCCAGCGGCCGTGCGGCCAGATGGCGCTGGCCACGCCGACGGCGTCCCCGGTCAGGTCGAGGGCGCGGCCCTGCTCGACGTGCAGTTCGACGAAGGCGCCGATGCGGGCGAGCCGTTCGGGGTCCGCTCCGATGGCGTCGGGGTCGTGGCCGGCGGCTTCCATGGCCTTGGCCAGGGTGACGCCGTCGCCGTCGGTGAGGCGGTGGGCCTGCTCGCGGGTGAGCTGCCCGGCGGTGAGCCGGGAGCCGACGCAGGCGAGCCCGAAGCGGGCGCCCTCCTCGTCGCCGAAGTTGACCAGGGCGAGCGGCTTGGTGAACTCCGCTCCCCGCTCGCGCAGTTCGTCCAGGGCGGCGAAGGAGGACACCACCCCCAGGGGGCCGTCGAAGGCGCCGCCGTCCGGCACGGAGTCCAGGTGGGAGCCGGTGACGACGGCGTCCCCGGCGTGCGGGTCGCCGAGCCAGGCCCACTGGTTGCCGTTGCGGTCCACCTCGTAGGTGAGCCCGCGGTCCTCGGCCTGCTGCCGGAACCAGGCCCGGCAGTCGGCGTCGGCGCCGGTCCAGGCGTAGCGCCGGTAGCCGCCGGAGGCGGAGTCGCGGCCGATCGGCAGCAACTCCGCCCACATGCTGTGGAAGCTCACGCCCCGTCACCCTCACGCATCGGCACCCGCACCCCGCGCTCGGCCGCGACGGACTCGGCGATGTCGTAGCCGGCGTCGACGTGCCGGATGACGCCCATGCCGGGGTCGTTGGTCAGCACCCGGCGGATCTTCTCGCCGGCGAGCGGGGTGCCGTCGGCGACGGTGACCTGGCCGGCGTGGATGGAGCGGCCCATGCCGACGCCGCCGCCGTGGTGCAGGGACACCCAGGAGGCGCCGGAGGCCACGTTGACCATGGCGTTGAGCAGCGGCCAGTCGGCGATGGCGTCGGAGCCGTCGAGCATGGCCTCGGTCTCGCGGTAGGGGGAGGCGACGGAGCCGCAGTCGAGGTGGTCGCGGCCGATGACGATCGGTGCGGCCAGCTCCCCGGAGGCGACCATGTCGTTGAAGCGCTCACCGGCCTTGTCGCGCTCGCCGTAGCCGAGCCAGCAGATGCGGGCGGGCAGGCCCTGGAAGTGGACCCGCTCACCGGCCATCTTGATCCAGCGGGCCAGGGACTCGTTCTGCGGGAACAGGTCGAGGATCGCCTTGTCCGTCTTGGCGATGTCGGCCGGGTCGCCGGACAGGGCGGCCCAGCGGAAGGGGCCCTTGCCCTCGCAGAACAGGGGACGGATGTAGGCGGGGACGAAGCCGGGGAAGGCGAAGGCGCGGTCGTAGCCCGCGAGCTGGGCCTCGCCGCGGATGGAGTTGCCGTAGTCGAAGACCTCGGCGCCCGCGTCCAGGAAGCCGACCATCGCCTCGACGTGCCGCGCCATGGACTCGCGGGCGCGGGTGGTGAAGCCGGCCGGGTCCTTGGCGGCGGCGTCGGCCATGTCCTCGAAGGCGATGCCGACGGGCAGGTAGGCCAGGGGGTCGTGGGCGGAGGTCTGGTCGGTGACGATGTCGATGGGGGCGCCCATCGCGAGCAGCTGCGGGACCAGCTCGGCGGCGTTGCCGAGGACGCCGATGGACAGCGGCTTGCGCTGGTCGCGGGCCTCGGTGGCGAGCTGCAGGGCGTGGTCGAGGGAATCGGCCCTGACGTCGAGGTAGCGGTGCTCGATGCGGCGGTCGATGGCGCGCGGGTCGCAGTCGATGCAGATGGCCACGCCGTCGTTCATCGTGACGGCGAGGGGCTGGGCGCCACCCATGCCGCCGAGGCCGGCGGTGAGGGTGATGGTCCCGGCGAGGGTGCCGTTGAACTTCTTCGCGGCGACGGCGGCGAAGGTCTCGTAGGTGCCCTGGAGGATGCCCTGGGTGCCGATGTAGATCCAGGAGCCGGCGGTCATCTGGCCGTACATGGTCAGGCCGAGGGCCTCCAGGCGGCGGAACTCCTCCCAGTTGGCCCAGTCGCCGACCAGGTTGGAGTTGGCGATGAGGACACGCGGCGCCCACTCGTGGGTCTGCATGACGCCGACCGGGCGGCCGGACTGGACCAGCATGGTCTCGTCCGCCTTGAGGCCCTGCAGGGTGCGGACCATCGCGTCGAAGGAGCGCCAGTCACGGGCGGCCTTGCCGGTGCCGCCGTAGACGACGAGCTTGTCGGGGTGCTCGGCGACCTCGGGGTCGAGGTTGTTCTGCAGCATCCGCAGCGCGGCTTCCTGCTGCCAGCCCTGCGCGCTGAGCTCGGTGCCGCGGGGTGCTCGTACGGGGCGGGGTCCCGACATCGTCTGCCTCCTGCTGTTACTACGACTATTCACATCCTGACTTCCTGAATAGAACTAGTCAACACGGGGGAGCGGCCACGTCCGCGCGCCGCGGGTGTTTGGCTGGATGCGGACAAGGCGGCACGGCAGGCACAGACACGGGGCGACAGGAGGGGCGATTCGTGGAGCACGACATCGACACGGAGGCGCACCAGCGCGCGGCGCGGCGGGACGAGGCGGTGCGGGCCGCGGTGGAACAGGGCCTGCTGGGCCCTGACGCGCCGCTGGTCGGGCTGCTCGACGTGACCGGCATCCGGGAGTCGGCGGCAGCGCTGCGGGCGGCGTTCGAGGCGGTGGCCGCGCCGGGCACACCGGTGCTGCACGCCTTCGCGGTGAAGGCGACCCCGCTGGTGCCGGTGATGCGGCTGCTGTGGGAGGAGGGCATCGGCGCCGAGGTGGCGAGCCCGGGTGAGCTGGCGCTGGCGCGGGCGGCCGGGGTGCCGGCCGCGGCGACGGTGCTGGACTCGCCGGCCAAGACACCGGCCGAGCTGCGCGAGGCGCTGGCACTGGGCGTCGCGGTCAACGCCGACAACCCGCAGGAGCTGGACCGGCTGGATGCCCTGATGCGGACCACCTCCAGCGCATCACCCCTCGGCATCCGGGTGAACCCGCAGGTCGGAGGCGGTTCCATCGAGGCCCTGTCGACCGCGACGGCCACCTCGAAGTTCGGCGTGGCGCTGCGCGACGAGGGTGCCCGGGAGTGGGTGGTGCGGGCGTATCTGGAGCGGCCGTGGCTGACCCGGCTGCACGCGCACACCGGGTCGCAGGGGATCCCGCTGTCCCTGATGGCCCAGGGCGTGACGCAGGCCTACGAGCTTGCGGAGGAGATCAACGCGCGGGCCGGGCGGCGCCGGATCGACACCCTCGACATCGGTGGCGGACTGCCGGTGAACTTCGCCTCCGACGCGACGACGCCGACGTACGCGCAGTACGCACGGCTGCTGCGGGAGACCGTGCCGGGGCTGTTCGACGGGCGGTACGGGCTGGTCACCGAGTTCGGCCGGTCGCTGCTGGCCAAGCACGGCACGGTGGTGGCGCGCGTGGAGTACGCCAAGAGCGCGGGCGGTCGGGCGGTGGCGGTCACGCACGCGGGCGTGCAGGTGGCCACGCGCACGGTGTACGCGCCGGGCGCCTGGCCGCTCAGGATCGCCGCGTACGACGCGAAGGGGCGGCCGAAGGAGGGGCCGGCCGTGGTGCAGGACGTGGCGGGGCCGGCGTGCTTCGCGGGGGACCTGCTGGCCCGCGAGCAGGCACTGCCGCTGCTGCAGCAGGGGGACCACGCGGCGGCGCTGGACACGGGCGCGTACTACTTCGCGCACCACTACGCCTACAACTCGCTGGCGCGGCCCGGCGTCTACGGCTTCGCACCGGACGGGGAAGGCGGCGTGGCCTTCGCGGTCGTGCGGGAGCCGCAGACGCTCGCCGAGATCGTCGCCGAGTCCGGCGGGGCGCACGCCGGGGCGCTCACCACCCTGCCCGCTTCCGGGCGCGGGTGAGCATCCCTCCCCCGAACGGGTCAACAGACCCGAACATGTGCTCAGTTGACCCACACTAGTCCGCGCTCCGCATGTTCCGCTGGAAAATGCCAGAAGCCTCACCGGCCCTCCGTACGGTGCGTAGTGTCGTCGTCACTCGCCCGGACCCGAGGCGGAGGGGAGCGACGTGCCCGGAATCGACGAGTGCTTACTGGAGGCCATGCGGCTGCCCGGCGCGCGCGGCGCGGCCCTGGTCGACTGGACCAGCGGGCTGGCGCTGGGCGTCGTCGGGGAGTGCCCCGGCGGCGATCCCGAGGCGGCCGCCGCCGAGGTGGCGGAGCTGGCCCGGCTGGCGGCCGAACAGCCGGCCTTCGCCGCCGAGGACACCTCCGGCGGCGGGCCGGACGACGCCGACCCGCCGGTGGAGGACGTGATCGTCAGCAACCGGGACGGCTACCACCTGCTGCGGTTCGTCCCGGCGCCGTTCGACAGCGGTGCGGTGCTGCACCTGTGGCTGGGCCGCGCCGACGGCAATCTCGCTCTGGCCCGCATCCGGCTGGGCGAGATGGCCGGGCGGCTGGTGCTGGGATGACCGTGGTCGAGGCCCCTCCCCCGCTGCCGGTGCGGGACAAGGCGCTGCGCGAGCCGGCGGGCGGGGTGTCCCCGATGCTGAACCGGCTCGCCGCGGAGCACGCCACCGGCGTCCTGGTCCGCGAGGGCGGCACCCTGTACCTCACCGACGGTGTGGTGGTGCACGCCGAGAGCCCGTACGCCCCGGGCCCGGGCGCGCTGCTCACCGCGCAGGGCGCGCTCAGCGCCGAGCAGTGGTGGGCGGCGGCCGGCGCGGCGGGCGATCCGGAGGGCACCGCGCGGCTGCTGGTGGACGCCGGGCACCTGTCCTGGGCCGGGATGGAGATCTGCCACCTGCAAGCGCTGTACGACGCCGCGTACTTCGCCCTCGCGCCGAGCAGCAGCCCGGGCCGCTTCCACTACGCGGCCGAGGCGCAACCCGGCGGCGCGCTGCCGGCGGTGCCGGTCGCCGCCGTGGAGCGGGAGGTGCTGCGCCGGCGGGAGGTGCTGCACCGGCTGTGGCCCGATCCGCTCACCGACAGCGCGCCGCTGACGCGCACCGACCCGGTCGCGGCACCGGCGGTCACCGCCCGCCAGGCGGCGGTCCTGGCCCTGGTCGACGGGGTGCGCACGGCCCCGGACATCGCCCTGGCGCAGGGCCGGCGGTCCTTTCCCACGCTGGTGGAGGTGCGCCGGCTGGCCGCCGCGGGACTGCTCGCGACGCCGCGCCCGCACCCGCCGCCCGCGGCCGCGGCCACGCAGCCGCCCGCCGCCCTGCCCGACGACTTCGATCCCCACATCGCCTTGCTGAAGAGGGTCAGGGATGCGCTGGAGGCCCTTTGACCGGCCACGCCCCCGTGCCGAGCCCCCCACCGACTCACTCACCTCACTCACCGAGAGGAGACACCTGATGGCGGCCGAGCCAGAGATCCTCGCCGAGCTCCACCGGCTGCGCGCCCGCCTCCCCCAGCTCACCGGCGCGATCGCCGCCAGGCGCGACGGCCTGGTCCTCGCCCACGACGCCCCCGGCGTCGAGCCGGACGGCCTGTCCGCGCTCACCGCCACCACGCTCGCGGTCGCGATCCGGATGACCGACGCGACCGGCCGGGGCGAGTTCCGCGAACTGCTGATCCGCGGCGCGCAGGGCTACGTCGCGACCTATGCCGCGGGCCGCACCGCCGTGCTGACCCTGCTCACCGAGGACCGCGTCAACGTCGGCCGGCTCCATCTGGAGGGCCGCCGCGCCGGCGCCCGCATCGGCGAGCTGGTCGACGCCCACGAGGCGCTGGCACAGGCGCCCGCCCGTCCCTCGATCCCACCCCAGGAAACCGCGCGTGCGCTGCCCGTCAGGGCAGTGGGGGCGCGCACCACCGACAGCTGAAAGGCAATCACCGTCATGGCCACCACTGAGACCGCGCTGAAGGAAGCCCTCGCCTCGATCGAAGGCGCGACCGGCGTCGCCCTGGTCGACTACACCAGCGGCATGGCACTGGGCACGATGGGCGGCAGCAAGACGTTCGACCTCAACGTCGCCGCCGCCGGCAACACCGACGTGATCCGCGCCAAGATGCGCACCATGGAGATGCTCGGCCTCAAAACGGAGATCGAGGACATCCTGATCACGCTCACCGACCAGTACCACCTGATCCGCCTGCTGAGCGGCCGAAGCGGCAACGGGCTCTTCCTCTATCTGGTCCTGGACGCCAAGCGGGCCAACCTGGCGATGGCCCGCCACCAGCTGAAGAAGATCGAGCAGGAGCTCGAGGTCTGACAGACACCCGGTCGGTCAGACCAGCGCCGCGGGGCGGCGGCGGGCCCCGCCCGGGGCCGCGTCGCCCGCCGCGATACCCGTGCCGCGCCAGGCCCTGACCGCCGGGCCGGCGGGACGCCCGCGGCGCCCGTCGAGCCGGTCGACGCGCACCCACAGCAGCGCGTCCCCGGCCCGCTCCCGCCGCCCGAGCCACGCGGCCTTCAGCCACAGCCCGGTGCCGCACCCGGCGAGCAGCAGCCCGCCGGCCACCGGCACGGCGAACGCCGAGGCAAGGGCGGCGGCGAAGGCGAGCAGCAGCCACCAGCGGTGACCCCGGCGCCAGGCGCGCACAGTCACCGCGCGGTCCTGAAGGATGTCGTACTTGCCCGCGCGGGCGGCCCCGCGGGCAAGGGCGGCGTACCGCCCACGGCGGGCGAGCGCCACCGCGGCCGCGGCGAGCAGATACAGCGCCGCCCCCGCGAACACGCCGATCCGGCGCCCGGTCAGCCCCTGCGGCACCACTCCGATCCCGGCCGCGACCAGTCCGAGCCACCACAGCGGTGCCGCCCCCGCCCGTACGACGACGGCGACCCGAGCGAGTCCCTGCCCTCCGCGCGCCACGTCAGCCTCCCCGTGTCACGTGTCCATCGAGCCGTCCATGAAGCCGCCGGGAAAGCTAGCGGCAGAACCTGAGACGAATCTGAGAACGCCGGAGGTGTCCGGCTGTCACTCCACGAACAGCCCGCGCGCGGCAGCCTTGGCGTCGAAGTCCTCCAGGCGGGCCTGCGCGTCCGGCAGTTCGTCGGCCATCGCCTCCAGCAGCACCCGCCCGAGCAGCATCGGCGCGCAGGCGGTGTCGAAGGCGAGTCCGGTGCCGACGGCGGCGGGCAGCAGCAGGTCGGAGACCTTGGCGACCGGCGCGAACGCGGAGTCGGCGACCGTGACCACGGTCAGTCCGGCCTCCTTGGCGTACTCCAGGGACTCGATGACCTCGCGCGGGTGGCGCGGCAGCGCGAAGCACAGCAGGGCGGTGGCGCCGGCGCGCACGGCGGCGTCCACGCGGTCGTGGATCATCGTGCCGCCCTCGTTGAGCAGCCGGACGTCCGGGTGGACCTTGGCGGCGAAGTAGGAGAAGCCGTAGGCCTGGGAGGCGGCAGCGCGCATCCCCAGCACCAGCAGGGGCCGGGACGCGGCGAGGATGCGGCCGGCTTTGTGCACCGGGCGCGGGTCGGCGAGCAGGTCGGCGAGGTGCCGGAGGTTCTCGATCTCGGCCTCGACGGCCTGCTGGTACTCGTTGTACGACGCGGAGTCCGCGGCCGGTTCGGCGGGGACGACCTCGCGCAGGTGCCGCCGCAGCGCCGGATAGCCGTCGAAGCCGAGGGCGACCGCGAAGCGGGTCACCGACGGCTGGCTGACCCCGGCCAGCTCGGCCAGCTCCACGCTGGACAGAAAGGGCACGTCGGAGGCGCGGCGGACCATGCTGTGCGCGATGCGCCGCTGGGTCGGCGTGAGCCGGTGCCCCTCGAAGAGGGCCTGCAACCGGCTCGCCGGGCTGTCGGTCGCGCTCATGACGTACTCCCCCTCCAGTTGTCCTCGCCGCCCCGGGAGAGTACAGCGCCGAGGCATTGACAATTTATTCAGTCTACGTGAACCCTGCATACGGTTATACAGCCCGACCGGGGAGTACGCATGGCTCAACTCGTCGAACTGCGCTCCATCGACGTCGTACCGGACGAGGAACGGCACGGCACCGCCTTCAGCCAGTTCACCCTCTGGCTCGGCGCCAACCTGCAGATCACCGCCGTCGTCACCGGCGCCCTCGCGGTCGTCTTCGGCGGCGATGTCGTGTGGTCCGTCGTGGGCCTGCTGCTCGGCAACCTGCTCGGCGGCGCGGTGATGGCGCTGCACTCCGCGCAGGGCCCGAAGCTGGGCCTGCCGCAGATGATCCAGTCGCGGGCCCAGTTCGGGGTGCGCGGCGCGGTGGTTCCGCTGCTGTTGGTGATCGTGATGTACATCGGCTTCTTCGCCTCCGGCAGTGTGCTCGCCGGGCAGGCGGTGGGCGAGCTGACGCACACCGACGACACCACCGGCATCATCGTGTTCGCCCTGGTCACCGCGGTCATGGCGACCGTCGGCTACCGGGTCATCCACACCCTGGGGCGTATCGCGAGCGCGATCTGCGCGCTCGCCTTCGTCTACCTCGGCATCCGGCTGCTGGACCGCGCCGACGTGACGGCCCTGCTGCACGACGCGCACTTCTCGCTGCCGGTGTTCCTGCTGGCGATGTCCCTGTCGGCGTCCTGGCAGCTGGCGTTCGGCCCGTATGTGGCGGACTACTCCCGCTATCTGCCGCGCACGACCTCCACGAAGGCCACCTTCTGGTGGACCCTGTCCGGCTCGGCGCTGGGCAGCCAGTGGTCGATGACGTTCGGGGTGCTGGTCGCGGCGACGGCGGGCGAGAAGTTCCTGGACGGCCAGGTCGGCTATGTCGTCGCGCTCGGCGGCACCGGCCTCGTGGCCTCCTTCTTCTACTTCGTCATCGCGCTCGGCAAGCTCACCATCAACGTGCTCAACACCTACGGCGGCTTCATGTCGATGGTGACCAGTGTCAGCGGCTTCAGCGGCAAGGCGGTGCTGTCGCGGCGCGGCCGGGCCGCCTACATCGCGCTGATCATGGTGGCGGGCACCGCGGTGGCCCTCGCCGGCAAGGACAGCTTCCTGTCGTCCTTCAAGGACTTCCTGCTGTTCCTGCTGACCTTCTTCACCCCGTGGTCGGCGATCAACCTCGCCGACTACTACCTCGTCTCCCGCGAGCGCTACGACATCCCCGCCCTGTTCGACGCGCGGGGCCGCTACGGCGCCTGGCGCTGGGGCACCCTCGCCGTGTACGGGGTGGGGCTGCTGGCGCAGCTGCCGTTCCTGGCCACCGGCTTCTACACCGGCCCGCTGGTCGAGCCGCTCGGCGGTGCCGACATCTCCTGGATCGTCGGCCTGGTCGTCCCGGCCGTGCTCTTCCTGCTGATCTCCCGGCGCCCGGCGGACCCCCGGAACGACACGGGGGTTGTCCCCAGTGCGGAGGCGGCCCGCACTCCCTAGCGTGGACGCCGGACCACGGGACGGGAGACGGTGATGGACGCCCACGACACGGAGCTGAAGAGGGAACTCGACGCCACCCTGCACGCCCGCAGGGAGCTGGGTGAGGAGTACGAGTCGGCGCTGGTCGACTCCTTCCTGGAGAAGGTCGACCAGCGGGTCGACGCGGTCGTGGACCGCCGGGTGCGCCGGCAGCTGGCCGAGCAGCAGATGGCACAGGCGCGCGGCGCCCGGTCCACGCGAGGGTCGGACTCCTGGGCGGAGCGGTTCGGCTTCGGGATCATCTCGCTCGTGCTCGCCATCCCGCTGTCCGCGATCGCGGTGACCCAGGCGGGGCTGAGCGGCCTGGTCGTCGCCTGGGCGGGCATCGTCGGCGTCAACATGGTCCAGGCCGCCCGCTCGAACGCCGCCCTGTTCGGCCGCCGCCGTGCCGAGCGGGACTCCGACTGGCAGGAGTGAGGACGCCGCGCCCGCCTCACGCCTGCCGGGTCGGCAGCACCATGATCTGGCGGAGGTTGATGTGCCGGGCGCGGCTGGTGACGTAGGCGACGACGTCGGCGACCTCCTCGGCCGCCAGCCCGCCGAGCGCCTCGAACATGCCGTCCAGCTGCGTGGCCAGCTCACCGCCCGCGACGTGGTCCTTCAGCTCGGTGTCCGTCAGCCCCGGCTCGATGTTGGTCACCCGCACGTCGCGCGGCCCGAACTCGGTGCGCAGGGACTGCGAGAGGTAGGTGACCGCGGCCTTGGTGGCGCCGTAGACGGCGTAGTTGGGGAAGGGGACGTGCGCGCCGATGGAGGAGATGTTCACCAGGTCCGCCGCGCCGCCCTCTGCGGCCGCGGCGACCAGGTCGCCGGTGAAGGCGCGGATCACCCGCAGCACGCCGGTGACGTTGGTGTCGAGCATGCGCTGCCACTCGTCGGTCCGGCCCTCGTCGATGGGTCCGGGCAGCATGACGCCGGCGTTGTTCACGACCAGGTCGACCCGGCCGTAGGCGGCGCGCACGGCGTCGGCGGCGCGCGCCACGGACTCCTCGTCGGTGACGTCGGCGACGACGGCGAGGGCCTCACCCCCGTCGGCGCGGATCTTCTCCACGACCGTCTCCAGCCGGTCCCCGCGCCGGGCCAGCAGCGCGACCCGCGCACCCCGCGCGGCCAGCAGCGCGGCGACGGCCCGCCCGATCCCGCTGGCGGCCCCGGTGACGACGGCGGTACGGCCGGAAAGGTTCTCGTACGACATGCGGTGCTCCTCGTGATCCGCGGCCGGGGCGTCTCCCGGCGGCACGTGATCACTGTGGCGGCCCGCGCCCGCCCCACCCAGGGCTGCGCTTTTCCTGGGTCTGCCAGTACCAGGTTCCCACGGCCCCGCGCGCCTAGGATCGGGGTCATGACCGGGGACCGGAACACTGCCGACATCGGTGACTTCCTGCGCTCGCGCCGCGCCCGCATCCGGCCGGAGGAGGTGGGACTGCCCACGCACGGCCGGCGCCGCGTGCCCGGTCTGCGCCGCGAGGAGGTGGCGCAGCTCGCCGGGGTGAGCGTCGACTACTACATCCGGCTGGAACAGGGCCGCGGCAGTGGGGGCACCTCCCGGACGAAGTCCGGGGGAGTGAGCGACGCGGTGCTCGACGCCGTCGCGCGGGTGCTGCGCCTGGACGAGACCGAACACGCCTATCTGCGCACCCTCGCCCGCCCGCACGACCGGCGCACCGCCGTCCGGCCGGCGGCGCCCCGCGTGCGCCGTGGCGTACAGCTGCTGCTGGACGGCATGGAACGCAGCCCCGCCTTCATCCTGAACCAGCGGATGGAGGTACTGGCCTGGAACGTCCTCGGTGACGCCCTGAACGGCTTCAGCCGCACGGCCCCCGAGGAGCGCTGCGTCCCGCGGCAGGTCTTCCTCGACCCGGCCGGCCGCGAGCTGTACCCGGAGTGGCACGCGGTCGCCGCGCAGACCGTGGCGCATCTGCGGCTGAGCGCCGGGCTGCACGCGGACGACCCCGAGCTGTGCGCACTGGTCGGTGAACTCTCCGTCAAGAGCGAGGACTTCCGCCGGCTGTGGGCCGATCACGAGGTCGCGGAGTGCGCGCGGGGCGTGAAGAAGGTCCACCATCCGGTCACGGGTCTGCTCACCCTGCCGTACGAGACCCTGTCCCTGCCCGGGGACCCGGACCTGACGATCGTCGTCTACACGCCCGAGCCGGGCTCGGAGACGGCCGAACGCCTGGCGCTGCTGGGCAGTTGGGCCTCAGCCGCCCCCGAAGCCACGGAACGTGCCTGAGGGGTCGGCCGCGTCGGCGTAGTCGGCGAAGTCGAGGTTGGCGATCGAGAGGTTGGCGGCGAGCTCCGGGTACCAGCGCACCGGGACCCGGAAGGTGCGGCCGGGCTCGTCGTAGAGGTCGACGGCGAGCAGCGGAAGTTCGGGATCGGTGAGGGTCGTGGCGTCGGCGAGGAACACCTCGCAGATCCGCTCGTCCTCCTCGGCCGCCAGCTCCTCGTCGAGCAGCGCCTGGACGCTCGCCCCGGAGAACCGGGGGTCGCTGACGCGGCTCGCGCCGTCGGCGGAGTCGAGCGCCGTGCACAGGGCGTCCCAGGCGGTGTCGTCGGTGAAGTCGGTGCGCAGGACGAGCGTGGCGAGGTCGTCGGGCTGGGGAAGGGCCATGCCGGTGATCCTCTCACCCGGCACCGACACCGACCGACGGGTAATGGGCACGGAAGAGTCGCGGATCCGTTCCGAAAACGTCATGCGCGGCGACGGAAGCATCGTGCTCGGGGACGGAAACATCCCGGGCGGGACGGAAACACCGTACGCGGCGAAATGGTGACGCGCCGGGGGAAGTTGTGCGCGGGGACCGCCGCACCCCCGTTGCCGGGGGGCGGGACGACGGCGGTCCCCGCGTGGGGACGCGGGCCGGGTCAGGACCGGGCTCCTGCGTCCGTGGCGTCCATGGGAGGTCCGGGAGCCGCTCCGGAGGTCCGTGACGCCGTTACGCCGCCGGCGAGGACGGGGAGCCGCTCCCGCCCCCTGCCGACACCCACTACTGTGCCGGGCGCGTGTTAAGCCGGTGCTGCGCGGACGTGACACCCTCGTACCACTTCCGCGTCAGCCCGATCGGCCCAGGTCACCGCGAGTTCGCCGCCGCAAGCGGCGGTTCACCCCGGGTTCACCGTCTCGTTCAGCCCTTGGCGAGGAAGGCCAGCAGGTCCTGCCGGGAGACGACCCCGGTCGGCTTGCCCTCGACCAGGACGATCGCCGCGTCGGCCTTGCCGAGCACGGCCATCAGGTCCGCGACGGGCTCGCCGGAGCCGACCTGCGGCAGCGGCGCCGACATGTGCTTCTCCAGCGGGTCCTCCAGCGAGGCCCGCTTGCTGAACAGGGCGTCCAGGAGCTCGCGTTCGACGACGGAGCCGACGACCTCGGCGGCCATCACGTCCGGGTGGCCGGCGCCCGGCTTGACCACCGGCATCTGCGAGACGCCGTACTCGCGCAGCACCTCGATGGCCTGTCCGACGGTCTCCTCGGGGTGCATGTGCACCAGGGACGGGATGGCGCCGTGCTCCTTGTCGTTGAGCACGTCGGCGACGCGGGCGCTCGGCCCCTCGTCCTCCAGGAAGCCGTAGTCGGCCATCCACTCGTCGTTGAAGATCTTGCTGAGGTAGCCGCGCCCGCTGTCCGGCAGCAGGACGACGACGACGTCGTCCTCGGTGAGCCGCTCGGCCACCTCCAGCGCGGCGACGACCGCCATGCCGCAGGAACCGCCGACGAGGAGGCCCTCCTCCTTGGCGAGGCGGCGGGTCATCTGGAAGGAGTCCTTGTCGGACACGGCGACGATCTCGTCGGCGACGTCACGGTCGTAGGCGGTCGGCCAGAAGTCCTCACCGACGCCCTCGACGAGATACGGCCGGCCGGAGCCGCCGGAGTAGACGGACCCCTCGGGGTCGGCGCCGACGACCTTCACCCGGCCGTCGCTGGCCTCCTTCAGGTAGCGCCCGGTGCCGGAGATGGTGCCGCCGGTGCCGACGCCCGCCACGAAGTGGGTGATCTTCCCCTCGGTCTGCTCCCACAGCTCGGGGCCGGTGGAGTGGTAGTGGGAGAGCGGGTTGTTGGGGTTGGAGTACTGGTCGGGCTTCCAGGCCCCCGGCGTCTCCCGCACGAGCCGGTCGGAGACGTTGTAGTAGGAATCGGGGTGCTCCGGCGCCACGGCGGTCGGGCACACCACGACCTCCGCGCCGTAGGCCCGCAGCACGTTGATCTTGTCGGTGCTCACCTTGTCGGGGCACACGAAGATGCACTTGTAGCCCTTCTGCTGGGCCACGATGGCGAGCCCGACGCCGGTGTTGCCGCTGGTCGGCTCGACGATCGTGCCGCCCGGCTCGAGCTCGCCGCTCTGCTCGGCCGCCTCGATCATGCGCAGGGCGATGCGGTCCTTCACCGACCCGCCCGGGTTGAAGTACTCCACCTTGGCAAGGACGGTCGCCCTGATGCCCTTGGTCACGCTGTTGAGCCGCACCAGCGGGGTGTTGCCGACGAGGCTGATCATCGAGTCGTGGAATTGCACCGTTGTCTCCGGATGCTGCAAAAGATGTGGTCGTAGTGGTTCCGCCAGCCTAGGCCCTGTCGCCGGATTCACGGCGGACGGCGGGAATCGCACGACGGGGCCCGCCTTCTGCCGCGCGTCCGCGACGGGCGTTCACTCTTCGTTGAGATTGGGCAACGGTCCGTACGGGGCATTGAGTGGGTGAGGGCGGTTCGAGGAGGTGGCGGCGACGCATGACGAGCATGTCGAGGGCGCGGGTGGCCCGTCGCATCGCGGCGGGCGCCGCCTACGGCGGTGGCGGGATCGGACTGGCGGGCGCGGCACTGGTCGGTCTGCTGGTGGCCGAGGCGCAGATGGCCCGCCGTCAGGTGAGCAACGGCACCACCCACCATGTGCCGAACGCCGAGGGCCTGTACGGCCTGTCCTACGACACCCCGGGTGAACCCCCGCTGCGGCTGCTGATGCTGGGCGACTCCACCGCCGCCGGGCAGGGCGTCCACCGGGCCGGGCAGACACCGGGCGCGCTGCTGGCGTCCGGGCTCGCGGCGGTCGCCGAACGCCCGGTGCAGCTGCGCAACGTCGCCCTGCCCGGCGCCCGCTCCGACGACCTGGAGCGCCAGGTGAGCGTGGCCCTGGCGGACCCCGGCCTGCTCCCCGACATCTGCGTGATCATGATCGGCGCGAACGACGTCACCCACCGGATGCCACCGACCCGCTCGGTGCGCCACCTGTCGACGGCGGTACGGCGGCTGCGCACCGCCGGCGCGGAGGTGGTGGTCGGCACGTGCCCTGATCTCGGCACCATCGAGCCGGTGCAGCAGCCACTGCGCTGGCTGGCCCGGCGCGCCTCACGGCAGCTGGCGGCGGCGCAGACGATCGGGGCGGTGGAGCAGGGCGGCCGCACGGTGTCGCTGGGCGATCTGCTGGGCCCGGAGTTCGCGGCGAACCCGCGTGAGCTGTTCGGCCCCGACAGCTACCACCCCTCCGCCGAGGGGTACGCCACCGCCGCGATGGCGGTGCTGCCGACCGTCTGCGCGACGCTGGGGCTGTGGCCGGCGGAGGAGGATCGGCCGGACGTCAGCCGCCGCGAGGGCTTCCTGCCGGTCGCGAAGGCGGCGGCGGAAGCGGCGTCGGAGGCCGGCACCGAGGTGGCGGCGGCACGGGGCCCCTGGGCCCTGCTGAAGCGCCGCCGCCGGCGCCGGGTCCCGGAAACGGAGCCGGCTGCGGCACCGTCGCCGTAGGCCGTGGGTGCGGCTGGGCCGCGCGACGGGGGTACTCGGTACTGCGGTGGAGGCACGACTGCCCGCGGCTGTGCCGACCCGAAGGGGCGCGGGGAACTGCGCGACCGGCCCACCACTCACCCGTAGACGACACACGAGCCCGGCCCCCCGCACTCCTCCCGCCCCAGCCGTCGGCCAGACAAAAGCAAGCGCTTAGAAAGTTGCGGTCAAGGTCACACCTCGCCGCCCGTGACCTGAACCATACGGAGGGGTAACTTCCCAGGAAGTCCGCCCGACCCCCGCAAGCCCATGGAGCCGTGATGCCCGAAGCCGTCATCGTCTCGACCGCCCGCTCCCCCATCGGCCGCGCCTTCAAGGGCTCCCTGAAGGACCTGCGCCCGGACGACCTGACCGCCACCATCATCCAGGCGGCCCTCGCCAAGGTCCCCGAGCTGGACCCCAAGGACATCGACGACCTCATGCTCGGCTGCGGCCTCCCCGGCGGCGAGCAGGGCAACAACCTCGGCCGTATCGTCGCCGTACAGATGGGCATGGACCACCTGCCCGGCTGTACGGTCACCCGCTACTGCTCCTCGTCGCTGCAGACCTCCCGCATGGCCCTGCACGCCATCAAGGCCGGCGAGGGCGATGTCTTCATCTCGGCCGGCGTCGAAATGGTCTCCCGGTTCACCAAGGGCAACTCCGACAGCCTCCCGGACACGCACAACCCGCTCTTCACCGAGGCCGAGGCCCGCACCGCCGAGGTCGCCCAGCAGGAGGGCACGACCTGGCACGACCCGCGTGAGGACGGCCTGCTGCCCGACGCGTACATCGCGATGGGCCAGACCGCCGAGAACCTCGCCCGCTGGAAGGGCGTCAGCCGCCAGGAGATGGACGAGTTCGGCGTCCGCTCGCAGAACCTCGCCGAGGAGGCCATCAAGAACGGCTTCTGGGAGCGCGAGATCACCCCGGTCGCCCTCCCGGACGGCACGGTCGTCTCCAAGGACGACGGCCCCCGCGCCGGCGTCACCCTGGAGGCCGTCCAGGGCCTGAAGCCGGTCTTCCGCCCCGACGGCATGGTCACCGCCGCCAACTGCTGCCCGCTGAACGACGGCGCCGCCGCGCTCGTCATCATGTCGGACACCAAGGCCCGCGAGCTGGGCCTGACCCCGCTCGCCCGGATCGTCTCCACCGGCGTCTCCGGCCTGTCCCCGGAGATCATGGGCCTCGGCCCGGTCGAGGCGAGCAAGCAGGCGCTGCAGCGCGCCGGTCTGACCATCGGCGACATCGATCTGGTCGAGATCAACGAGGCGTTCGCCGCCCAGGTGATCCCGTCCTACCAGGACCTCGGCATCGACCTGGACAAGCTGAACGTCAACGGCGGTGCCATCGCCGTCGGCCACCCCTTCGGCATGACCGGCGCCCGCATCACCGGCACGCTCATCAACTCCCTGCAGTGGCACGACAAGCAGTTCGGCCTGGAGACGATGTGCGTCGGCGGCGGCCAGGGCATGGCGATGGTCATCGAGCGCCTCAGCTGACCCCTGCGTAACCGGCGGGACACCTTGTGTGAGCCCTTGGCCCGGAGTCCGCGAACTCACGCGGCTCCGGGCCGTTTTGTGATCCAATCTCCCCCATGATGTGACCTATATCCCTCACCCAGGGGAAACTCGCAGGTCATCGTGGTCACACCAACCACCGACGACACAACACCCTGTCCGTTTCGTGACGTTACGCACTGACAACTTGATGGTCCACCCTTCAAGCTGATGTAGGAAGTCGGGGGTCGACTTTGAACCTGGGAGTACGTCAGTGAGCGCCATGCCGATCGCGTTGCTGGTCACCACGGCCGCCACGGGCGCCGTGGGCCTCGCCGTCCTGCGCACCCTCGTCCTGCTGCGCAGGCAGGTGACGGCCCTGCAGACTCAGCTGGCCGTGAACCACTCCGCGACCCACGGGCTGCTGCCCGCGGCGCGCGCCGCGGCCGACGCGGACGAGATACGCGCCGCCGTGGCCGACGCCCTCGCCGAGGAGCGCGAGCGTGAACTCGCCGAGGCACGGGCGTTCTGGGCGGCCCAGGAGGCCCGCGACGCCTCCGACACGCCCTCTTTGCTGGGCCTGGCCGACGGTGAGCTGTTCCTGCCCCGCCAGGCCGACTTCGTAGGCCTGGAGCCGGTGACCGAGCACGGCCCGGAGGCCGACGAGTTCTCGGGCGAGTCCCCCGAGCTGGCCGCGGCCCGCCGCCGCCACCCCTCGCACCCGGACTTCGTACCGATGCAGTCACCGGTCGTGAACGACCATGAGCGCACGGTCGCCATTCTGGACGAACTGGCCGCGGACCGCGTCCAGCTGACCGACGTCCGCCCCGGCCCGCTCGGCACGCTCGACGTCTACGTCTTCGCCGACGGCACCACGCTGTGCATGACCCCGGGCCACCGCGACACCGCGGACCGTCTGGCGGCCGCCCTGCGCGCCGGCGACACCCCGTACCTGCTCGGCGGCTCCGGCATCTCGGGCGCGTACACCCTGACGTTCTCCTGCGGCGAGGACAACGTCTACATCCTGGCGGACCGGGTCATAGCGAGCCTGTGACGGACGGGCTCGGACCCTCACGAGGGCGGGATCAGACTCCCGCCCTCTTCTGCGCCTCCTCGACCAACCGCACGGCCTTCTCCACGTCGGCCTGCGACGGGAGCACCACCGCGAGATCCCGTCCCGCGACGGTCACCTGATCGGCCACCGCGAACATCCCCGCGTCGGGCATCTCCCGCACCACACCCCCCGGCGACTCAAGATCCTGCGCCCACCGGGCCAGCTCTCTGGCCAGCCCCAGCGCCTCCGCGGCAGCCCCCCGTTGCAGTCGGGACTGCGGTGCTGCCCGCAACCGATCGGCGAAGTGATCAACAGCTCGGGTCAGAGACGTCGTATCCACCACGCCGTGAGCCTACGCGCCCGCTCGGGACTGTTGCCAACGAGCGAACACTCAGGCACGGTGACCTGAAGGACCGGCTTACATCCCATGCGTCCGGAGGCGCCGATGTCCCATGTCCTCTCCGAGGAGACCCACCGCAACATTCTCGCCCGCATCCCCCACTGCACCGGTCGTGAGATCGCCGACTGGCTGCGCACCGTCGAAGAAGGCCCGGCCCTCCGTTTCGAGGAGAAGGTCAGCTGGCTGCGGCACGAGCACAATCTCGCGTACGGCCACGCCAAGGCGATCATCCATGAGTACGAACTGAGGAGGGCCGCGCGGAAGCTGCGCTGACCGCTCCGCCTCCCGCGAACGAGCGTCGCGCGCACCCGCCGACAAACGCCGAAGGGCCCCGGGACACTCGTCCCGGGGCCCTTCCCGACGGGGGGCCGGCAACCGCCGGCCCGCGTCAGTCGTTGCTGCTGAAGATCGCCACCAGACGCAGCATCTCCAGGTAGATCCACACCAGGGTCATGGTGAGACCGAACGCGGCCAGCCACGCCTCGTTGCGCGGGGCACCGTAGGCGATGCCGTCCTCGATCTGCTTGAAGTCGAGGGTCAGGAAGAACGCGCCGATCAGGATCGCGATGATGCCCACGACCGCGCCCAGCGGGCCCATGCTGCGCAGACCGCCGTCCCCGGCGACGCCGAACGCCACCAGCAGCAGGTTGACCGCCATGACCACCACGAACGCGATGGCGATGGCCATGCCGATGCGGGCGTAGCGGGCCGTGACGCGGATCCAGCCGGCCTTGTAGACGAGCAGCGTGGCGCCGGAGACCGCCATGGTGCCGAGCACCGCCTGGAACGGGGCGCCGCTCCACGCGCTGTTGTACATCTCGCTGATCACGCCGAGGAAGATGCCCTCGAACGCGGCGTAGCCCAGGATCAGCGCGGGCGACGGGGTGCGCTTGAAGCTCTGCACCATCGCCAGGACGAAGGCGACCAGCGCCGAGCCGATGGCGAGGCCGTAGGAACCGGGCGAGACCGGCAGGACGGCCCAGGCGAGGATCGCGCCGAGGACGACCACGCCGAGCGTGGTGGCCGAGCGCGTGACGACGTCGTCCATCGTCATCCGGCCGGTGGTGGCCGGGGCCTGCGGGGCGCCGTACTGCGTGTCCTGCTGGGCGTACGGGTTGGTCGCGTACGGGTTCTGCGCGTAGGGGTTGCCGCCCTGGGCGTACTGGCCTCCCTGGGCGTAGGGGTTGCCCTGGGCGTACCCGGCCTGCGGTGCGGTGTTGAAGCCCGCGTAGCCGTTGTCGCGGCTGAACCCCCGTCGCGAGAAGACCGGGTTACTGCTCCTCATCTCACTCCTCCATGGCCATCGAGCGTGGCCTTGGCTCAAGAGTAATGGAAAGGCAAAGGATCGACCCTAATACCTGGGAAGGATCTTTCCCGCCCTGTGCTGCGCAACACGCTACGCGTCGGCGTGATTCCCGCCACCGCCGGGCTCGATTCATCACCAAGCCGGTACACGTCCGGAATCGGCCGGAGATCCACTCGCGTCCGGGGCTCAGTCGAGCGGGAAACCGGTGTAGGCCTCGGCGAGGTCGGTCTCGGCGGCGCGGTGGCCGGTGATGCGCTCCAGGCGGGCGAGCTGGAGGCGGTCGTCGAAGGGGGTGGCGTCGGGGGCGCGGTGCAGCAGGGTCGTCATGTCGTAGGAAAAGCGCTCGGCCTGCCACACCCGGCGCAGGCAGGTCTGCGCGTAGGAGTCGAGCAGGTCGGGGGAGCCGGTCTCGCGCTCATGGACCAGGGCGCGGGCGAAGGTGACGACGTCGCCGACGGCGAGGTTCAGGCCCTTGGCGCCGGTGGGCGGCACGATGTGCGCGGCGTCCCCGGCGAGGAAGAGGCGGCCGTACCGCATGGGCTCGTGGACGAAGGAGCGCATCGGTGTGACGGACTTATGGGTGATCGGGCCGCGCCGAAGGCGCCAGTCGTCGGCGGTCGCGAAGCGGCGCTCCAGCTCGTCCCAGATCGCCTGGTCACTCCAGGACTCCGCGTCGGTGTCCGCGGGCACCTGGAGGTAGAGACGGGAGACGGACGGGGAGCGCATCGAGAGCAGGGCGAAGCCGCGGTCGTGGCGGGCGTAGACCAGCTCGTCGTGCGAGGGGGCGACGTCGGCGAGGACGCCGAGCCAGCCGAAGGGGTACGTCCGCTCGAAGACGCGGGACAGCGCGGTGGGGATCGCCTTGCGCGCCACGCCCCAGAAGCCGTCGCAGCCGACGACGTAGTCGCACGCGAGGACGTCCTCGTGACCCTCGTACCGGAACCGCACGCGGGGCTGGTCGGTGCCGGCGTCCTCCACGGCGAGGGCCTCGGCCTCGAACAGCAGCGGGCCGCCCTCCTTGAGCTGGAGCGCGATGAGGTCCTTGCACACCTCGGTCTGGGCGTAGACCATCACCGACTTCCCGCCGGTCAGGGCCGGGAAGTCGACGCGGTGACGCTTCTTGTCGAAGCGCAGCTCGATGCCGTCGTGGCGCAGGCCCTCGCGGTCCATGCGCTCGGCGGCGCCGGCCGCGCGCAGGACGTCCACGGTGCCCTGTTCCAGGATCCCGGCGCGCTGGCGCTGTTCGACATAGGCGCGGTCGCGGCTCTCCAGGACGACCGAGTCGATGCCGGCGGTGTGGAGCAGCCGGGCCAGGACGAGGCCGGCCGGACCCGCGCCGATGATGCCGACGGTGGTGCGCATCGGGCGTTCCCTTCGCGTGGGCGACACGGCCCGCCGAGCGGCGTGTTCGCGTGGTGAAATATCCTTCACTGACTTTCGGGCGCGAGTCTGCGCCCGTCGTCACCCGCTGTCAACGGGTGCGCGGTGACGCATCGGGAAGGGTGCGGCCGGCGGCCGAGGGTCGGAGGTGCCCGGAGCCGGACTTGAACCGGCACGCCCGCGAAGGGGCAGCGAGGTTTAAGCTCGCCGTGTCTGCATTCCACCATCCGGGCAGGCCATGGGCTCCGCATCGAGACTCCTGACCCTATCGGGAGACGTCCCCCGAACAGCGGTCGGGTGACCCGATGTTGTCTTATTTTATTGGCGCCTGAGGGAGCATCAGCCACCGGAACAGGCCGTCCGCACTTGCCAACAGCCTTGCGTGCGGCGCTCTGCCGCGTACGCGAAATGACGGAATTTCACCGTCCGAACGAGGGTGCGCCACCGGTTCTCACCATCGCCCTCCCACCCCGCGTCCTCAGGGACGGCCGTCATCCCCAGGTATGACACGGCCGCCCGGAGTCCGACCCCAGTCGGCCCCGGGAACCGGAACAGCGGGTGACTACAGGGGGTCAAGGCGCCGCAACGATGGAACACGTCCCTCGAACATCGTCGTTTCCGTGAGGAGAGCCTTCCCGTGACCACCACATCCGTCGCCGGCCGGACCAGCGCCGCCGTGGCCGCACGCGCCACGGACCTGTCGAAGATCTACGGCCAGGGCGAGACCCAGGTGGTCGCCCTCGACCGGGTCTCGGTCGACTTCCACCAGGCCCAGTTCACCGCCATCATGGGCCCCTCGGGCTCCGGCAAGTCCACGCTGATGCACTGCGTCGCGGGTCTGGACACCTTCTCCTCCGGCTCCGTGCGCATCGGCGACACCGAGCTGGGTTCCCTGAAGGACAAGCAGCTGACCAAGCTGCGCCGCGACAAGATCGGCTTCATCTTCCAGGCGTTCAACCTGCTGCCGACCCTGACCGCGCTGGAGAACATCACGCTGCCGATGGACATCGCCGGCCGCAAGCCCGACCGGCAGTGGCTGGACGCGGTGATCGGGATGGTCGGTCTTGCGGACCGGCTCGGGCACCGCCCCTCGCAGCTCTCCGGCGGCCAGCAGCAGCGCGTCGCCGTCGCCCGCGCGCTCGCCTCCAAGCCGGACATCATCTTCGGTGACGAGCCGACCGGAAACCTGGACTCCCGCTCCGGCGCCGAGGTGCTCGGCTTCCTGCGCAACTCCGTGCGGGAGCTGGGCCAGACCGTCGTGATGGTCACCCACGACCCGGTCGCCGCCGCCTACGCGGACCGCGTCGTCTTCCTCGCCGACGGCCGCATCGTCGACGAGATGATCCACCCCACGGCCGACGCGGTCCTCGACTTCCTGAAGCAGTTCGACGCGAAGGGCCGCACCAGCTGATGTTCCGCACCGCGCTGCGCAACGTCCTCGCGCACAAGGCCCGTCTGCTGATGACCGTGCTCGCCGTGATGCTCGGCGTCGCGTTCGTCTCCGGCACCCTCGTCTTCACCAACACCATCTCCGGCGCCTACGAGAAGAGCTCCGCCAAGGGCTTCGACCACGTCGACGTCGCAGTGCGGCCCCACTACCGCGCCGACACCGGAAACACCGTCAGCAAGCGGGCCGAGCTGACCCAGGCGCAGCTGGACACCAGCGCCAAGGTGCCCGGCGCTTCCTCGGCGATCGGTGTCGTCCAGGGCTTCACCGCCATCGCCGACCGGCACGGCAAGCTCATCGGCGGCGGCTTCCGCTCCGAGGGCGGCAACTACTGGGGCGCCAAGGACCCGCGCTACCCGCTCGTCGAGGGCCACGCGCCCACCGGGAAGAACCAGGTCCTCATCGACGCCAAGACCGCCGAGCGGGCCGGCTACGAAGTCGGCGACACCGTGCGCATCTCGGTCGACGGCCCCGTGCTGACCCCGGCCATCACCGGCATCTTCACCACCGACGACGGCAACGTCGCCGCCGGCGGCAGCCTCGCCCTGTTCGACACGGCGACCGCGCAGCGGCTGTTCGGCACGGCGGGCGCCTTCGACGAGATCGACGTCAAGGCCGCGCCCGGCACCTCCCAGGCCGCGCTGCGGGCCGCGCTGGACAAGGCGCTGCCGAAGGACGCCGTGGAGACCACCACCGGCAAGCAGCTCGCCGACGACCAGGCACAGATGATCTCCGCGCAGATGAGCGGGATGCAGCAGGCGCTGCTGGTCTTCGCCGGCATCGCCCTGTTCGTCGGCACCTTCATCATCGCCAACACCTTCACCATGCTGGTCGCCCAGCGCACCAAGGAACTCGCGCTGCTGCGCGCCGTCGGCGCCTCCCGCCGGCAGGTCACGCGCTCGGTGCTGATCGAGGCACTGGTGGTCGGCGCGGTGGCCGGTGTGGCCGGCCTCGTCGCGGGCATCGGCATCGGCGCCGGACTCAGGTCCCTGATGGGCACCTTCGACGCGACCGTCCCGGACGGCCCGCTGGTGATCTCCCCCACCACCGTCGTCACCGCGCTCGTCGTCGGCGTCCTGGTGACGATGCTGGCCGCCTGGCTTCCCGCCCGGCGCGCCGCGAAGATCCCGCCGGTGGCGGCGATGAGCAGCGTGCACGCCAAGGCGACCACCAAGTCCCTGGTGCTGCGCAACACCATCGGCGCCCTGTTCGCCGCGGCCGGCGTCGCGGTGGTGCTCGCCGCCACCTCGATGGACGCCGACGCCGCCCAGGCGCCCATGGGCCTCGGCGCGGTGCTGCTGATCATCGGCGTGTTCGTGCTCACCCCGCTGCTGTCCCGCCCGCTGATCGCGGCCGCGGCGCCGGTGCTGCGCGCCTTCGGGGTGTCGGGCCTGCTCGCGCGGCAGAACTCGGTGCGCAACCCGCGCCGTACCGCCGCCACGGCCTCCGCGCTGATGATCGGGCTCACCCTGATCACCGGCCTGACGGTGATGGCGGGCAGCCTGCAGACGTCCATCGACAAGATGGCCTCGGCGGCGATCCGCGCCGACTACGTCGTCTCCATGGCGAACGGCAACGAACTCTCCCCGGCCGTCGAGAAGAAGCTGCGTACGACCGAGGGCGTCACGGACGTCAGCCCGCTGCGCAACGCGCCCTCGCGCATCGACGGGCAGACCGAGTACCTGACCGGCGTCGACGGCGCCGCGATCGGCAAGCTCACCGATCTGAAGACCGACGACGGCTCCTTCACCGTCGGCGGCGACAAGGTCGTCGTCGACAAGGACACCGCGACCTCGCACGGCTGGCACGCCGGTTCGGGCTTCACCGTGCACTACGAGGACGGCAAGGCGCAGCGGCTGACGGTCGTCGGGGTGTACGAGGGCAACGACATGATCCGCGGGATCCTGCTCGACACCGCCGCCCTCACCCCGCACCAGCCGGCCGACGCCGGTGACATGCAGGTCATGGTGAAGACCGCCGACGGCGCGTCGGGCACGGCCAAGGACACCCTGGTGAAGGCGCTGGGCGACAACCCGGCGATCAGGATCCAGGACAAGCAGGACGTCTCCGACGAGATCGCGCAGATCTTCACGCTGATGCTGAACATGCTCTACGGCCTGCTCGGCATGGCGGTGATCGTCGCGGTGCTCGGGGTCATCAACACCCTGGCGATGAGCGTCTTCGAGCGGGCGCAGGAGATCGGCATGCTGCGCGCGATCGGCCTGGACCGCTCGGGCATCAAGCGGATGGTCCGCCTGGAGTCCCTGGTGATCTCCCTGTTCGGCGGCGTGCTCGGCATCGGCCTCGGCGTGTTCTTCGGCTGGGCGGCCGGTGAGCTGCTCGGCACCAAGATGCCGACGTACGAGCTGGTTCTGCCGTGGGCGCGGATGGCGCTGTTCCTGGCGGGAGCCGCCCTGGTGGGCGTCCTGGCGGCCCTGTGGCCGGCCCGCCGCGCGGCCCGCCTGAACATGCTGCAGGCCATCAAGGCGGAGTAGCCGCTACGACACTGACGGGCCCCGCTTCCTTCCGGCAGCGGGGCCCTTGTGCCGTGTCAGTTCCAGGTGCGGGCGCGCAGCGGCATCCCGGATGCGCCGGAGCCGGGGGTCTTCACGGCGAGGACCTGGTTGACGCTGATGCGGTTGTGTTCGAAGGACAGGGCCGAGGCGGCCATGTACAGGCGCCACACGCGGGCCCGCCCGGGGCTGGTCAGCCGGACCGCGCGGTCCCACTGTGCCTCCAGGTTGGCGACCCAGCTGCGCAGGGTGAGCGCGTAGTGCTCGCGGATCGACTCCACGTCGCGCACCTCGAACCCGGCCCGCTCCAGCTGGGAGACCGTGATGCCGATGGGCTGCAGCTCGCCGTCGGGGAAGACATAGGCGTCGATGAAGGCGTCCACGTCGTACGCGCCCTCGTCACGCTGCGGGCGGCGGGCGATCTGGTGATTGAGCAGCCGGCCGCCGGGCTTGAGCAGGGCGTGCAGATTCTGCGCGTACTCCAGATAGCGCTCGGCGCCGACGTGCTCCGCCATGCCGATGGAGGAGATCGCGTCGTAGGGCCCGTCCTGCACGTCCCGGTAGTCCTGCACCCGGATCTCGACCTTGTCGGTCAGGCCCTCGTCGGCGGCCCGCTTGCGGGCGTAGGCCGCCTGCTCGTGGGAGAGCGTGATGCCGACGACGCTCACACCGTGCTCGCGGGCGGCGTGGATCGCCATGGAACCCCAGCCGCAGCCGACGTCGAGCAGCCGCTGACCCGGCTTCAGGGCGAGCTTGCGGCAGACCAGTTCGAGCTTGTCGCGCTGGGCGGTCTCCAGCGTCGCGTCCGGGGCGGGCCAGTAGGCGCAGGAGTACACCATGGACGGGCCGAGGACCAGCTCGTAGAAGTCGTTGCCGACGTCGTAGTGGTGGCTGATGGCCTTCTTGTCGGTGCGGCGGGTGTGCAGATGGCCGCGGCGCCGGCGGACCTCCTCGGCGGGCGGGGCGGGCGGCAGCGGCGGCCCCGCGAGCTTCAGCAGGCCGCGCACGGCCTGGCGTACGGTCGGGTCGCGCAGGGCCTCGCCGAGGGTTCTGGCGTCCTCGCCGCGGTCCCAGATCAGGTCGGCGAGCAGATCCAGCGCGGCGTACAGGTCGCCCTCGATCTCCACGTCACCGGCCACCCAGGCGCGGGCCAGGCCCAGTTCGCCCGGTTTGAACAGCAGCCGGCGCAGCGCGCGACGGTTGCGTACGATCAGCGTCGGTGCGCCGGGGGGACCGGCCTGTGAGCCGTCCCAGGCGCGGATACGGACCGGGAGCGGCACTCCCAGCAACTGCTCGAGCAGGCGCGTGAGCCGCAGCGCGGCGTCGGCCATGTGCAACACCTCCGTGACCGGTCATCCCGGATGTCTGTCACCACGTAAACACTCACGGGGCCTGGCCGCAGTCCCCCACGCGCGTCACGTCTCGGCAAACCCTCGGGCGGAGGCGTCGGTTCAGAGGTCCCTCAGCGTTTCGAGGGTGATGTCGATCCCGATGTCGTACGGCACCGACAACTTGAGCTGGTCGCGGTGGGTTCCGGTCAGGGAGTACGTCTTGGACACCGGGTCGAGCTCGTAGCTGCGGACCACGGGACGCTTGGGCGACCCGTCGGCTTCGACCAGCCAGAAGTGCTGGATGCCCGCGGCGGCGTACTTGTGGGGCTTGGTGTCGCGGTCACGGGCCTCGGAGTCCGGGGAGACGACCTCGACGGCGAGGACGACGTCGGCGGCCTCGAAGCGGGTCTGGTCCAGGTCGTCGACGACGGCCTGCGCGCGCACGACGCAGAGGTCGGGCTCGGGGCCGTTGCGGCGGTCCAGGACGACGGTCATCTCCCGCTCGACCTTCAGGTCGTCCGGGACCGTGCGGCGCAGACCGTTCAGCAGCAGTTCGATCATCTTGGCGTGGAAACGCCGCTGCGGACTCACGAAGACCAGGCTCCCGTCGATCAGCTCGGTGTGCGGCGGGAGGTCGGGCAACGTGAACAGGTCGTCCACGGTGTATCCGTCCCGGGGCGGCACCGGCCAGCGGCGGCCGGGCGCGGAGGTCGGCTCGGCTACGGGCTCGGCGGTCATGATTCCTCCCATGGACGGGATTCTCGGCCTTCCCGTCCACGGTAGCCGCGGAGATCGACCGACGTCATCACAAAGGGTGATCATGGCCCGGAGGAACGCCGAAGGGGCCGCCCGCACCACGGATGGCGGGCGGCCCCTTCGGGCGTCGAAGCAGGTGACCGGGAGGGTCAGGAGGCCTTGGCCTTCTCCCCGGTCTTCACGGCGGCCGGGGCGGGAGCCGGGGCCGGCTTGGCGGCCTCGTAGAACTCCTCGCGCGGGGACTCCAGCGCGCCGAGGGAGACGACCTCGCGCTTGAGGAACATGCCGAGCGTCCAGTCGGCGAAGACCCGGATCTTGCGGTTCCAGGTCGGCATCGCCAGACCGTGGTAGCCGCGGTGCATGTACCAGGCGAGACGGCCCTTGAGCTTGATCTTCATCTTGCCCATGACGATCATCGCGACGCCCTTGTGCAGGCCGAGGCCCGCCACCGCGCCCTTGTTGGCGTGGCTGTACTCCTTCTGCGGGAAGCCCCGCAGGCCGGAGAGGACGTTGTCACCGAGCACCCGGGCCTGGCGCAGCGCGTGCTGGGCGTTCGGCGGGCACCAGGCGTTCTCGTTGCCGGCCTTGCGGCCCACCAGGTCCGGGACCTGGGCGTTGTCGCCGGCGGCCCAGATGTAGTCGGTGCCCTGCACCTGGAGCGTGGGCGCGCAGTCGACGTGACCGCGCGGGCCCAGCGGCAGGCCGTAACGGGCCAGCACCGGGTTGGGCTTGACGCCGGCGGTCCACACGATGGTGTTGGCGTCGACCTCGAGGCCGTTCTTCAGCACCACGTGGCCGTCGACGCAGGAGTCCATGGAGGTGGACAGGTAGACCTCGACACCGCGGGACTCGAGGTGCTCCTTGCCGTACTGGCCGAGCTTCGGGCCGACCTCGGGCAGGATCTTGTCGGCGGCGTCGACGAGGATGAACCGCATGTCCTCGCGGGACACGTTGTTGTAGTACTTGGCCGCGTCCCGGGCCATGTCCTCGACCTCGCCGATGGTCTCGGCGCCGGCGAAGCCACCACCGACGAAGACGAAGGTGAGCGCCTTGCGGCGGATCTCCTCGTCGGTCGTGGAGTCGGCCTTGTCGAGCTGCTCCAGCACGTGGTTGCGCAGGCCGATGGCCTCCTCGATGCCCTTCATACCGATGCCCTGCTCGGCGAGGCCGGGGATCGGGAAGGTGCGGGAGACCGCGCCGAGCGCGATGACCAGGTAGTCGAAGGGCAGCTCGTACGCCTCGCCGACCAGCGGGGCGATCGTGGCGACCTTGCGGTCCTGATCGATGGTGGTGACCCGGCCGGTGAGGACCTCCGCCTTGGGAAGCACACGCCGCAGCGGGACGACGACGTGGCGCGGGGAGATGCTGCCGGCGGCGGTTTCGGGGAGGAAGGGCTGGTAGGTCATGTACGACCGGGGGTCGACGACCGTGACGGTCGCCTCTCCGTAACGCATCTTCTTCAGAATGCGTCGAGCTGCGTACAGGCCTACGTACCCACCGCCTACTACGAGGATCCTGGGACGCTCCGTGGTGCTCATGGCATCGAGTATCCACCCGGATGGAGGGGGTGGCTCGTGCGCCCCTTCACAAGGTCCGACACCACCTGTGCTACACTCCGCGGCCCGCGTGACGCAGGTCATGGCGGGCGACGGGAACCGTTGCCCGGTACAACCCGTTGTCAATGCCGCGTGAGCTGCCTCTCTGGGCGGTGGAGGGCACGGTGAGCGAGCCGTGAGGCCCTGCGGAACGCGTGATCCGAAGGCGCGCCATCCACCCCTTCTGAACATGTTCAAAGGCGAGTTCGGCCCCCGGAGGGGTGATCCGAAGGCGTTCGGGGGGCCTGCGGAACGGAATTCCTTGTGAAGAACTTCACGAACTTTCCCGACGCGGCGTCATCGGACCGTTCGCCGAGCCCGCTCAGGCGTGTTCACGGGTACTCAGGGGAGGACGCTGACCAGGGTCTATCGGGTCCTGCGGCGGGCCTCCGGAGCGGGATGCCGGCGGTCGTTGTCCGCCGGCACCCGGGGTTCCCGTGGCCGGATCCCTACCGGTCGCTCCTCCTCCTCGGTGACGACGTACTTGCGCAGCCGGGCACGGCCCGCCTCACGGCGCTCGACACCCACGTGCATGCGCTCCCCGGAGCGCGTCATCGCGTCGTCGTCCGAGCCCCGGCGCGCGCCGGCGGCCGCATGGCCTTCCGCCGTACCCGCGGCGTCGGCCGTCCCCGCGGCACCCGCCATGCCCGCGGCGCCTGCCGCACCGGCCGCCCCCGCCGTGCCCGCCTGGTGGGCCCAGCCGCCTTCGCCGGGCCGTCTTCGCCGAGGACCGGGTGGTCCAGGACTGCCGGGTCCCACCGCCCTCAGTGCACTGCCGTCACGGCAGGGCTGTCACACCAGCGACCAGGCGATGCCGTCCAGGATGTCGTGCTCGCTCACCACGACCTCCTCGGCGCCGGTCCGCTCCATGATCGACAGCAGCACCAAGGAGCCCGCCGCGATCACGTCGACCCGGCCGGGGTGCATCGACGGCACCGCCGCGCGCTCGGCGTGCGTGGAGTGCAGCAGCCACTCGGTGATCTCGCGGACCTTGTCCCGGGAGATCCGGGAGTGGTGGATGCGCGCCGAGTCGTACTCGGGCAGTTCCTGGGCGATCGCCGACACGGTCGTCACCGACCCGGCGAGCCCGACCAGCGTGCGGGCCTGACGCAGCGGAACGCTCTGCTCGGCGAGGTCCAGGGCGGCCTCGATGTCGGCCCTCATGGCCGCGATCTGCTCCTCGGTGGGCGGGTCCGTGACCGCCCCGCCGGCCACCAGGTGACGCTCGGTCATCCGTACGCAGCCGACGTCCACCGAGCGGGCCGCGCGCACGTGTTCCTCGCCGACGACGAACTCCGTGGAGCCGCCGCCGATGTCCACCACCAGGAACGGCCGCTGAAGGTGCTCGTGCCCGGCCAGCTCCCTGGTCGCGCCGGTGAAGGAGAACTCCGCCTCCTGGTCACCGGTGATGACCTCCGGCTCCACGCCGAGGATGTCCAGCACGCCGCGCACGAACTCGTCGCGGTTCTCCGCGTCCCGGGAGGCGGACGTGGCCACGAAGCGCAGCCGCTCGGCGCCGTGCTCCTTGATGATCTCCGCGTACTCCCGGCAGGCGGCGAAGGTGCGCTCGAGCGCCTCGGGAGCGAGACGCCCGGTGCGGTCGACGCCCTGCCCGAGCCGCACGATCGTCATACGGCGGTCCAGCTCGACGAGTTCACCCGTGGCCCCCGCGCCGGAGGCGCTGTCGGGCATGGCCACGTCGGCGACCAGCAGACGGATGGAGTTCGTACCGCAGTCGATGGCGGCGACCCGGGTCACTTGGCGTCCTCCTCGGTCCCGGCGCCCGCGCCCTCGCCGGCCGGCGTGACACAGGGACCCTTGCGCCACCACTCGGGCAGCATCGCGATCGCCTCGTCGCCGAGCGGGTTGACGCCCGGTCCGGCGGCCAGCGAGTGGGCGACCAGCACGTGCAGGCACTTCACGCGGTCCGGCATGCCGCCGGCGCTCGGGAAGCCGGTCAGCTCCTCGATCTCGTCGCGGCGCCGGATGTAGTCCTCGTGCGCGGCGCGGTAGGCGGCGGCCAGCTCCGGGTCGGTTCCCAGCCGCTCGGTCATCTCCTTCATCACGCCCTCGGCCTCCAGGGTGCCGATCGCGGAGGAGGCGCGGGGGCAGGTGAGGTAGTACAGCGTCGGGAAGGGCGTGCCGTCCGGCAGGCGCGGGGCGGTCTCCACGACGTCGGGCTGCCCGCAGGGGCACCGGTGGGCGATCGCGCGCAGCCCGCGCGGCGGCCGGCCCAGCTGCTGCTCGAAGGCCGCCACATCCGCGTCGGTGGGCTCGGTGCGCGGGGTGGACGGCGGGGGCGTTTCCACTACGAAGTTCTCTCTTGTCGAATTACTGGTCGGAGGCGTCGGCCTTGTCGACCCCGTCCCAGACGTTGGAGTACCAGGGGCGGTCCGCCGAGCCGAGTTCGGTGTGCGCCTGCTTGGCGGCGTCCGGGTCGACCACGACGTAACCGGTCTCCCCCGGCATCACATAGTGCAGCCGCTGCCGGATCTGCTGCGCTGCGAAGGAGTCGTCCTGCCAGCGCGCCTTGAGGTCGCGCAGCTGCTCCACGCGCTGCCTGGCCTGCTGCTTCTGCCGTTGCAGATCGGCGATCTCGGCGCGCTGCGAGACGTACTGGCGCATGGGGTAGGCGAGCGCCACGATCAGTGAGCACACCACCAGCGCGAGCAGTGCCGCGCGGCCGGTGAGCCGGGAGCGGCGGGCCTGCCGTTTGGTCTGGGAACGGTAGACGCGGGCCGCGGTCTGCTCGCCGAGCAGCCGGATCCTGGTCGCCGTGGAGAAACGGTCCCGGTCCTTCACGGCCATGCCGGCCTCCCCTTTCACACGCGCGTACGTCCCCGGACACGGTACGGGACCGAGTACGGGGACGTACGTACGACTGGCTAAGCCTTACGCCAGGATGGGTCAGCCCTTGGAGACCGCGCCCCGGAAGCGGGGGAACGCGCTGCGGCCGGCGTACACCGCGGCGTCGTCGAGGATCTCCTCGATGCGCAGCAGCTGGTTGTACTTGGCGACGCGCTCGGAGCGGGCCGGGGCGCCGGTCTTGATCTGGCCGCAGTTGGTGGCGACGGCGAGGTCGGCGATGGTGACGTCCTCGGTCTCGCCGGAGCGGTGGGACATCATGCACTTGTAGCCGTTGCGCTGGGCCAGCTCGACGGCGTCCAGGGTCTCGGTGAGCGAGCCGATCTGGTTGACCTTGACCAGCAGGGCGTTGGCGGCGCCCTCCTCGATGCCGCGGGCCAGGCGCTCGGGGTTGGTGACGAACAGGTCGTCACCGACGAGCTGGACCTTGTCACCGAGCTTGGCGGTGATGGTCTTCCAGCCCTCCCAGTCGTCCTCGAACAGCGGGTCCTCGATGGAGACCAGCGGGTACGCCTCGACCAGCTCGGCGTAGTACTCGGTCATCTCCTCGGCGGAGCGGTTCTTGCCCTCGAAGACGTAGGAGCCGTCCTTGTAGAACTCGGACGCGGCCACGTCGAGGGCGAGGGCGATCTGCTCGCCGGGGGTGTAGCCGGCCTCCTTGATCGCCTCGAGGATGAGGTCGAGGGCCTCGCGGTTGGAGCCGAGGTTCGGGGCGAAGCCGCCCTCGTCGCCGAGGCCGGTGGCCAGGCCCTTGGACTTCAGGACCTTCTTCAGGGTGTGGTAGACCTCGGCGCCCCAGCGCAGGGCCTCGGAGAAGGACTCCGCGCCGATCGGGGCGATCATGAACTCCTGGATGTCCACGTTGGAGTCGGCGTGCGAGCCGCCGTTCAGGATGTTCATCATCGGCACCGGCAGCAGGTGCGCGTTCGGGCCGCCCAGGTAGCGGAACAGCGGCAGGTCGCTGGCCTCGGAGGCGGCGTGGGCGACGGCGAGGGAGACGCCGAGGATGGCGTTGGCGCCCAGCGAGCCCTTGTTGTCGGTGGCGTCCAGGTCGAACATGGCCTGGTCGATCAGACGCTGCTCGGTGGCGTCGTAGCCGACCAGCTCCGGGCCGATCTGCTCGATGACGGCCAGCACGGCCTTCTCGACACCCTTGCCCTGGTAACGGCTGGCGTCGCCGTCACGCAGCTCGATGGCCTCGAAGGCGCCCGTCGAGGCGCCGGACGGAACGGCGGCACGCCCGGTGCTGCCGTCGTCGAGGCCGACCTCGACCTCGACCGTGGGGTTGCCTCGGGAGTCCAGGATTTCCCGGGCTACGACGACGTCGATGGACGGCACGAGCATCTCCTTCGTGGATGTGACGCTGAAAGTGCGGGGCTGGTGAGCCTTGCGACTAGAGCCTAACCGCCCCGGGGCCATCGGCCAGCCGACCGCCCGGCCCGTGGACAGACAGACCGTACCCATTGTTCACCGTCGGAACAAAGGGGGGTGGCGTTCTGGCTGAATATCCGGCGAACCAGCGGCAGACAAAACCCCGCCCCGGTGCGTACGGGGGAACACGCACCGGGGCGGGGAGCCCGTGGGGACGGGGAGCGGCCCTTGGTCTGCCGGCTGCCGCTTACTTCAGGTGCAGCTGCTGGCCCGGGTAGATCAGGTCGGCGTCCTGGACGATGTCCTTGTTCAGGTCGAACAGCTTCTTCCAGCCGCCGGCGACCTTGTGCTTCTCGGCGATGGAGCTGAGGGTGTCGCCCTTGACGACCTTGTACTCGCCGTCGCCCTTCTTGACCTTCTTGCCGGTCGGGGTGGTGACGGTCTTCGAGCTCTGCTTCTTCTGCGACTGCGCCGGGCGCTCGCTGGAGCGGGAGGCGCTCTGCTGCTCGGTGGAGCGCGTCGTGGTGGCGCCCTGGGAGGACGAGCCGCTGCTCTGGGAGGAGCTCGAGGAGGCGCCGCCTTCGTTGGGGGTGCTCGACAGGCCCGTGCCGCAGACCGGCCAGGCGCCCTTGCCCTGGGAGGCGAGGACCTTCTCGGCGACCTGGATCTGCTGCGCCTTGCTGGCCTGGTTGGCCTGCGGGGCGTAGGCGGTACCGCCGTACGCGGCCCAGGTGGAGGCGGAGAACTGCAGGCCGCCGTAGTAACCGTTGCCGGTGTTGATGGACCAGTTGCCGCCGGACTCGCACTGGGCGACCGCGTCCCACTCGGAGGTGGTGGCGGCGGAGGCGTTGCCGGCCGCCATCAGCGGAGCGGCGACGGCGGCACCGGTGACACCGGCGATCGCGATGGCGCGGGTGGCCTTGGAGGGACGACGGTGCTTGCCCTTGCCGGAAAACAGCATGGTGGATCCCCTCACCGACGCCTGCGAGGTGAGCTGTCGGGTTCGGGCCGGTTGAGTTGCCCGGCCACCCCTCCCCTGGAGGAGGTGTGGCTTCACCCCTAGCCGCTCCGGCTCAACTGCCGGGCACGGCACTTACCTTGGGTCCCCCGCTCCTGCCTGCGGCGCGTTAAGCGACGACTGTTCCCGTGCGGCCGCTGGCAGGATTCGGCGTTGCGGCCGGCCGGGGCTCGCGGTGGCGAGCGGTCATGACCGTAGACAGGCGATCGGCCGAATTTCAAAGACGATCACGGCTTCTGAGACTCATCCCACACTTTCACCAAAGCGGACATTAGTCTCGAAACGGGGCGTCAACTCCCGCTACTTTTCGCCCGTTTCGCCACCGACAAGCAGTGTCTGACCGGGCACGATGTGGCTCGGGTCGGCACCGATCGCGTCCTGGTTCTCCGCGTACAGAGCGCGCCACCCGCCCGCGACGCCAAGGGAGTCGGCGATGGACGTGAGGCTGTCCCCGTCGCGCACGGTGTAGCGCGAGGCGTGCCGGCCCGAGGCGGGCGCCGCGCTCGCTTCGGTCGCGTCCTCCTGTGCGCTGACGCCGCGGTGGCGGCCACCGCCGTCGAGGGCGCCGGTGTCGACGAGCCCCGAATCCCCGACGATCTGACGCAGGTTGTCCGGATCGTCGCCGTTTGCGGCACCGGTGGAGGCACTGTCGGACGGCTGCGAGGTGCCGGGCTCCGCACTTCCGGACGCACCGGCCTTGCCGGCACCGCCCGCGGACGGGGTGGTGGACGACAGGCCGTCAGAGGGCTGCGCGGGGCTGCCCGCGGAGGGAGCACCGGCCGCCGTACCGGAGGGCGTACCGGAGGAGTCGGGCAAGCCGGGCGAGTCCACCGAACCGGAGGTTCCGGATGATCCGGAGGTATCGGTGGATCCGGAGGTACCGGCCGAACCGGAGGAGTCGGGCGAACCGGTGGACCCGCTGGAGCCGGAGGAGTCCGAGCCGGAGGAGTCCGATCCGGCGGTAGCGCCGGCGGAGGCCGAGCCGCCGCCCGACGTGTCGCCCGGTACGCCCGTGTCGACGTCGGGTGCGGAGGTGTCGGCGGACAGGCCCGACGTCAGCCCGCACAGCGTCCAGTGGCCGACGCCCTGGTCGGCGAGGACCTTCTCGGCGACGGCTATCTGCTGCGAGCGGCTGGCGAGGTCGGGGCGGGCCGCGTACTCCAGGCCGCCGTGGCCCTCCCAGTCCTCCTGCGACAGGTGCAGGCCGCCGTACAGCCCGATTCCGGGGTTGTCGCTCCAGCGGCCGCCGCTCTCGCACTCGGCCACCTTGTCCCACGTCGTGCCGTCGGCCGCGTGGGCGCTCGCCGCGCCGAGCAGCGGGATGGCGATGGCGGAGCCGGTCACTCCGGCCGCGACGAGGAGTGCCGGAGCCTGACGGGGGCGACGGTGTCGACCGTTCCCGGGGAGCATGCGGTGACCTTTCGCGAGACAGCAGTGACCGGCGCGGCGCCTTGAGTCAATGGCGTCGCGCTGACGAGTGAACGTATCGGCAGACGATCGTCAGTCACAAGTTCATGCCGCGCAGATCACGTGAAGATCACAAAGTTGAAGAGGTGTCATTTTCCTGTGTGCCCTCGGGCGTGAACACCACGGGCAATTGCCGCAGCCCCCGCATGATGAGACCGCCACGCCAGCGCAAGTCGGCCGGTTCCGCGCCCAGTTGGAGGTCGGGCAGCCGGGTGAGCAGGGTGGCGAGGGCGGCCTGGCCCTCCAGGCGGGCCAGCGGGGCGCCCAGGCAGTAGTGGATGCCGTGGCCGTAGCCGAGGTGCTGGTTGTCACGCCGGGCGAGGTCCAGCACGTCCGGCCCGGGGAAGCGCTCCGGATCGCGGTCGGCGGCGGCCAGGACGACGAGGACGGGGTCACCGGGGGCGATGGCCTGCCCGCCGATGCTCAGCGGCTCGGTGGCGAACCGCCAGGTCGCCAGCTCCACCGGGCCGTCGAAGCGCAGGAGTTCCTCCACGCCGGTCTCCAGCAGCGCGCGTTCGCCCCGGGCGAGGGAGTCCTGCAGCCGGTGCCGCTGCTCGGGGTGGGTGAGCAGGGCGTAGGTGCCGTTGCCGATGAGGTTGACGGTCGTCTCGAAACCGGCGAACAGCAGGATGAACGCCATCGCCGCGGCCTCGTTCTCGGTGAGGTGCTCGCCGTGGTCCGAGGCGCGGATCAGGCCGGAGATCAGATCTTCGCCGGGGGCGGCTTCGGCGGGCAGGGCCTGCCGCTTCCTGTGGATCAGCTCGGCGAGGTAGCCGCGCATCTTCTTCACCGACCGGGCGACCCCGCCCCGCGGCCCTCCCCCGTGCCGGATCATCATCCCGGCCCAGTCCCGGAAGTCGTCCTGGTCCTCACGGGGGACGCCGAGCAGGTCGCAGATGGCGTAGATGGGCAGCGGGAAGGCGAACTCGTGGATGAGGTCGGCGGATCCCTTGTGCGCGAACTGGTCGATGAGGTGGTCGGTGAGCTCCTGCACGCGCGGCGCGAACTCCGCGACCCGGCGGGGCGTGAACGCCTTGCTGACCAGGCGCCGCAGCCGGGTGTGGTCCGGCGGGTCGATGTTCAGCAGGTGCGTCATCAGCTCCGCCTTGCGCTCCCCGGGGATGCCGGTCTTGCCCTTGGCGTGCGCCGGCTCGTCGTGGTGCGCCGGGTTCTTGCTCAGGCGCGGGTCGGCCAGGGCTTGGCGGGCGTCGGCGTACCGGGTGACCAGCCAGGCCTCCACCCCGCTGGGCAGCCGGGTGCGATGCACGGGCGCGTGCTCGCGCAGCCAGGCGTACGCGGGGTAGGGGTCGGCCGCGAACTCCCAGGTGAAGAGTTCGGGAGCGGTGTCGTCGGGGCGGAGCTGCTCGGTCACTCCTCGACCGTATCCGGATCCGGGTGGGCCTCGGCGTCGCGGTGTTCGGCGGGCGCCGCGGCGAGCGCGCCGGGGGCGACGCCCTCGGCCTCGCGGATCGCGTCCCGGTAGGCGCGGGCCGCCGCGCGCAGCGACGTCTCCGGGTCGACGCCGTCCGCCTCGGCGCGCGCGGCGAGCGCGAGCAGCTGGTAGCCGATGCCGTCGCCCTGCGGCAGCTCGACGTCCAGGCCGGCCGTGCGGGTGCGGGCGGCGAGCTTGGCGGCGAGGGAGAGGGCGGGCTGGTGGAGCGGGACGCCCTCGGTGACGGAGGCGCGCCGCTTCTCCTGCGCCTTGGTGCGCAGCCAGTGCGCCTTGACCTCCTCGGGGGTGGTGGCGGTGGCGTCCCCGAAGACATGCGGGTGGCGGTGGATGAGCTTGGCGACGATGCCGCCGGCCACGTCGTCGATCGAGAAGGGGGCGTCGGTGTCCTCCTCGGCGATGCGGGCGTGGAAGACCACCTGGAGCAGCACGTCGCCCAGCTCCTCGCGCAGTTCGTCGCGGTCGCCGTCCTCGATGGCCTCGACCAGCTCGTACGCCTCCTCCATGGCGTACTTTGCCAGGCCCTCGTGGGTCTGCCGCGAGGACCACGGGCAGGCGACGCGGATGCGGTCCATGACCTGGACGAGGTCCAGCAGGCGGGCGCCGGGCAGGTCGTAGGAGGCGGGCAGCAGCTCCAGCTCCGGCATGGTGACGCGGCCGGAGCCGGCCAGCCGGGCGAGGCCGTCGGTCAGCGCCGGCTCGCCCTCGCCGCTCGCCACGACCACGACGGTGCGGGCGCCTTCGCAGGCGGCGAGGAGTTCCTCGGCGGTCACGGCGGTCACCTCGACGTCGACGCCGGCGTCACGGAGGTAGGGGAGCTGGGGGTGGGCGTCGTCGGCGCACAGCACCCTGCCGGCCGTGCGGAGTGCCTTCCAGGCGGGCCAGGAGAGGAGGCCGGGGGCGACTCTGTGGCTGGTGGTGAGCAGAACGATGCGGCCGGGGTTCTCTGGGCGAGGTGCGTTCACGGTTCGAACGTACCGCCCACCAGCTCGGGAGGTGTCTGTGGGCGGGCGGGCGCGGGCGGTCTGTGGCTGGTCGCGCCCACGCGGCGGAGCCGCATATCAAAAACAGCCCCGCGCCCCTCGGGTGGGACACCTCGCCGTCGGCCGGGAGGTCCCGTTACGCCGGCTGCTGTGACGCCGCCGTCACGTCCTTCACCCACGGGGTCGTCGCGTCCACCCGGCCGACCTTCCGGGCGTCCCAGGTGCCGTAGCGCGGGTTGAGGTCGACGCCCAGTTCCTGCGACGCCGTGGACAGGGCCTTCCAGAACGCCGGCTGGTTGGTGTCGGTGCCCAGCTTCGCGGCGAGCTTCTGGGCCTCGACCTGCAGGCGCAGGTTGTCGTCGACGCGCTGCGGCGGGATGCCGTACTCGCGCAGCCAGGTCGTCTCCAGGGCCTTGGCCCCGCCGAGCTGCTGCTCCACGCCCGCGCGCAGCTGCTGCACGTCGCGGGGGGTGACGGCGACGTGCGCGTCCTGAGCTGCGCGGTGCAGCACCTGGTCCAGGACCATGCTGTGCAGCGTCTGCCGGGTGAGGTTGCCGGAGCCGGAGACCGCGCGCGCGTAGTTCGCCTGGTCTCCGGCTGCCGCGCGCTGCGCCGCGCGGACCTCGTTCACCCGGTCCTGAAGCTGGGAGACCGTGATCTTCTGGCCGCCGACGACGGCCGCCGCACCCGGATGCGTGTCACTTCCGCAGGCGGTGAGCAGGGGAGCTGCGACGATCGCGGCGGACAGCAGGAGCGCGGTGCGACGGCGGCGGTGCAAGGGGAACCTCCCGAGGAGATTGTGCGACGGTGCACAAGGTCTTGCGGTGATCGATGGTAGGCAGTGGGCAGGCTGAGGCCAACCCATTCGACCAACGATTCACCGCCACTTCCGGCACCGCCGCGCGCCCTCCTGACGAAGAACGTCAGCCGACGATGGCCACCGGCGCGTCCCACGCGTCGCGGTCCACGGTGATCGTGTAACCGCCCCGGGTCTCCTTGCTGTTCACCAGGTACTGGTGGCCACGGCTGTGGTTGGTGAACTGCGACACGCCCCACGGCCAGTCCGCGGTGGTGGTCTCCTTCTTGTCCCACAGCGCGTACCAGAGGTTGCCCGGCAGGTCCGTCTTGTTGGTGGCCGTGGCGATCGCCTTGGCGCTGGAGCTGCTGAAACCGTAGAAACCGGCCCGGTAGGTCTTGGCCCGCAGCCCCTTTGTGAACGCGCGCACGTACGTCAGCACGGCGTCGTTGCACGACTTGTTCGTGATGTCGTACGGCTCCATGTCGAGGTAGATCGCGCTGCCGGCCTTCATGCCGAGCGCCGCGGCCTTGGCCACGGCGTCGCTCGCGTCGCTCGCGCCGAGGGAGGCGGCCGTGGCGGCGGTCAGCTTCTCGGGGTTGCGGCTGGTCTGGCAGGGCGGCTGCGCGCCGACGTAGAGCGGGACGAGCTTCCAGCCCTGGGCGTTCACCGACTTCACCCAGGACGCGGTGAGGTTGGGCTGGCTGCAGCCGCGGTTCTTGCCGCCGATGTAGACGGCCGCGCCGCCGTAGTAGCCGTCGGCGCGCCAGGCCTTCATGGCGCTGAGCGAGGGCGCGGTGCAGGTGTCGAAGGCCCGGCCGGTGTACGTCTTCTGGGCGGGCCAGGTGGTGGCCGCCATGGACTGCTGTGCGGCTATCCCGCCCCCGGCGACGACGGCGGCGCCCGCCACCGCCCAGGTGATGTATCTGCGTTTCTTGGACTGACGATGGCTGGACACGGCTGACCCCACCCCTTCGATGTATGTGACCGCTCGGTGTCCGCGACAACCACGAGCGGCTCGTACGTTAGCCCGTGCCGTGCCTAGCCCCGCACCTGCCCCAGCCATTGCAGGGTGCGGCGCACGTCCGCGGCCAGCGGGTGCCCGGGGCCGTGGAGCCGTTCCACGTCGTGCAGCAGGCGCATCAGCGTGTCGTGCGCGGCGGGCCGGTCGCCGAGGGCGAGCAGCAGCAGACCGATGCGGCGGCGCAGCTCGTGGGCGAGCGCGGGATCGCCGGAGACGTACTGGTTCTCGTAGTACGGCAGCAGCGCGCGGTACTCGGCGAGCGCGGCCCCCGGCTCGCCGAGCTGCTCCAGGCACTGGGCGGCGTCGTAGCGGAAGCGCAGGGACTGCGGGTCGGAGACTCCGGCCTCGGCGGCGCGTTCGTCGGCCAGGCGGCGCAGTTCGGGCAGCGCACGCCGGTACTGGCCGTCGTCCATGAGCGTGGCGGCGTACTGCTTGCGCAGGGTCCGTACGACCGGGGAGTGCTCGCCGTGTTCCCCGGCGGCGACGGGCAGGATCGCGCCGAGGATGTCGACGGCCTGCGTGATGCTGCCCTGCCCGAGCAGGCGCTTGACCTCGTCCACGGCGGCGGCCACATCGGGTTTCCCCGCGGCGGGCGGATGGGCGGCGGGGGACGGCTGCGGCGCGGGGGTGCGGGCGCGGTCCGGCCAGGGGGCGTGCGGACGCAGGAAGGGGCGCGTGGGGTCCAGCGGCGCCCCGCTCGGTATGCCGCGCCCGGGCAGCAGCGGCACCAGCTGCTCGTACACCTCCTGCGCGGACGCGGGCCGGTGCAGGGGATCCTTGGCGAGCAGACGCAGCACCAGCGTCTCCAGCGCCTCGGGGACCTCGGGGCGGAACCGGCGCACCGGCACCGGCGGCTCGTACAGATGCCGGTGCAGCACGCCGAGCGCGGTGGAACCGGCGAACGGGACGTTCCCGCTGAGCAGTTCGTGCAGCAGCACACCGAGCGCGTACAGGTCGGTGTACGGCCCGACCGCGCCGCCCATCGCCTGCTCCGGGGCCATGTAGGCGGGCGAGCCGATGGGTGAGCCGGTGTGGGTCAGGCGGGTGGTGTCGCTGTCCATCACGGAGGCCACGCCCAGGTCGAGCACGGTGACCGTGCCGTCCTGCTTGACCATCACGTTGCGCGGCTTGAGGTCGCGGTGGACGATCGGCACCGCGTGCACGGCGCTCAGCACGGCGCACAGCTGCGCCGCCACGGCGACCGCCCACGGCCACGGGTACGGGTCGTGCTCGGCGAGGTGGTCCGACAGGTCGGCGCCGTCGACGTACTGCATGACGAGGAACAGCTCCTCGCCCTCGCTGCCCGCGTCGTGCACGGTCACCAGGCCCGGGTGGTCGACCTGCGCGGTCACCCGGCACTCGCGCAGGAACCGGCGGCGCAGCTCGTCGGCCTCCTGCCCGGCCACCTTGTCGGGGCGCAGCAGCTTCACCGCCACGCGCCGGTCGAGCCTGCGGTCGTAGGCCGTCCACACCTGGCCCATGCCGCCCTGGCCGAGGAGGGAGGCCAGTTCGTAACGGCCGGCGATCATTCGCCCCGTCGTCACGGTCACCTTCCGCCCTCGCCGTGACCCTCGTGGCCGTCACCGCGCCGCAGGTAGTCGCTGAGCTCGTCGAGTTCGGCCCGCACCTGATCGATCCGCGCGGGCGCGGGGCGGTGCGGGGGCGGCGGGGTGGGGGTCGCGAGCGGCTGGGGTATCGGTGTGGGGTGGACCGGGGCCACGGGGGGCACCGGTCCGGGTGGCGGGTACGCCGGTCCCGGCTGGGGGTAGCCGTAGGAGCCGTGGACGGTCGGGGCCTGCGCGTGGGCGTACCCGGTGGCCCGAAGCCGCCGTGCGCGGTCCAGCTGAATGTCCACGACCAGGAAGTACGCCGTGGCGACGGCCCCCAGGATCAGCACCAGCGCCAGCGCGACGTCGCCGCGCGAGTCGCCCTCGGGGACCGAACCGACCACCGCGAAGGCGGTGATGGACAGCGGCAGGCTCACCCAGGCCGCGGCCCAGTCGAGCCGGCGGCCGCGCACGAAGGCGATCCGGAACAGTGGAAGGCAGGCCAGCAGCCCGCACGAGAGGAAACCGGCGGCGGCGAACAGCACGCGCAGGGTGATGACGGTTCCCGCGCTGCGGGAGGGCGGCGCCGCGCCGTGGCCGTACATGACTGCTCCTGGACCGGGTGGGACCGATGGGACGGACGTCCGACAGGACCGTGTCCGCGTCGGAGTTCGAGCGTATAGGCCGCCACGGACAACACGGCACGGGTTGTACCGAACCGTTGTCACACTGATCACTCCGGCGCGACCGTGCCGTCCGTCAGCCCGTCGTACATCCCGCGCACGAGCTGCTCACCGAGCAGGCTCGTCCGCCGGAGCGCCCGCTCGAACTCCTCGAGGGCGCGGAACCGTTCGCCGTAGCGCCGCTGTTCCTCCAGCGGCAGCCGGGGCAGGTGCAGACGGCGCACGTCGAGCCGGGTGGCGGTGGAGGCGTAGCTGCTGGCCTGGCGGTTGTTGGCGGTGCCGCGCAGGAAGCCGGCGAGGAACCACGGGTCGAGCGCCTGCCGGTCGGGGCGCAGCAGAACGAGGTTGCGGCCGAGGGCGGCGTCCCGGGTCGTCTCGTCGATGACGCGCGCCACCGCGCCGCCGCCGACCACCGGCACCACCACGTCGCCCGGCCGCGTCAGCACCGCCTCCTCCTCGCTCTCCGGCAGCGAGCCCGACGGTGCCGTCCCGGCGAGCACGTCGTGGTCGGTGAGCACCCGCACGCGCGTGGGGCCTCCGTTGCCGCCGGTCCGCATTTCCAGGGCGCCGCCGCGGGCGAGTTCCCCGACGGTGGTGAGCGGCCAGCGCTCACGCCGGGGCGCGTCCACGGGCGCCGGCGTGAGCTCCCCGGTCAGGCGCAGGGTCTCGCCGAGGCGTTCACGCACCACTGTGAGCGCCCCCGTGCCGTCGGCCGGCGCCGCGGGCGGCAGGTGGCGGGCGGGCGCCAGGTCGACGTCGTCGTCCAGGAGGTCGATGACGGGCAGGGAGCGGGCCAGACCGGGCCGTTCCTCGAAGCCGCCCGCGCGGTCGAAGGCGGACCAGGCGTCCAGCACCGCCTCGCGCACGGCCTGCCAGTCGGGCCCGCCGCGCCCCTCCCCCGCGAACTGCCCGGCGTCGGCGAGCAGCACCTCGGGCTGCGCGGCCACGCCGGCGGGCCGGCGCAGCAGCCACAGATGCAGCGGGATGTTGTACGGCGGTGCCGCGCCCACCGGCAGGGCGATCACGGCCCGCAGCGCGCCCCGCCGCAGCAGGTCGGCGCGGATACGGCGGCCGGAGCGGCGGGAGGCGGTGGCGGGCGGCATCAGCAGCACCGCGGTGCCGCCGTCGCGCAGGCGGGCCAGCGCGTGCTGCACCCAGGCCAGCTCGGACTCGGCGCGGGCCGGAAAGCCGTACTCCCAGCGCGGGTCGTAGGCGAGTTCGTCGTGGCCCCAGTTGCGTTCGTTGAACGGCGGGTGGCAGAGCACCGCGTCGGCGCGCACCGCCCGGTGGGCGTCGGCGCGCAGGGTGTCACAGGCGGCGGCGTGCACGGCGGCCGGGGAGTGCAGGGCGAGCCGGAGCGCGGTGAGCGCGGCCAGGTCGGGCGCGCTGTCCTGGGCGTACAGCTCCTGGCCGGGGCGTGGGGCGACGGCGCGCAGCAGGGCGCCGGTGCCGCAGGCCGGGTCCAGGACGGTGCGGGCGCCGCCGGCCAGGTCGGCCATGAGGGAGGCCAGTTCGGCGGGGGTGAGCGTGTACTGGCGCGGGTTGGCGTCGAGGTGCCGGCCGAGCAGGAACTCGAAGGTCTGCCGGGCGCCGAGTTCGGCGGCGAGTTCCGCGGCGCCGCGCAACAGGGGTGCGGACGGGAGCAGTTGGGGGCCGGTGGGGGTGCGCACGGCGGGCGCGGGGGCGTGCGGGCCGCCGAAGCGCGGGGTGAGGACCTGCTCCAGGGCGGACGGCGCCATCGCGGCCAGGCGTTCGTCGGAGCCGGCGCTGATGTCCAGCCAGACGGTGGGGCGGTCGTGGATGAGGAGCAGGACGCAGCCGGCGTGGGTGAGGGCGGTGACGGGGCCCTCGGGGTGGCCCGCGAGCTGCTGCCAGACGCGTTCGCGCAGCGGGACCTCGGCGAGCTTGCCCTGACGGCGCAGCCAGTCCTCGACCTCAGCGAGCGCGAAGGAGGGGCTGGTCTCGGTGCCGCCGACGGGCTTGGGGAAGTCGGCGTGCCGGCGGCGCCAGTTGCTGACGGCGGCGCGGCCGACGCCGGCGAGGCGCGCGATACCGGCGGCGGTCACCTCGGTGGCGTTGTCGGCGGCGGGTGCGGTTCCCGCGCCGGTGCCGGTGGTCGTGCCGGTGCCGGCGCCGTTGGTCGTGCCCGCGCCGGTGCCGGTGGTGGTCCCGCTGCCGGTGACCCCGCCGACCGCTTTCGTCGTCGCGCGCGTGACCGCCCTGCTCGTCGCCGCCTGCTCTGCCGCCTCGTCCTGCACGGGCCGCGCTCCCCTCGTCCGCGCTGTGCGACCGCCCCGTACGGCCGCACCTGTGACGCCGAGGATACCGGCGAACACAAGATCCGAGGCTTAACAGTCGTGTGCTCAACTCTTGCCGTGAATCGTGTTGACTCGGTTCACAGTGCATGCTCTTATTGACCCAGCGAACGAACGGCCGCTTCAGAAGAGGCGGTCACACCGTCCGAGGGGGGACACAGCCATGGGCACGAAGGTCAAGGTCGCGCTGGGCGCCGTCGTGGGGATCGTCGTCATAGGTGCCGTGTCGGCGAACGCCGGCAGCGACGGCGGATCCGGCAGCTCCGGCGGCAAGGACAAGGGGTCGTCGGCCTCCGCCGGCCAGAGCGCGGGGGGCAAGGGCTCCGGTGCGCAGAAACCGGGGGCGGAGGCGGCCGAGGAGAAGAAGGCCGCGTTCGACGGCGACGGCGACTTCCAGGTCGGCTCGGACATCAAGCCCGGCACCTACCGCACCTCCGGCAACACCGAGGGCATGTGTTACTGGGAGCGGGCCAAGGACGCCTCCGGCGAGACCGACGCGATCCTGGCCAACGACAACGTCACCGGCACCAGCTACGTGACGATCAAGCCCGGCGACAAGCTGTTCAAGTCCACCGGCTGCCACGACTGGGAGGCGGTCGGCGCGGGGGCCAAGGGCACGCCCGCCTCCGCGATGAAGGGCGACGGCGGCATGTTCAAGGTCGGCGTCGACATCGCTCCCGGCACCTATCGCTCCACCGGCAACGCCGACGACTCCTGCTACTGGGAGCGCACCAAGGACGCCGGGCACTCCGTCGAGTCGATCATCGCGAACAACAACGTGAGCGGCTCGGCCGTGGTGACCATCAGCGCCTCGGACGCCTACTTCAAGACCGCCGGCTGCAAGGACTGGAAGAAGACCGGCTGACCGGCCGCCCCGGCCTCAAGCCCCTGCGGCGTGATTCCCGGCCCCCCACCCGGGACCGCGCTCATCCACCGGGCCCGCCCGCACTCGGCGGGCCCCACCCGCACTCACCCTCTCCACCAAGGAACCCCCATGCGTCGCACCGCTCTCGCCGCCACCACCCTCTGCCTGGTCACCGCGACCGCCGCGGTCCTGACCGGCTGCCAGTCCGGCCAGGACACGGCCGACGGCAAGCCGGCCGCCGCCTCCGGCGCGCCGGCGAAGGCCCAGAACCCCAACGCCGGTCTGCTCACGGGCACGCAGCTCAAGCAGGCGCTGGCCCCGGCGTCGGTCTTCCCGGCAGGGCTGACCCCGGTCGCCGACGGAGCGACGGACAGCGGCGACGACTTCCTCGCGCCGAGCAGCCGGAACACGGCCAAGACGGACTGCACCAAGCTGGAGAACACGGCCTGGCTCGACGTCACCGGCTACAAGGGCGGCGTGTCGTTCGCCCAGGACGACCGCGCCGACCAGGACCGGACCGAGGAGATGACCCAGGAGATCGACGCCTTCCAGGGCACGACCGCGCAGGCGGTGATGCAGCGGATCCGCGGCGTGGCGGCCGAGTGCGCGACGTTCACGGACACCGCCGACCACGTCAAGGTGCGGGTGAAGGGCAAGTCCGCGGACGGGCTCGGCAACGAGGCCTACACGCTCACGCTCACCAGCGCCACCTGGGAGAACGGCACCACGCTGATCGCCAGCCGGGTCGGGAAGTCGGTCATCACCGTCATGTCCACCGCCGGCTCCGAGAACGGCGCAGCCTCGGCGAAGAAGCTCACGACGCACCTGGTGGAGTCGCTGCGCAAGGCGGCACCGACCTCCTGACCGACGGCCCGAGGGGGGCGAGGGGACCAGGGGACGAGGGGGCGAGGGGGCGAGGGGGCGCAGGTTCATGCCTGCGCCCCCTTAGTTGCCTGCGCCCCTCAGTCGCACTGACGCAGCATCATCTGCTTGTCGGCGGTGGTGACGGGCAGGGCGTACTTGAGCGACACCTGTGCGAAGCGCACCGCGTAGGCGCACCGGATCCGCTTGTCCGGCGGCAGCCATGTCGCCGGGCCTGAGTCGCTCTTGGCGCCGTTGGCGGGCCCGTCCACCGGAACGAGATTGAGCGGGTCGTTGGCGATGGCCTCACGCTTGTCCTTGGCCCAGCGCGAGGCGCCCATCTGCCAGTCGTACGACAGCGGCATGACGTGGTCGATCTGCACCGTGGTGGCACGGGACTTGGTCCACGCGATGCTCTTGCCGGTGTAGGGGTCGTGCAGCGTCATGGAGACGACCACGCAGTTGGAGCCCTTGCGGAAGCGGACGTCCTGACCGTCGCGCTTGAGCAGGTCGTTGCGGGTGTCGCAGCCGTTGTGGGCGTAGGGCACGTCACCGGGGACCGAGTCCATCCAGGCGTAGCCGAACTTGTCGCGCGCGTACCCGGTCTTCGGGCCGCGCCCCTTGGTCGCCACCTTCTGGATGAGCGCCCTGGCCTCGGCGCGGTCGGCCGCGTCGGTGAGGGGCGCCAGCCCGGGTTTCGTCCCGTCGGGGTTGGCCAGCGGACTGACCGCGTGCCCGTCTCCGGCCGACCGCTCCGGCCCCGATGACCCCGGCGTCTGCGGCGTGCAGCCGGTGATGCCCAGCAACAGCACGGCGGCGACCGTGACCCCGCCCCTCGCACACCTCACGGTGCGTCCCTCCCCTTGCTCGACCGGTTCCACCCCGCACCCGCGAGTCTTCCCCCACGGCCTCTGTGTACACACCGTAACCGCACAGAGGTTCAGACCATCTCTGCCCATACTTGGGCATCCCGCTCATCCCCGGCGTATCGTCGGAAGGGAGTTCTCACCGGAAGGAGCTTCCGCATGGGCCTCTTGGACAGGTTCCGCCAGAACAAGCAGGCGCAGGACAAGGGCAAGCAGATGTCCGACGCCGGCGAAAAAATGGTCAACGACAAGACTGGCGGGAAATACGAGGACCAGGTCGACACCGCGCAGCGCCAGGCCGAGCAGCGCCTCGGCATGGACCGCGACCGCCCCGACCAGCAGTAGGCCCCCGACCGAGGCCGAAGCCGCCCACGGATCGCGCATCCGGAGGGCGGCTTCGCCCGTTCCCCCGGCCTCGGGCCGAAACGGGCCCGCGCAGGAACGGCGAACCGTCCCTTACGAGTCCAGCACCGACGTCAGGAACTCGCCCACCCACGCCAGCAGTTCGCGTCCGATCAGCGGCTTGCCGCCGACCTTGGCCGTCTTCGGGCGCGGGACCAGCACCTGGTGCGTGGCCGGCTTGATGACGCTGCCGGGGTACAGGCGCTTCAGGCGCAGCTCCTGCGACTCGCGCAACTCCACCGGCGCGAACCGGATGTTGGTGCCCTGGAGCACGATCTCGCCGACCCCGCAGGCCCGCGCGAGCATCCGCAGCCCGGCGACCAGCAGCAGGTTCTCCACCGGCTCGGGCAGTTTGCCGTAGCGGTCGGTGAGTTCCTCGCGGACGTGCCGGACGTCCTCCTCGCTGTTGGCGGAGGCGATCGACCGGTAGGCCTGCAGGCGCAGCCGCTCGCCGGGCGCGTAGTCGTGCGGGACGTGCGCGTCGACCGGCAGCTCGATCTTGACCTCCAGCGGCGCCTCTTCCTGGATCTCGCCCGTCTCCAGCTGCCTGCGGTAGTCCGCGACCGCCTCGCCGACCATCCGCACGTACAGGTCGAAGCCGACGCCCGCGATGTGCCCGGACTGCTCGCCGCCGAGCAGGTTGCCCGCGCCGCGGATCTCCAGGTCCTTCATCGCCACGTACATGCCCGCGCCCATCTCGGTGTGCTGCGCGATGGTCGCCAGGCGCTCGTGCGCGGTCTCCGTCAGCGGCTTCTCCGGCGGGTACAGGAAGTAGGCGTAACCGCGCTCCCGGCCACGGCCGACGCGGCCGCGCAGCTGGTGCAGCTGGGACAGGCCGAAGGTGTCGCCGCGCTCCACGATCAGGGTGTTGGCGTTGGCGATGTCGATGCCGGACTCGACGATCGTCGTGGAGACCAGCACGTCGAACTTCTTCTCCCAGAAGTCGACGACGACCTGCTCCAGGGCCGACTCCGACATCTGGCCGTGCGCGGTGGCGATGCGCGCCTCGGGGACGATCTCGCGCAGCCGCGCCGCCGCCTTGTCGATGGACTCCACCCGGTTGTGGATGTAGAAGACCTGGCCCTCGCGCAGCAGCTCGCGCCGGATCGCCGCGCCGATCTGCTTCTCCTCGTACGGCCCGACGAAGGTGAGCACCGGGTGCCTCTCCTCCGGCGGCGTGGTGATCGTCGACATCTCGCGGATGCCGGTGACCGCCATCTCCAGGGTGCGCGGGATCGGCGTCGCGGACATCGTGAGCACGTCGACGTTGGCGCGCAGCTTCTTCAGCTGCTCCTTGTGCTCGACGCCGAAGCGCTGCTCCTCGTCGACGATGACCAGACCGAGGTCCTTGAACTTGGTCTCGGAGGAGAACAGCCGGTGCGTGCCGATGACGATGTCCACCGAGCCGTCCCTCAGGCCCTCCAGGGTCGCCTTCGCCTCGGTGTCGCTCTGGAAGCGGGAGAGCGCCCGCACGTTCACCGGGAACTGCGCGTACCGCTCGGAGAACGTTCCGAAGTGCTGCTGCACCAGCAGCGTCGTCGGTACGAGGACGGCGGCCTGCTTGCCGTCCTGCACCGCCTTGAACGCGGCCCGCACCGCGATCTCGGTCTTGCCGTAACCGACGTCGCCGCAGATCAGGCGGTCCATCGGGACCGTCTTCTCCATGTCCTCCTTGACCTCGGCGATCGTGGTGAGCTGGTCCGGGGTCTCCGCGTAGGGGAAGGCGTCCTCCAGCTCGCGCTGCCAGGGCGTGTCGGAGCCGAAGGCGTGGCCGGGGGCGGCCATGCGGGCGCTGTAGAGCTTGATCAGGTCGGCGGCGATCTCCTTGACGGCCTTCTTCGCGCGCGCCTTGGTCTTGGTCCAGTCGGCGCCGCCCAGGCGGTGCAGCGTGGGTGCCTCGCCGCCGACGTACTTGGTGATCTGCTCCAGCTGGTCTGTGGGGATGTACAGCCGGTCGCCGGGCTGGCCGCGCTTGGCGGGCGCGTACTCCACGACCAGGTACTCGCGCGTGGCGCCCTGCACCGTGCGCTGCACCATCTCGATGTAGCGGCCGACGCCGTGCTGCTCGTGGACGATGTAGTCGCCCGCCTCCAGGGTGAGCGGGTCGATCGTCTTGCGGCGCCGCGCCGGCATGCGGGCGCCGTCCTTGCCGGCCGCCTTCTGCCCGGTCAGGTCGGTCTCGGTGAGCACCGCCAGCTTCAGGCCCGGGTCGACGAAGCCGTTGTCGATGGAGCCGCACGCCACGTGCACCAGGGACGGGGACAGCTCGCCGAGGTCGGCGTCGAGGCGGGCGGCGATGCCCTCCCCGCCGAGCACCTCGACCGTACGGGCGGCGGGGCCGTGGCCCTCGGTGACGTACACCGTGCGCCAGCCGTCGGCGAGCCAGCCCTTGGTGTCGGCGAGCGCCCGCGCGGTGTCGCCGCGGTAGGCCTCGGGGGCGTGCATGCCGAGCTTGAGGGTGTCGCCCGCCGCGTCAGCGGCAAATGAATCCGTCAGCTCGTCGTCGGCGGCGAACGGCGACACCGACCACCACATCATGTCCAGCTCGCGGGCCCGGTCGCGGACGTCGGCGATGGACCACAGGGAGGCCGCGCCGACGTCGATGGGCGCCTCGCCGCCGCCGGCGGTGGCGGCCCAGGACGCCTGCAGGAACTCCTGGCTGGTGGCCACCAGGTCGGCGGCGCGGGTACGGACCCGCTCGGGGTCGCAGACGACGGCCATCGAGCCCTTGGGCAGGACGTCGAGCAGCAGTTCCATGTCGTCGACGAGGACCGGAGCGAGGGACTCCATGCCCTCGACCGCGATCCCCTCGGCGATCTTGTTCAGGAGTTCGCCCAGCTCCGGGTGGTCCTCGGCGAGGGCACGCGCGCGTGCGCGGACGTCCTCGGTGAGCAGCAGCTCGCGGCAGGGCGGCGCCCACAGGCCGTGCTCGGCGACCTCCAGGGAGCGCTGGTCGGCGACCTTGAAGTAGCGGATCTCCTCGACGTCGTCACCCCAGAACTCCACGCGCAGGGGGTGTTCCTCGGTGGGCGGGAAGACGTCCAGGATGCCGCCGCGCACGGCGAACTCGCCGCGCTTCTCCACCAGCTCCACGCGCGCGTACGCCGCCGCGGCGAGCGCCTCGACGACGCTGTTGAGGTCGGCGCTCCGGCCGGTGCGCAGGGCCACCGGCTCGAGGTCGCCGAGACCCTTGACCTGCGGTTGCAGCACCGAGCGCACGGGGGCGACGACGACGGAGACCGGGCCGGTCTCGGGGTCGTCGGGGCGGGGGTGGGCGAGGCGGCGTAGGACGGCGAGGCGACGGCCGACGGTGTCGCTGCGCGGGCTGAGCCGCTCGTGCGGGAGGGTCTCCCAGGAGGGATACTCCACGACACCCTCGGACGGCAGCAGGGAGCGCAGCGCCGCCGCCAGGTCCTCCGCCTCACGCCCGGTCGCGGTCACCGCGAGCACGGGGCGTGCGGCCTCGCGGGCGAGCGCGGCGATCGTGAAGGGGCGGGCGGCCGGCGGGCCCACCAGGTCGAGGTGCATGCGGTTGCCGTCGGTGGCGGCCGAGATCGCTTCCGCGAGGGCGGGGTCCTTGACGGCGGCGTCGAGCAGACCGTGCAGGCTCATGGAGGGCTGTTCCGTCCCTGGTGACGAGGGTGGGCAACACGAAAGGCCCGACGCGAGATGCGGCCGGGGGTGTCCAGCGTACGACTTGTCCGCGGCGGCTGCCGGAGGCTGTGGACAACCCCGCTCGCCCCGTGCCCTGCGCGAAGGCGGCCCCGCCGGCGGACACACCACGGCGCCGGGAAGCCCCCAAGGCTTCCCGGCGCCGGGCCTCGCCCCCGTGACCCCCGTCCACGGTGGCCGTCTGTGTCAGTCCGTCGCGATGGCGTTCAGGACGTTCATGCGGCCCGCCCGGAACGCCGGGACCAGGGCGGCGAACAGGCCCACGAAGGCCGAGCCGATGAAGACCGCGGTGATCGTCGGCCAGGGGATCTCCAGGACCTTCAGCCCCTCCAGGGCGAGCAGCTTCTGGGCCGTGGCGCCCCAGCCCATGCCCAGCCCCAGGCCGAGCAGCGCGCCGAAGAGGGCGATCACCACCGACTCCAGGCGGATCATGCGTCGCAGCTGCCGGCGGGAGAGACCGATGGCCCGCATCAGGCCGATCTCCCGGGTCCGCTCGACCACCGACAGGGCCAGGGTGTTCACGACGCCCAGGACCGCGACCACGATCGCCAGGGCCAGCAGGCCGTAGATCATGTTCAGCAGCTGCCCGATCTGGTCCTTCAGCGCCTGCTTGTAGTCGGTCTGGTCGCGCACGGTGTACTGCGGGTAGTCGTGCAGCTGCGCCTTGAGCGCCTTGTACGCGCTGTCCTGCTGTCCGTCCTTGGCGGTGGCGAAGAGCAGCATGTCCAGCGGCATCTTCTCGGCCGGCACGTACTTCGTCACCGTCGCGATCGACGCGTACATCGCGCCCTTGTCGATCACCACGTCGTCGCTGGTGATCGCGCGGACCGTGAGCCGGGCCGTCGTACCGTCCTTGAAGGCGACCGCGACCGTGGAGCCGAGCTTGATGCCGTGGTCCTTGGCGAAGCCCTCGAAGACGGACATCGAGTCGGGCCGGTAGGCGTCCGCGAGGCGGCCCGCGACGGTCTCGGTGCGCACGTCCTGCGCATAGGCCGGGTCGGCGGCGTTGATGGTCTCCTTCTTCGTGGTGCGCCCGTCGGGCGTGGTCAGTGTGGCGCCGAGGACCTTGTACTCGGTGACGCGCTCGAGACCCTGCACGGACTTCGCCGCCTCGACGGCCTGCGGAGTGATCAGCTGCCCGCTGTCGGACTGGACGATGAAGTCCGTGCCGACGCTCTTGTCCAGTTCGTCCGTCGCGGAGGCGACCATGGAGGAGCCGACCACCGACAGGCAGGCGACCAGCGCGAGCCCGATCATCAGCGCGGCGCCCGTCGCCCCGGTGCGCCGCGGGTTGCGCAGCGCGTTGCGCTCGGCCATCCGCCCGACCGGCCCGAAGACCCGCAGCAGGACCGCGCCGAGGACCCGGACCACGCCACCGGCGAGCAGCGGGCCGACGACCACGAATCCGATCAGGCTCAGCACCACGCCGAGCCCCAGCCACAGCGAGCCCTCGCTCGCCTTGACCGCGTTCGCCGCGACGAACAGGCTCGCCCCGCCGGCCCCCGTCAGCACCAGACCCAGCAGAGCGCGCACCCAGCCGGCCTTCACGTCGGCCGGGGTGCCCGCGTCGCGCAGTGCGGCCATGGGCGAGATCTTCCCGGCGCGCCGGGCCGGGACGTACGCGGCCAGGACCGTCACCACGACGCCCAGCACCAGGCCGGCCACCGGCGTGGTCCAGGCGACCGTGAGGTCGTCGGTGGACAGGTTCATGCCCATCTGGCCCATGAGCTTCATCAGCCCGACGGCGATGCCCACACCCGCCGCCACGCCGAGCAACGAGCCGACGACGCCCAGCATCAGCGCCTCGATCAGCACCGAACGGTTGACCTGCTTGCGGGAGGAGCCGATGGCCCGCATCAGGCCGATCTCCCGGGTGCGCTGGGCGACCAGCATGGAGAAGGTGTTGATGATCAGGAAGATGCCGACGAGGAAGGCGATCCCGGCGAAGCCGAGCATCGCGTACTTCATGACGTCGAGGAAGCTCGCGACGCTCTTCTGGTTGGCGTCGGCGACCTCCTTGGCGGTCTGCACCTTGTAGCCGCCGCCGAGCCCGGCGACGACGTCCTTCTTCAGCTGGTCGTCGCTGATGCCGGGCGCGGCGGTGACGTTGACGTTGGTGTAGACGCCGCTTCGCCCAACGAGGGTGTCCTGCGCGGTCCTGGTGTCCAGGTAGAAGATCGCGGCACCGGGGTTGGTGACCTGGAAGGCGGCGACGCCGGAGATCTTCGCGGTGTGCGTGCCGATCGCGCTGATGACGCCGATCTCGTCGCCGAGCTTCAGGTGGTGCTTGCCGGCGGTGTCCTCGTCGACCATGACCTGGCCGGGTCCGTGGGGCGCCGCACCCTCGGTGATCTTCATGGTGCGGGCGTCCTGGCCGTTCCAGCTGCCGACGATGGTCGGGGCGCCGGAGGACGGTGACAGGTTCTCCTTGCCGGCGTCGACGACGGTCACCGAGGTGGAGAACACCGTGCCCTCGGCGCCCTTGACGCCGTGGACGCGGCGCACCTTGTCGATCACGGAGGCCGGCATGACCGGCGGCTTGCCGTTGTCGGAGGTGGTCTCGCCGGTGTCCGAGGCGCTCTGGGCGGTGACGGTGACGTCCGAGGAGGTGGCGGCGAACAGCTTGTCGAAGGTGGTGTTCATCGTGTCGGTGAACACCAGCGTCCCGCAGACGAACGCCACCGACAGCAGCACGGCGACCGCCGACAGCGCCATGCGGCCCTTGTGCGCGAAGAAGTTGCGCAGGGAGGTCTTCAGCACGGTCATGACGTGCGCCCCCGCGCGTCGAAGTCCTTCATGCGGTCCAGGACCTGCTCGGCGGTCGGCTGGTACATCTCGTCGACGATGCGGCCGTCGGCGAGGTACAGCACCCGGTCCGCGTACGAGGCGGCGACCGGGTCGTGGGTGACCATCACGATGGTCTGCCCCAGCTCGGTGACCGACCGCCGCAGGAAGCCGAGCACCTCCGCCCCGGCACGCGAGTCGAGGTTGCCGGTCGGCTCGTCACCGAAGATGATCTCCGGCCGGGCCGCCAGCGCCCGCGCGACGGCGACGCGCTGCTGCTGACCGCCGGAGAGCTGGTTGGGCCGGTGCTTGAGCCGCCCGGCGAGCCCGACGGTGTCCACCACGCGCGCCAGCCACTGCTGGTCCGGCTTGCGGCCGGCGATGTCCATCGGCAGCGTGATGTTCTCCAGCGCGCTGAGCGTCGGCAGCAGGTTGAACGCCTGGAAGATGAACCCGATGCGGTCCCGGCGCAGTTGGGTGAGCTTCTTGTCCTTCAGGCCGGTGATCTCGGTCTCGTCGAGATGGATCCGGCCGCTCGTCACGGTGTCGAGCCCGGCGAGGCAGTGCATCAGCGTGGACTTGCCGGACCCCGACGGGCCCATGATCGCGGTGAACTGCCCGCGGGCGATGTCCACGTCGACGTGGTCCAGCGCGACGACGCGGGTCTCCCCCGCCCCGTACGCCTTGACGACCTGCCGCGCCCGCGCGGCAACGGCCGTTGTCCCTCCAGTGCCCCCGTGCCTGGGAATGGTCACAGCCGAAGTCACGGTATGTCTCCTATATCGGTTGGCAGAGTCGAAAGGTGTCCGGTACGTCGCGTCCGGTCCTGTGTGGTTACGGCCTTGAGTCTCGCGGGCGGCAGGGGTGCCGCGCGCTGGTGTGGGACCCCGTCTTCGGGCGGGGGAAAACCCCACCCCGACGGTTCGGCCGGCCGCCCCCCAGCGGCGTAAAGCCAGCCTAAGGACGGCAGCCCCGCCCGCTCGTCCTCCAAGGGGACGAACCCTCCCCGGGCCGTAGTGCGGAGGAACCCCTAGGGGCCCTCCACCGCCGGGTGGAGGGCCCCTAGGGGTTCCTCTCCACCCTCCGGTGCACCCAGGCTGCGCCCTCCCGTTGCGTGAGGGTCAAGTGGGAAGCTGTCCCCGGCAGATAGCTGCAAGGGGCACGGACACGTGGCACGGCGAAGGGGCACCCGGTGGACACTGCGAGACCTGTGATACGCGACGGCGTCGTCCGGCGGCCGGGCACCCGGCAACGGGCGGCGGTGGTCGCGGCGCTGATGCTGGCGATGGCGCTGGCCGCCCTGGACTCCACCGTCGTCGCCACCGCCGTACCGCAGATCGTCGGCGACCTCGGCGGCTTCTCCGTCTTCTCCTGGCTGTTCTCCGGCTATCTGCTCGCCGTGACGGTCACGCTGCCGGTGTACGGCAAGCTGTCCGACACCTTCGGCCGCAAGCCCGTCCTGGTCGCCGGCGCCGTGGTGTTCCTGCTCGGCTCCCTGCTGTGCGCGTTCGCCTGGAACATGGGAGCCCTGATCGCCTTCCGTATCGTGCAGGGCCTGGGCGGCGGTGCCCTGCAGGGCACCGTGCAGACGCTCGCCGCCGATCTGTACCCCCTGAAGGAGCGCCCGAAGATCCAGTCCAAGCTGTCCACGGTGTGGGCGGTGTCGGCGATCGCCGGACCGGGTCTGGGCGGTGTGCTCGCCGCGTACGCCGACTGGCGGTGGATCTTCCTGATCAATCTGCCCATCGGCGCTGTCGCGTTGTGGCTGATCGTCCGTCATCTGCACGAGCCGCAGCGCGAGACGCGGCCACGCGCGCGTGTCGACTGGGCGGGCGCCCTCGCCGTCTTCGCGTGCGGCGGTGTGCTGCTGACCGCGCTGGTGCAGGGCGGCGTGGCCTGGCCGTGGCTGTCGCCGCCGTCGGTCGCCCTGTTCGCGGCCGGGCTCGCGCTCGCCGTGGTCGTCGTCCTCGTCGAACGCCGTGCCGCCGAGCCGATCATCCCCGGCTGGGTGTGGCGGCGGCGCACCATCGCCGCGGTCAACCTCGCGCTCGGCGGACTGGGTCTGCTGATGGTCGCCCCGTCCGTCTTCCTGCCCACCTACGCCCAGTCGGTGCTCGGGCTCGGCCCGGTCGCCGCCGGGTTCGTGCTCTCCGTGTGGACGCTGACCTGGCCGATCTCGGCGGCCGTCAGCCAGCACGTGTACCGGCGGATCGGCTTCCGCAACACCGCGATGCTCGGCATCGGCGCCGCCACGCTGATCCTGCTGGCGTTCCCGCTGCTGCCGTATCCCGGTGCCGCCTGGCAGCCGACCCTGCTCATGCTGACCCTCGGCGCGGCCCTCGGCCTGTTCCAGCTGCCGCTCATCGTCGGCGTGCAGTCCACCGTGGGCTGGGCGGAGCGCGGCACCACCACCGCCTCCGTGCTGTTCTGCCGGCAGACCGGCCAGACCATCGGCGCCTCCCTCTTCGGCGCGGTCGCCAACGGTGTGCTGGCCGCGCGCCTCGGTGGCGCGGGCGACCTGGACTCCGTCACGCGCGCGTGGGAGGCCGGCCGGGCACCGGAGGCGGTACGGCACGCCATCGCCGACGCCGTCCACGCCGTGTACGTGGGCGCGGCGTGCGCGGCGGCGCTGGCGTTCCTGGTGCTGCTGTTCGTCGCGCCGCGCCGCTTCCCGGTCCTGACGGACTGAGCGCGCACAGGGAAACGAAGCAGGCAGCGGCGACCGCCGAAGTCGCCGCTGCCCGTCTGCCGTTCAGCACCGTCAGGCGCCGAGGTGGACCCCCGGGGCCTGCTGGGCAGCACCCACGACGTGGTTGCTGAACGTGCCGTCGCCGTTCAGCACGACGATCGTGTCGCCGTCCTGCGCGGCCGTGGCGGGGCTGCCGTCCGGGACGGAGCGCACCGGGCCGGGGTGGCCGGCCCGCACCAGCTGGACGGCCCACACGCTGCCCTTCTTGGACAGCTTGGCGAGAACGCCGTTGGGCAGCTTGTAGGTGCCGGTCTTCTTCTGGGTGTTGACGTTGCCGGTCCAGCTGTAGGCCTGGCCGGCCGGGGTGAGGGCGACGTAGACGCCGTTGTGCTGGCCGCCGGCGGTGGCGCCCTTGGCGTGCAGCGTGCCGAAGGAGTCCTGGCGGTAGACGTTCTCGCCGCGGTAGTCGCGGTCGGCGATGCGGTAGATCTTGACGGAGGAGCCGTCGACGGCCTTCACCGTGCGGACGAGGGTGCCGACCTGGCCCTTCTCGGGCAGCAGGTGCTTGTCGACGCCGCCCTTGGTCGTGATCTCCAGCATCGGCCGGGCAGTGGCGACGCCGGTGAGCCGGTAGGTGCGGCCGCCCACGGTGGCGGTGGTGTGACCCCGGTCGAGCAGGGCCAGGACGCGGCCGCCCCAGCCGTCGGTCTGCTGCCACCTGGTGGACACCGCGCGCAGCCAGACCTGCGGGCCGCCGTCGGAGGGGACGTTGCGCAGGACGGCGAGGGTGCCGGGCGCGACGTACAGCTTGTAGCCGTCGTACCGGGCGTCGGCGCCGGCGGGAGTGGCGGCCCGCGCCGACGCGGTGGTGACGGCGTGGGAGCCGGCCGCGAAGGCGGCGGAGGCGGGCAGCGCGACCGCGCCGAGGAGGGCGACGGTGGCGACGGCGGTGCGGAGGGCGGTGCGCATGACGACTCCTGTGGAGCTGGGGCGCGAAGGGCGCCGGGTGGGAGGTTCAGGAAGAGCCGAATGCCGCCTGCTCGGTCGGGTGAGGCCGCTGCGAACGGGGTGGCAGTGCCCCCACATTACGGATCATGAGGCTGTGGAGGTGTCCGCTCCCTGTCACAGGTCCGTGACAGAGCGTGAAAAGACGAAAAAAACCGCATACCGACCGCCCAGTTTGGCGAAAAGGCAGCGCTCCGGGCTACGCGCTAGTAGCGTGCGACCCCCGCTCAACCCCGCTCACCCCTCTCCCTGCGGTCCGCCGCCCGGACCCGAACCGCGCAAGGAGCACCGGGATGTCCTACGACCCGTCCCCGTCGTACACCCCCCACCCCTGGCGGTCCGCCCCGCCACCGTCCCAGCACACCCCGCACCGCCCCCTCGGCCACCACAGCGACCTGCGGATACTGCGCAGCGCCTACCGCTGGCAGCGGCGCACGGCCACCCTGACCGCGCTCGGCTACTTCTCGCTCTTCCTCCTGCTGTCGGCGTTCGCGCCCTCGTTCATGACGCGCACCGTCGCCGGCGGCCTGCCCGCCGGACTGCTGCTCGCCCTGGTCCAGCTCCCTGTCACCTGGCTGGCGGTGGCCGTCTACGAGCACACCGCCCGCCGTCATGTCGACCCGCTCGTGGACCGCATCCGCCGGCAGGCCGAGGTGGACACCAAGCGGGAGGCGGCGTGAAGACCGACTTCAGCAGCAACGCGCAGACGATGTCCCTGCTGGCCTTCACGGCCGTCGCCACCGTCACGCTCCTGCTGTGCGTGATGACCGGCCCCGACGGCGACGACCTCGACGAGTTCTACACCGGCTACGGCTCGCTCTCCCCGCTGCGCAACGGCCTCGCCATCGCCGGTGACTACATCTCCGCGGCGAGCGTGCTCGGCACCGGCGGCGTGATCGCACTGTGCGGCTACGACGGCATCGTCCTCGCCCTCGCCACGGCGCTGTCACTGATGCTGCTGATGTTCCTGCTGGCCGAACCGCTGCGCAACGCGGGCCGGTTCACCATGGGCGACGCGCTCGCCCGCCGTATGCCGGGCCGCGCGGTGCGGGTCACGGCGAGCCTGGTGACCCTGGCCGCGCTGCTGCCGCTGATGCTGGTGCAGCTCGCCGGCACCGGGCAGCTGCTGGCGTTCATCCTGGGCTTCTCCAGTGACGCGCTGAAGACCGGCGTGATCATCGGACTGGGCGCGCTGATGATCAGCTACGCGGCGATCGGCGGGATGAAGGGCACCGCCCTGATCCAGATCCTGAAGATCGTGATGCTGCTCGGCTCCGGCGCGGTGGTGGCCGTACTGGTCCTGAACCGCTTCGGCTGGGACCTGGGCGCGCTGTTCGACGCGGCGGCCGCCAAGAGCGGGGCGGGCCCGGCCTTCCTGCACTCAGGGCTGGAGTTCGCGGGCGGGGCGAGCCCCCGGCTCGACATGATCACCTCGGAGCTGACGGTCGTCCTCGGCGGGGCGTGCCTGCCGCACATCACCATGCGCATGTACACCGCCTCCAGCGCCCGCCAGGTGCGCCGTTCGATGTCCTGGGCGGTGTCGTGCGTGGTGCTGTTCGTGGCCGTGGTCACGGTCGTCGGGGTCGGCGCGACCGCGCTGCTCGGCCGTGCGGCGATCGCCGGGGCCGACCCGCGCGGCAACACCGCCTATCTGCTGGGCTCGCGCGCGGTGTTCGGCGCGGACGTGTCGTACGCCGAGACCCTGCTCTTCACGACCGTCACCACGGCGATCTTCCTGACCGTGCTCGCCTCGGTCGCCGGGATGATCCTCGCCTGCGCCAACTCCCTCGCGCACGACGTCTTCGCCACGCGCGTGCGGGAGATGTCACCGCGCCGCGAGATGCTGCTGGCCCGCCTGTCCGCACTCGGCGTCGGCATCCCGGCGATCCTGCTCGCCGCCCAGGTCCAGCACCGCAGCCTGCAGCCGCTGGTCACCCTGTCCTTCTGCATCGGCGCCTCCGCGCTCGCCCCGGCGCTGGTGTACGGCCTCTTCTGGCGCCGCTACACCCGCGCCGGACTGCTCGCCACCCTCATCGGCGGCACCCTGTCGGTGCTGCTGCTGATGCCCGGCACCAACCTGGTCTCCGGCTCGCCCGCGGCCGCCTTCCCCGAGGCGGACTTCAACTGGTTCCCGTTCACCACGACCGGCCTGGTGACCATCCCCCTGGGCTTCGCCCTCGGCTGGGCCGGCACGCTCCTGTCCGGCCGCGGCACGGCACAGGAACAGCGCCGGCAGTACGAGGCCGTGGAGGGCTGGATCCTGGCGGGTGCGGTGCGCCGGGGCGGGTGAGGGACCCTCAGGCGGCCGCCGGCCGGCCCTCGGTCGCCTTACGGCGCTGCATCGCCGTCAGCTGGACGGCGAAGTACACGGCGGCGACCGCGGCGGCGACGTTCAGCACGTCGCCGATCATGTACTGCCCGACCGCGCCCCGCAGCTCCGCCAGGTTCTCGGTCCGGTGGTACCGCGTGGCGGAGAACCGGTCGAGGAGGATGCCGCACACGAACAGGCTCCACCACAGGGTCACCGGCCAGGTCCGGACCGCGCGGTAGGGCTCATCGTCGGCCGGCAGCCGCGTGGCGGCGTACCACATGTCGATGGCGACCTGGTACGGCAGCCACAGGTTGCCCACCGGCACCGCCCACGCCCCGATCGCCCAGCCCGGACCGTTGCGGAAGCGGTCCGGGCCCAGCGGGGCCGTGGCCCGGCGCATCAGGAAGAACCACACCACGAACGCGACGGCACAGGGCAGGTAGGCCCCGACCTGCCACCGGTGGGCCGTCTCGTAGAGGTCGTAGGCGTCCAGCAGGCCCTGCCGGTCGGCGAAGCGGAAGCCGTCGTCGCCCTTGATCAGGCCACGCAGGCGGGCGGCGGCGAACAGGCTGAACAGATCGCACAGGGCGACGGCGCCCAGCCCCGCCACGGCGGCGATCAGCGGGCCGCGCGAGGACGGGCGCGCGCCTTGGGGCAGCGGTGGACGCAGGCGCAGCTCGTTGGCAGCGGACATGGTGGAAGGCCCCCCGGGCGAGATGTCGACGGAACGTGCCGCGACACGACGCGGCCGGGGAACGATACCCGCTACAGGCGTCCGGTGCATGACAATCAGGTAGGTGAAGTGCGGTGCCCGCCGGCCCGGCCCCACCCGGCCTCCCGTGGGCGCCCGCCCGCGGCCTACTCCACGAGCCGGCCCGTCAAGTCGCTGAGGCTGTCGCGCATACGGTCCACGTGGGCGCACACCTCGTCCCAGCGCTCCCCGTGCTCACGCAGGATCTGTTCGGTCTCCTGCGCGATGCGCTCCTCCTCCAGGCGGGCCTCGGCCAGCAGTTCCGCCGCACGCACGCGGGCCGCCTCCTGGCAGCGGCGCCCCGCGGGCTCGGCGTCGGCGAGCGCCTGGCGGGCCTCCTCCAGCGCCTCCTCGGCGCGCGCCCTGAGGGTCGCGTGATGGGCGTCCAGCGCCGCCGCCCGCTCGACGGCCTCCCGCTCGGCCCGCTCCCAGCGTTCGATGTGCCCCTGCTCCTGCTCGGCGAGCAGGCCGGCGGCGCGCTGCCGTCGCTCGCGCAGCGCGGACAGCTCCCCGCCACGGGCGGACTTCATCGTGCGGCGGGCCAGCACACGGATCTCCCCGGCCTGGGCCCGGGCCGCGAGAAGGTGCTGCCGGGCCTGCTCGTCGGCGTCCTCGCGCACCACCTCCGCCGCTTCCCGCGCCGCCCCGAGCACCTCCTCGGCGTGCGCCTCGGCCCGTGCCACCTCCTCCTGCGCCGCCTGCCGCGCGACCTCCCGCACGGCCGCCGCCTCCTCGGTCGCGAGCTGGAACAGCCGCCGTGCGCGCTCCCCCAGAACGTCGTACGTCTGCGGCTCGAGCACGGCGACCGTCTCGCGCAGCCGCAGCGCCTCACCCTCCATCTCCTTGGCGAGCACGGTGAGCCGGGCCGCCCGCTCCCACGCGGCGTCCCGGTCCTCGGCGATCGCCGCGACGACGGTGTCGACCTGTTCGGGGCGGTAGCCACGCCCCTTGACGGTCACGAAGCCGTACGGCGTCGACGATGTGCTGCTCATCCCGGAACCTCTCTCCGCCGAACAGACCCGGAAAATGATGATGTGGCGCACATCTTGAGGGATTGCACAGAAATGTTCATAACGCGACACTCCGGACGAACGTCACGGTCACCGGAGCAACAGAAAAAGGGGCCGGTCCCGATCTTTCGATCAGAACCGGCCCCTTCGGCCCCAGGCCGCGGGTCACTGACGACAGGTCAGAGCAACCCGTCCCACATCTGCTCCAGCAGCACCGACCACCAGCTCTCCGGCGACGCCAGCGCCGCCGGGTCCAGCGCCGCCAACTGCGCCTGGAAGTCGACCGTCCAGCGGCCCGCCTGTTCCTGGTTCAGGCCGAACCGAAGACGCCACATCCGCCCCAGCAGCGCAAGGCACCGCTGGAACTCCGGCAGCCCCGAGTTCACGAACTGCGGCGGCACCGGCGCCCCGCCCGGTCCCGCCTCCACCGGCACGGCCACGATGTGCGCGGTGCCGTACTGCACACACAGCGCCCTGCCGAAATCGGTGCCCATCACCAGGTACGAGCCCGCGTCCGACGCCGGCTGCACCCCGCGCTCGGCCGCCAGCTCCGCCAGCGTCGGCACCGGCCGCCCCGGCTGGGCCTGCGCCCAGAAGAACGGACTCACATCCACCGGCAGGCCCGCCACCACCAGCGAGTGGGCCACGATCGGCGGCACCCCCTGCCGGGACACCGCCTGCTGCTCGAACCGGAAGATCCCCGGCCCGAACGCCACCGCAAGCTCCTGCGCGATCCCCTCCGGCGGGATCGGCGGCACCGGCTGCACCGGCGGCAGCGGAGCCCGCACCGGCGCCGGACGCGCCGGGCCGTCCGCGACCTGGTGCAACTCACCCTGATGGGCGATCAGCTGCTGCATGCCCTGCTGCCGGCTCGCGTGATCCGTGCCGTACGGCGCGATCGACGTGATCCGCGCCTGCGGCCACTGCTCCCGGATCATCCGCGCGCAGTACGCGCCCGGCAGCTCGCACGACTCCAGCTCCGTGTGCAGCTCCAGCACGTTCGCCGGCGGCACGTTCATGGCGCGCAGCTCGTGGAAGATCTGCCACTCCGGGTGCGGGGTGCCCGGCGCCGAACGCCGGATCAGCTGCTGCTCCGAGCCGTCCGGCGCCCGGTAGCGCAGAACGGCCTGGTAGCCGGGGCCGACGGTCGGCTGACCGGGGACCGGCTGCGGGAAGCCGGGCACGGGCCCGCCGGCCGGCGGGGGCATCGCACCGGGCGGCATCGGCTGCGGCACCCCGGGCGGCATGCCGGGGGCACCCGGGGCGGGCGGCGGCACAGGCGCGCCGGGGCCGCCCACCGGGGGCGCGGCCAGCACGGTCTCCGCATGGTGCACGGCACCGCGCGCGCCACCCGCCGAGGGATGGGCGCCGGGGGCACCGGGCGGAGTCGGCGCACCCGGAACACCCGGTGCGCCCGGAACCCCGGGTGCGCCCGGCGCGCCGGGAGGCTGCGGGGCACCCGGACGTCCCGGATCGGCGAACATCGTCGCCGCGTGGTGGACACCACCGGGGGGCGTACCGCCCGGAGCACCCGGTGCGCCCGGAGGCTGCGGGGCACCCGGACGTCCCGGATCGGCGAACATCGTCGCCGCATGGTGGACACCACCCGGCGGAGTGCCGCCGGGCGTCCCCGGAGCGGCAGGGGGCTGCGGGATGCCGGGAGCGTTCGGCGTGCCGGGCGCGGCCGGAGCCGGCTGCGGGCCCTCCGGGCCGAGCGAGGACATCATCTGCGTCGGCACATAACCGCCCGCCGCGGGCGCGGACGGCGGCACGGGCGCGGCGCCCGCTCGCGCGCCCGGAGCCCCGGGAGCACCCGGCGGAGGCGGCGGGGTCGCACCCCGCCCACGCCGCGGAGGCGGCGCCGCCTTGCTGGTCGCGGCGTCCGCGATGTCACCGGGGCTCGACGGAACCGACGGCGCACCCGCACCGGCACCGGCATGCGGCGGCGTGGCGGGCCCACCCGGACCGGCCGGAGCCCCGGGCCCCGACGGATAGCCGTACGACGGGGCGCCCGGCGGCGGAGGCGGCGTACCGCCCCCCTGCGGGTAGCCGTACGACGGAGCGGCACCCGGCGGGGGCGGAGGCGTGGCCGGTCCGCCCGGGCCCTGCGGGTAGCCGTACGACGACGCACCCGGCGACGGAGGCGGCGTACTGCCGGGCGGCGGCGTACTGCCCGGCGACGAGGCGCCCGGCTCCGTGACCGCCGGGGCCACCCTCGTGCGCGGGAGCCCGCTACCCCTGGACATCAGCGCGGTCTTGGCCTCCGGCAGGGTCACCGGCGGCCGGTCCTCCCCCGCGTCGCTCAGCGGCGGCGCGAACACCGTCTCCGGCAGCGGCACCGAACGATCCTCACCGGCGTCCGCGTTGGTGTCCGTACCGGCCCACGGCGTGGCCCCCGCCGGCACACCCGGCGTCTCGGCCGCACCCGGCGCGTCCGGCGCCCCGGCCTGCGTCTCCGCCAACGCGCCCGCACCACCGGGCGTATCGGACATCTGGGGCACAGCGGACACGCCGGCCCCCTCGGACGGCCTCGAGCCGTCCGAGCCGCCCGCCGCGCCCGAGCCCTCCCTGCGGTGATCCGGAATACCCAGCTTGTCCGCCGCCTCCTGCAACCACTCCGGCGGCGTCAGCAGGAACGACGTCTGGTTCAGGTCCACCCGGGCCGCCGGCGCCGGCGCCGGTTCGGCCGCCGTCCCCGCGCGCCCGTACTCCTCCTCATAACGGCGGATCACCTCGCCCACCGGCAGCGCCGGCCACAGCGTGGCCTCCCCGCTGTCCCGGGCGATCACCAGCCGCTGCCCGCCGCCGTCCGACCGCGGACCGTCCGCCCGGTCCTCACCCCACACCACGAACCCGAGCTCGAACTCCCGCACCCGCACCTCACGATGCTGGTACGCGGGCACCTCCCCGTTGAGCCACTCCTCCGCGCGCTCCTGCGCCTGCGCGAACGTCACCATCGCGAACTCACTCTCCCGCGGAAGAAACCGGAACGGCACGCGCGAACCCGCCGTCCACCATCAGATTCGCCACGGTCTCCAACTCCGGCGGAGACCCCGCGAGTCGCGACAGAAAGGCGTCGAAGTCGTCCCCGCACGGCATCAGCAACCGCTCCACCCGCTCCGCCGGCGGCCACGAAGGATCCACGTCCCGCGCGTCGTCGAACGCACAGAACCACACCGAACCGATCCGCTCGCCCTTCACCTTCACGGCCAGCAGACCGCCCTGGACGAAACCGACGCCCAGATAGTCCTTCGTCAGGTGGTCTCGCAGACACTTGTTCACGTACACCAGGTCGTTGACCGCCGCCTCGTCCCGCACCGTGAAGAACGGCTGGTCCACCAGCAGCCCCAACTCCGCGTCCAGCGCCGTCCCCACCGGCGCGCACCCGCCCGCCGCCTTCAAGAACGAGCGATACGCACCCGGCAGCCGGTACCCCAGGTCCTCCTCGACCCCCTGCACCTGCTGCTCCGTCACCGCCACACCCGACTTCGGCAGCCCGAAGTGCGCCGGCCGGGTCTCCTGCAACGGCCGCGTACCGCGCTTGTCCTGGTCCACCAGCGACGTCGCGATCCCCCCGTGGTGCCGCAGCAGCGCCTTCACCTCGACCGGGATCAGCTCAAGGCGGCGCGAGCCCACCACGTGATGCCACGTCCACCCGTGCGGCGTCGCCACACTCGGCACCGTGTCCCACAGCTCATGCCCGCTCGCCGCCAGCGCCGCGTTCGCCGACACATAGTCCGTCAGCCGCAACTCGTCGACACCGAAACCCTCCGGCGGCTCCGCGATCTCCGCGGCCGCACGGGCGTAAGGCGAAAAGTCGGGATAACCCCGCTCGTCCACCCGCACCCCTCCGGGATGACGAGCGGCCCGAACCGGATCCGGGAAGTGCACGACCTGCCCGGCGTATGCCGCGTTCGGCGGCGCGGCTTGTTGCCCGAGCCGACCTGTCGTCATGGCGGTTGCCCCCTGCGGCACTCTGTACGACCCGTATGGCCACCCTTGGTCCACTACGGCCCGTATCCGACTGTCTCAACGGTCCTGGGCACGCTGACCGCGCCCATCGCGGTGCCGACAGCCTATGCGGTACGACGACCCCGGTCACCGGCACCGACCCCGCACCGGCAGCGCCCCCTCCGCTTCCCGTGACCAGCCGTCACGGCCCTGTCACCGCACCGTCACAGCCACCCCGGCCCTGGCGTGTCATCCCGCCCCAGCTTCCGCACCCACCACACCATTTGGCACTCTGAGTCCTTCGGGGGATGCACGGGAGGCTAAGACGATCATGAATGCCACGCAGACGGGACCGCACACCGGCACCGCCCCCACGGGCGACCCCCGCATCGGCTGGAGCAGCACCGACACCGGCCTGCCGCCCGCCCTCCGCCACCGCCGCGACGGCATACTCCCCACCGTCGCCGCCGCCCTCTCCGTACGCGGCGCCACCCTCACCGGCACCGCCGCCCGCGGCGACCAGCCCCCCGCCCTGCACCCCCTCGTCCAGGACTTCCTCGACGCCCTCACCAGCACGCAACGCGACCGCTTCACCGGACGCTGCGCCGAGACCATCCTCATCTCCCGGCACCTCACCACCGCCGACGCCGCCCGCAGCAAACGCGCCGCCCGCAAACCCATGACCAACGGCGAAGCCCGCAAAGCCCTCAAAAACGCCAAACTCACCGCCCGGCGCATCCGCGAGGACGGCGACCCCCTCCACGGCACCTTCGCCCCGCCCTGCCGCGCGTGCACCGCCCTCAGCGCCCACTTCGGCGTCCGCATCGTCGACCCCACCGCCGACGACTGACCACGCCAGCACACCACCCCACCGACGAACCAGGGCAGATGCACACCGACCGCACCTCGACCACCCGTTTCCCCGTCCCCGTCGACGCCGCCCTGCGCGCCGCAGGCTGGCAACCCGGACGCTGGGACATCAAACAAGCCGAGATCTGGGCCGACACCCTGCGCGAACACACCTCACCCGCCGGCCACCGCCACACCGTCTTCCCCGCGGCCGTCGAAGCCTGGGCGGAATTCGGCGGCCTCACCGTCACCCCCGGCGGCCCCGGCCGCCAGATCACCCCCGCCACCCTCCACCTCGACCCCCTCCACGGCCTCCACCTGGCCCGCACCCTCGGCGACCTCGGCCGCGCCCTCGGCACCGACGTCACCCCCCTCGGCACCGAAACCGACACCCAGGCCCTCATCGCCATCGACACCTCGGGCCGCGTCTACGCCCTCGACCACACCGGCGACTGGTACCTCGGCCCGGACATCGACCACGCCCTCACCGCCCTCGTCACCGGCGCCCAGCCCGTCCGCCTCACCACCGGCTGACCCCTGCCGGCGCTACGGCGCCGGAAGCACCGCCGACACCCGGAAACCCCCCGCGTCCGTCGGCCCCGACACGAACACCCCGCCGAGCGCCACCACCCGCTCCTTCATCCCGACCAGGCCATTGCCTCCCGACGGCAACCGCGCCGACGACGCCGACCCCGCCTCCGGTGGCGGCTCGTTCTCCACCTGCATCGCGATCTCCGCCCCCCGGTACGCCAGCCGTACGTACGTCTTCGCACCCGCCGCATGCTTGTGGACGTTCGTCAGCGCCTCCTGCACCACCCGGTACGCCGTCGCCTCCACCTCCGAGGCACACGAGCGCGCCTCCCCCTCGACCGACAGATCGACCACCATCCCGGCAGCCGCCGACTGCCCGACCAGCTCCTCGATCTCCGCCAGGCACGGCCCGTCGGCCACCACATCGTTGTCAGCGGCCCGGGAGGCCACCGCGGCAGCGGCCACCCCCACAGCCGCGAGCGGCACCGGCACCCGCCTGCTGTCCGCACCGCCGTCCGAACTGCGCAGCACCCCGAGCATCTCCCGCAACTCGGTCAGCGCCTGCCGCCCCATGTCCCCCACCAGCGCGGCGTTCTTCACGGCCTTCTCGGGATCCTTGCGCGCCACGGCCTGCAGGGCAGCCGCGTGCACCACCATCAGACTCACCCGATGCGCGACGACGTCATGCATCTCCCGCGCGATCCGCGTCCGCTCCTCGCCCCGCGCCCACTCCGCGCGCTCCTCCGCACGCTCCGCGAGCAACTGCAGCTCACGCTCCAGGGAATCCGCCCGCTCCCGCAGACTCTCCATCAGCCTGCGCCGCGCCCCCACGTACAGCCCCAGCAGCACCGGCGGAGCCGTCATCCCGAGCGCCATGCAGATGGACGCGAACGGCACGAACCAGGCCCCCACGTCACCGCTGTCCGCGGCCTGCCGCAACCGCACGAACGTCACGATCAGCATCGCCACCAGGGACATCCCGGCCAGCGAGGCGATGATCCGCCGCGGCAGCTCGGAGGCGGCGAGGGTGTAGAGCCCGACCACGCCCATGAGGAAACCCATCTGCGCGGGCGTGACCGCGATGGACACCAGCACGACGGCGATCGGCCAGCGCCGGCGCACGAGCAGCACGGCCCCGGCGAGAAACCCGAACACGACCCCCACGGACACCGGAACCCCGGCGTCCCGCGCGAACGGAATCCCCTCCACCGCACACTCGACGGCGGACACCGCCGCGAGCCCCCAGTCCAGCGCGGCGGAGCGCCACCGCACCCACCACCACGGCCCGGCCCCGGCCGCCGCGTGCTCTTCCCCCGACGTGGTCATGCCTCCAGCCTACGGGCGCCCCCCGGGGCTTTTCCGGCGAGTTTCGACCCCCGACGGAGATCCCTCGAACAGGCGAAGCCGACAGCCCGGAAGCATCGGGCGCATGAACTCGCGATCCGCTCACCGTCCGGCAGAGCGCCGACTTGTACCGTCGCATCGAAGGCGCGTGGTGCGGCATAGTAGGTGCCGCGACCTCAGCGGACTAGCGAAATGTCCGTTTAGCGCCCTATACCCTCCCCTGTGGTGTAATTGGCAACACGGGTCACTTTGGATGATTTGTTCCAGGTTCGAGTCCTGGCAGGGGAGCTGGAGTCACGCGGGTCCTGACAGCACCGTCAGGACCCGCACTCATTTCTCCCGCCAAACGCCCCGGTATCCTGCGGATGTCCACCCCCACCCCACCACCAGCCGAAGGGCACCCCCGTGAGCGTCATCCGCCCGGCCGCCGTCGTCGTACTCGCAGCGGGTGAGGGCACCCGTATGAAGTCGGCCACACCGAAGGTGCTGCACGAGATCTGCGGGCGCAGCCTCGTCGGCCATGTGCTGGCCTCCGCCCGTCAGTTGGACCCCGAGAACCTGGTCGTCGTCGTCGGGCACGCGCGCGAGAAGGTCGCCGCGCACCTCGCCGAGACCGCCCCCGGCGTCCGCACCGCCGTGCAGGAGCAGCAGAACGGCACCGGGCACGCCGTACGGATGGCGTTGCAGGAGCTGGGCGGGGGTGTCGAGGGGACCGTGGTCGTGGTGTGCGGGGACACGCCCCTGCTGACCGGTGACACGCTCGGCCGGCTCGCCGCGACGCATGCCGCCGACGGCAACGCCGTGACCGTGCTGACCGCCGAGATGCCGGACGCGACGGGGTACGGGCGGATCGTGCGGGACGACTCCGGTGCCGTGACGGCGATCGTGGAGCACAAGGACGCCACCGAGACGCAGCGGGAGATCCGGGAGATCAACTCCGGGGTGTTCGCGTTCGACGGGGCGCTGCTCGCGGACGCGCTGAAGCAGGTGCGGACGGACAACAGTCAGGGTGAGGAGTACCTGACCGATGTGCTGGGCATCCTGCGCGAGGCCGGGCATCGGGTCGGCGCCTCTGTCGCCGGGGATCACCGGGAGATCGCCGGGATCAACAACCGGGTGCAGTTGTCGCAGGCCCGCCGGATTCTCAACGAGCGGCTGCTGACCGCCGCCATGCTCGGTGGGGTCACCGTGATCGACCCGGCGAGCACCTGGGTCGACGTGACGGTCACCTTCGAGCAGGACGTCGTCGTGCATCCGGGGACGCAGCTGACCGGTGTCACCCACCTGGCGGAGGGTGCGGAGGTCGGTCCGAACTCCCGGCTGCACGACACGCGGGTCGGCGCGGGGGCGCGGGTGGACAACACCGTGTCGGACGGGGCGGAGGTCGGGCCGGAGGCGTCCGTGGGTCCGTTCGCGTATCTGCGGCCCGGTACGCGTCTGGGCCGCAAGGGCAAGATCGGTACGTACGTGGAGACGAAGAACGCCGAGATCGGTGAGGGGACGAAGGTCCCGCACCTGAGTTACGTCGGTGACGCGACGATCGGTGAGTACACGAACATCGGTGCCGCGAGCGTGTTCGTGAACTACGACGGCGAGAAGAAGCACCACACGACGGTCGGGTCGCACTGCCGTACCGGCTCGGACAACATGTTTGTGGCGCCTGTCACGGTCGGGGACGGTGCCTATACGGCGGCCGGCTCCGTGATCACCAAGGATGTGCCGCCCGGTTCGCTGGCCGTGGCCCGTGGCCAGCAGCGGAATATCGAGGGTTGGGTGGCGCGTAAGCGTCCTGGGAGCGCGGCGGCGAAGGCGGCCGAGGCGGCGTCCCGGGAGCCGGGCAGCGAGGGCTGACCGGGAACAGGTGCGTCGAAGACGGCGTACCGTGATAAGTGCACACACCCGCACCCCCACCAGCTGAGACGGCCTGCCGCCGCGCCCCAGCGGCGAGGTCTCTCTACTTCCAGCTGAGAACACCTCTGAGGAGACAGTGCTGTGACCGGGATCAAGACGACCGGCGAGAAGAAGATGATGTTCTTCTCCGGCCGCGCCCACCCCGAGCTTGCCGAGGAGGTCGCCCAGCAGCTGGGTGTCGGGGTCGTCCCGACGAAGGCCTTCGACTTCGCGAACGGCGAGATCTATGTCCGTTATCAGGAGTCTGCTCGTGGTGCGGACTGCTTCCTGATCCAGAGCCACACGGCTCCGATCAACAAGTGGATCATGGAGCAGCTGATCATGATCGACGCGCTGAAGCGCGCGTCGGCCCGCTCCATCACCGTCATCGTGCCGTTCTACGGTTACGCGCGGCAGGACAAGAAGCACCGCGGTCGTGAACCGATTTCGGCGCGTCTGATCGCGGACCTGATGAAGACGGCGGGTGCGGACCGCCTCCTGACGGTGGATCTGCACACGGACCAGATCCAGGGCTTCTTCGACGGTCCTGTCGACCACCTGTTCGCGCTGCCGCTGCTGGCGGACTACGTGGGCCGCAAGGTGGACCGGGCGAAGCTGACGGTGGTCTCGCCGGACGCGGGCCGGGTGCGGGTGGCGGACCGCTGGTGCGACCGTCTGGGTGCGCCGCTGGCGATCGTGCACAAGCGGCGTGACAAGGACGTGGCGAACCAGGTGACCGTCCACGAGGTCGTGGGTGAGGTCAAGGGCCGCGTCTGTGTGCTGGTGGACGACATGATCGACACCGGTGGCACGATCTGTGCGGCTGCGGACGCGCTGTTCGCGCACGGTGCGGAGGACGTCATCGTGACGGCGACGCACGGTGTGCTGTCGGGTCCGGCGGCGGACCGGCTGAAGAACTCGCGGGTGAGTGAGTTCGTGTTCACGAACACGCTGCCGACGCCGGGTGAGCTGAACCGCGACCTGGACAAGATCACGGTGCTGTCGATCGCGCCGACGATCGCGTCGGCGGTGCGTGAGGTGTTCGAGGACGGTTCGGTGACGAGCCTGTTCGACGAGCAGTAGGCGTGCTCGGGGGCGTCCGGCGGGCGGTGTGCAGGAAGGGTTCTGCACAGGTCGGCCGGGCCCCGATGTGATCCTTTTGGTGGGGCCTCCCGGTCCGAGTAGACTGCTGCAGTTGCTCGGCGAGGGAGGCCGTACTCATTTCCTGTGGGTGCGGCGGTCCGTAATCGACGCGCTCTTCGTAGCAGGCCGTTCGTTGGCCGGGTGACCGCCCCCAAGCTCCAAGGAGCAGGGGGTACCCCCAGTCCGGTTTTCCAGCTTCCTACGAGGAGTGATCAGTATGTCCGAGGTCAAGATCGCCGCCGAGTCGCGCACCGAGTTCGGCAAGGGTGCCGCGCGTCGCATCCGCCGCGACAGCAAGGTTCCCGGTGTTCTGTACGGGCACGGCTCCGACCCGCTGCACCTGACGCTGCCGGGCCACGAGCTGCTGCTGGCGCTGCGTACGCCGAACGTCCTGATCGCGCTGGACATCGACGGTCAGCGCACCGAGCTCGCGATCCCGAAGTCCGTGCAGCGTGACCCGCTGAAGGGCTTCCTGGAGCACGTGGACCTGCAGCTGGTCCAGCGTGGCGAGACGGTCACGGTCGAGATCCCGGTGCAGACCGAGGGCGAGCTGGCCCCCGGCGGCAACCTGCTCGAGCACGTGCTGAACGCCCTGCCGGTCGAGGCCGAGGCCACGCACATCCCCGAGGCCGTGACGGTGTCCGTGGAGGGCCTGGCGGCCGGCGCTTCCATCCTCGCCAAGGACATCACCCTGCCCAAGGGCTCCAAGCTGGCCGTCGAGGACGACACGGTCGTCATCCAGGTCCTGGCCGCCCAGGCCGAGGAGGCCACCGAGGGTGCCGAGGGCGAAGAGGCCGCCGAGGCCTGACCGGCGGTTCAGCCGTAGCGTCCGTGCCGCTGGTTCCCACGCACTCGGCGCTTCGGGCTGTGCCCATCCTCCCCGCTCTCGGCTCCGCTCGAGGGGGGAGGGGCCCCATCGCCCTGCAGAACCACTGCCCACAGCGGTAGCTGTTCCAGCCGCTGCTTCCCTGGCCGGGAAGCAGCGGCTGTCGCACGTGAGGAGACACGGACGTGACCACATCCGCCGACGCCCCCTGGCTGATCGTGGGGCTGGGCAATCCCGGTCCGGAGTATGCGATGAACCGGCACAACGTGGGGTTCATGGTGGCGGATCTGCTGGCCGAGCGGATCGGCGGCCGGTTCAAGCGGGCCGGCAAGGCGCAGGCGCAGGTCGTCGAGGGGCGGATCGGTCCGCCCGGGCCGGCCGGCCGGCGGGTGGTGCTGGCGAAGCCGATGTCGTACATGAACCTGTCGGGCGGTCCGGTGAACGCGCTGCGGGAGTTCTACAAGGTGCCGTTGGCGAACGTGGTCGCGGTGCACGACGAGCTGGACATCGACTACGGGACGCTGCGGGTGAAGCTGGGTGGCGGGGACAACGGCCACAACGGGCTGAAGTCGATCACCAAGGCGATGGGGCGGGAGTACCACCGGGTGCGGTTCGGGATCGGGCGGCCGCCGGGGCGTATGCAGGTGGCGGACTTCGTGCTGAAGGACTTCGCGTCGGCGGAGCGCAAGGAGCTGGACTACTTGGTGGACCGGGCGGCGGACGCGGTCGAGTGTCTGGTGACGGAGGGTCTGGAGCGGGCGCAGAGCGCGTACAACTCCTGACTTGTCCCTTACGTGAGTTGACCGGGTGCACGGGTATGGCCAATGATCCCGGCCATGCCTGCCACCGCCGTCCGCTCCCGCCAGGTCTCGCTCGCCGCGCTGCGGCTCGGGCGGCTCGCCGCGATGAGCACGGTGGCGGCGCTGATCGTGGTCGCGGGGGTGTGGGCGTCCTGGGGGTCGGCGCAGCACGTGATGCTGACCAAGGGGCGTGAGCACGGGACGGTCGTGGTGACGCGGTGCGGTGAGGACACCTGCAGCGGGCCGTACACGCCGGCATCGGCGGGGTCGTCGGCGCGGCGCACCGTGGTGATCGGCGACCCGGTGGCGGTGCGGGAGGGCAGCACCTACACGGTGGTGGTGAAGCCGGGCAGTGACGAGGCCGTGCGCTCGGGGCCGGCCGGGATCCTGTACGCGTGGGTGCCGCTGGGCGGTGCGTTGCTGCTGGCGTCGGTGGTCGTGGCGGGCGGGCTGCGGTGGATGCGGACGGCGTGGGTGCTGGCGGGGTCCGGGATCGCGTTGCTGACGGCGGCGTTCTTGGCCGTATGAGGGCGTCTCCGTGTTCTGGCGGTGGCGTTCGTGGCCGTATGAGCCCTTTTGCCCTTCTCCCTGTCTGTGGAGACCTTGAGTGTTCTCGGTTCGTGATTGACCTGGGATTCCGTCCGCTGGATGCTGAGCCGCGCCACCTCCCACCTTCCCCATCAGCATCATGAAGAGTGGACTCCCCCATGCGTACCCCCACCCGCGTCGGCGCCGTGTGCGCCGTCGCCGCGGCTGCCGTGTTCACGGCGCCGTCCGCGCACGCCGCGTCCGGCGACAACGGCACCGTCAAGATCCACGATGCCTCGACCGGCGAGGAGCTGCGCCGCAACGAGCCGCACGTGTGCACGTTCTACCTGGACGCCTTCGGTTTTGACGGCGGTCAGCAGGTGTCCTGGCACATCGAGTCCTGGGCGCCGACGGCCGGCGTGAAGGGCGAGTCGGTGAAGTCCGGTGCGATCGTCCTGGACGGCGCGGGTCATGGCCGTACGGAGGACCTGTCGCTGCCGGACGGGCACTACAAGCTGTTCTGGAACTTCGCCGGTGAGAAGAGCAAGGCGGCGAAGCACAAGGTGTTCTGGACGGACTGCGAGAAGTCCGAGGGCGGCGCGGCGCCGTCGGCGTCCGCCTCGGCATCGGCGTCGGCCGGGGCGTCCGCGTCGGCCGCTCCGTCGGCTGCCGCGTCGGCGTCGGCCTCCGACTCCGCCGGTGGCGCTGCCCCGTCGGCGTCCTCGTCGCCGTCGGCGCAGGGCGGTGCGGCCGGGGGTGACCTGGCGGAGACCGGGAACAGCGCGCCGGTGGGCGTGCTGTCGGGTGCCGCGGCGGCGCTGGTCGCGGGCGGCGGTTTCCTCGTCCTGCGGCGCCGGAAGGCGGCCCGGGGCTGACCTTGCCGGGGTGAACGGGCGGTGCCCCCGGGCCGGGTGGCTCGGGGGCACCGTCGTCTGCGCGAAGAGGCGGGTCAGCCGGTGTTGCGCAGGCCGGCCGCGACACCGTTGACGGTGAGCAGCAGGGCGCGGGCGAGCAGCGGATCGGGCTGTTCACCGGCCGCGGCGGTGTCGCGCTGCCGCTTGAGCAGGGCGACCTGGAGGTAGCTGATCGGGTCGAGGTAGGCGTCGCGGATGGTGAAGGTCTGCTTCAGGACGGGCTGGGCGTCGAGGAGTTCGCGCTCGCCGGTGACGCGCAGCACCTCCGCCACGGTCAGCTCGTGTTCGGCCTTGATGGTGTCGAAGACGTGCTTGAGCTGGTCGGGGACGAGGGTGTCGACGTAGTGCTGGGCGATGCGCAGGTCGGTCTTGGCGAGGGTCATCTCGACGTTGGAGATGAAGTTGCGGAAGAAGTGCCACTGCTGGTGCATCTCGTCGAGCACGCTGTCGAGCCCTGCCTCGCGCAGTGCCTTGAGACCGGAGCCGACGCCGAACCAGCCGGGGACGATCTGCCGGGACTGGGTCCAGCCGAACACCCACGGGATGGCCCGCAGGCCGTCGAGCGAAACGCCGGAGCCGGGGCGGCGGGAGGGCCGGGAGCCCAGGTGCAGGTCGGCGAGCTGGTCCACCGGCGTCGACGCAAGGAAGTACGTCGGCAGGTCAGGGTCCTCGACGAGGCGCCGGTAGGCGCCGTGGGCGGCGTCGGAGACGACGTCCATGGCGGCGTCCCAGCGGGCGAGGGCCTCGTCGGACTGGCGGGGCGCGGTGTGCAGGGCGGAGGCCTGCAGGGTGGCCGCGACCGTCAGCTCCAGGTTCTCCCGGGCGAGGGAGGGGATGAGGTACTTGTCGGAGATGACCTCGCCCTGCTCGGTGACCTTGATCTCGCCTTCCAGGGTGCCCCAGGGCTGAGCGAGGATCGCGTCGTGGGAGGGGCCGCCGCCGCGGCCGACGGTGCCGCCGCGGCCGTGGAAGAGGCGCAGCCGCACCCCGTAGCGGTGGGCGACGTCGCGCAGGCGGCGCTGGGCGCGGTGGATCTCCCACTGGGAGGTGGTGATGCCGCCGAACTTGGAGGAGTCGGAGTAGCCGAGCATGACTTCCTGCACGTCGCCGCGCAGGGAGACCAGACGCCGGTAGGAGGGGTCGGAGAGCATCTCCTCCAGGATGGTGTCGGCGGCCTTCAGCTCGTCGGTGGTCTCCAGCAGCGGCACGATGCCGATCTTGGCCCAGCCGGCGTGCAGGTCGATCAGTCCGGCTTCGCGGGCGAGGACGGCGGCGGCGAAGACGTCGTCGGCGCCCTGGCACATGGAGATGATGTAGGACTCGATGACCTCGGGTCCGAAGACCTCCAGGGCCTTCTTCACGGTCTGGAAGACGCCGAGGGTCTTCTCGCCGGCCGCGTCGACGGGCGCCGGGCTCGGGGCGAGGGGCCTGCGCGAGCGCAGCTCCTTGGCGAGGAGCCGGGTGCGGTAGTCGCGCGGCATGTCGGCGTAGCGCCAGGACTCCTCGCCGAGGCGGTCGAAGAGCTGGCCGAGGGCGTGGTGGTGGGCGTCGGCGTGTTCGCGGACGTCCATGGTCGCGAGCTGGAGACCGAAGGCCGACAGGGTGCGGATGGTGCGGGCGAGGCGGCCGTCGGCGAACAGGCCGCCGCGGTGGGCGCGCAGGGAGTTCTGGATGATGCGCAGGTCGGCGAGGAGTTCGCTGGTGCCGAGGTAGTCGCGGCCGCTCTCGTGGGGGGTGCCGCCGGCCAGGCGCTGCTTGGTGTTCTCCAGCTTCTGCCGGATGCAGGTGGCCTTGAGCCGGTAGGGCTCCTCGGCGTTGAGGCGCTTGTAGCGCGGGCTGATCTCGGGGAGGTGGTCGAGGTCGGCCTTGAGGGAGTCGAGCAGCTCGTCGGTGGCGCCGGTGTAGCGGATGGAGTTGGACAGCAGGCCGCGCAGCTCGTCGATCGTGTCGAGGGCGTCGTTGATGCCGTGCTCGTGCTGGAGGATGAGCACGTCCCAGGTGACCTGGGGGGTCACGTTGGGGTTGCCGTCGCGGTCGCCGCCGATCCAGGTGCCGAAGGTGACGGGGCGGGTGTCGTCGGGGAGCTTGACGCCGACGCGTTCGAGTTCGGCGGTGAGGTCCTCGAGGACGTCGCCGACGGCGCCGGCGTGCAGTTCGTCGAGGTAGTAGATGGCGTTGCGGGCCTCGTCGGCGGGTTCGGGACGTACGACGCGCAGTTCGTCGGTCTGCCAGACGAGGTCGATGTTCTCGGCCAGGCGTGTGTCGTGGCGGCGCCGGTCGGAGTCGAGGACGGGCTCTTCGAGGAGTGCGGCGATGCGCCGGAGCTTGTTGAGCACGGACCGGCGCGCGGCCTCGGTGGGGTGCGCGGTGAACACGGGGCGGACGTTCAGATGCTGGACGGTCTCGCGCAGGTGCTCGGGGTCGGCGTCCTTGAGCCGGTCGGCCGTGCGGGAGAGCAGGCCGCCCTCGGCGGCGCGCCTGGCGCGCAGTTCTCGGCCGCGGTGGACCTGTTCGGTGACGTTGGCGAGGTGGAAGTAGGTGGAGAAGGCGCGGACCAGCTTGGCCGCGGTCTCCAGTTCGGTGCCACGCAGCAGTTCGGCGGCGGCGTCGCCGTCCTCGCGGGTGAGGCGGCGGACCTTCTCCACCAGGTTCAGGAGCTCGGGGCCTTCCTGGCGGACGAGGGTCTCGCCGAGGAGGTCGCCCAGCCGGCGGATGTCGGCGCGCAGCTCGCTGCTCGTGGTCGTGGTCTGGTCGTCGGCACTGCTCACAGGTGCGGCTCCTTGCAGTGTTGAAGCTCGTCTGGGAGGGGAACCCGGACGAGCGTCTCGAGCGACGGGCACCGATTGCGTGCCGGACGTCCGGGAAAAACTTCAGAGCGGACCGCGCTGTCCGACCGACTCCAGGATAGGTGGCGGTCGGAACGCGCAGGCCCGTGGGCTCTTGCCGCCGGGCAACACGCTGCCATACTTACGATGCCGTAGGTTACGGAACCGTAGGAAAGAGGACGGTTCCCGCAGCTCGGCATCGCCCAGACCCTCGACCCCACAGGGGACGCGTATGACCACTAGCTCCTCCGATGTGATCGCAGACGCTCGTAAGGCGCCGGACGACACGCCCGTACCGCCCGCCACACTCGGCGGCGAGCAGAAGCGTTCGATCGAGCAGATCGCGCTGCTGCTGTTCATCACTGTTCCGTTCCTCGCGCTGGTGGCAGCGGTGCCGCTGGCCTGGGGATGGGGCGTGAGCTGGCTGGATCTCGGCCTGCTGGTCTTCTTCTACTACCTCGGCTGCCACGGCATCACGATCGGCTTCCACCGGCACTTCACGCACGGTTCCTTCAAGGCGAAGCGCCCGCTGAAGATCGCGCTGGCGATCGCCGGGTCGATGGCCGTGGAGGGGCCGCTGGTGCGCTGGGTGGCGGACCACCGCAGGCACCACAAGTTCTCCGACGCCGAGGGTGACCCGCACTCGCCCTGGCGGTACGGCGAGACCGTGCCGGCGCTGATGAAGGGCCTGTGGTGGGCGCACATCGCCTGGATGTTCGACGAGGAGCAGACCCCGCAGGAGAAGTACGCCCCGGACCTGGTCAAGGACCCGACGCTGCGCGCGATCTCCCGGCAGTTCGTGCTGTGGACGGCCCTGTCGCTGGCGCTGCCGGCGGTGATCGGCGGGCTCGTGACGATGTCCTGGTGGGGCGCGTTCACCGCGTTCTTCTGGGGGTCACTCGTCCGGGTGGCGCTACTGCACCACGTCACCTGGTCGATCAACTCGATCTGCCACGCGGTGGGCAAGCGGCCGTTCAAGTCGCGGGACCGTTCGGGCAACGTGTGGTGGCTGGCGATCCTGTCGTGCGGTGAGTCCTGGCACAACCTGCACCACGCCGACCCGACGTCCGCGCGGCACGGTGTGATGCGCGGCCAGATCGACTCCTCGGCGCGGATCATCCGGTGGTTCGAGATGCTGGGCTGGGCGTACGACGTGCGCTGGCCGTCACGCTCGCGTATCGATTCGCGTCGCATCAGCGACGATGACCGCTCCCGGCGGCGGAAGACGAGCGCCGAAGCGGCATGATGGACGCCGTGGCGACCGACTCCAGCACCTCCAGCAATGACAAGCCGCGGCGTGTGCGTCGCACCCGGATGACCGGTGCCGAGCGCCGCCAGCAGCTGCTGGAGATCGGTCGGACCCTGTTTGCCGCAAAGGGCTTCGAGGGCACGTCGGTGGAGGAGATCGCGGCGAAGGCCGGGGTGTCCAAGCCGGTGGTGTACGAGCATTTCGGCGGCAAGGAGGGCTTGTACGCGGTCGTCGTGGACCGTGAGATGCGGCGGCTGCTGGACATGGTGACCAGCTCGCTGACGGCCGGCCATCCGCGTGAGCTGTGCGAGCAGGCGGCGTTCGCGCTGCTGGACTACATCGAGGAGTACACGGACGGGTTCCGCATCCTGGTCCGTGACTCGCCCATCCCCCAGTCGACGGGCTCCTTCGCCTCGCTGATCTCGGACATCGCCACCCAGGTGGAGGACATCCTGGGCCGCGAGTTCAAGTCGCGCGGCTTCGACGCGAAGCTGGCGCCGCTGTACGCGCAGGCGCTGGTCGGCATGGTGGCCCTGACCGGCCAGTGGTGGCTGGACGTGCGCCGCCCGAAGAAGGCGGAGGTCGCCGCGCACCTGGTGAACCTCGCCTGGCACGGGCTGGACGGTCTGGAGCCGAAGCCGCGGCTGATAGGTCACCGCAAGAGCTGAACGACACGCGAGGGCCCCCGGCGGATTCCGCCGGGGGCCCTCCACTCATGTGGGCTGCCTGAAGATGTGGGCTCAGTGCTTGAAGACGTCCTTCGTCTTCTCCTTGGCCTGGCGGGCGTCGCCCTTCATCTGGTCGGCCTCGCCCTCCGCGGTCATGCGCTCGTTGCCGACGGTGCGGCCGACCGCTTCCTTGGCCTTGCCCTTCAGCTGCTCCTTCTTGCCCTTGGCCTTCTGCTCGCCTGCCACGGCTGATCACTCCCAGTCAAGTCTGAGGGGCGTTTCATCGCTACGGGTGACCAGACGGGCGCGGCTCAAACGCGGGGCTCGAGGAACTCCAGTCGGTTGCCGACGGGGTCCTCGGCGTAGAACCGGAGATGACCTGGCAGGTTGCCGTCCCAGGTGACCTCGGTGCCGCACGCGGTGAGGTGGGCGGCGTAGGCCTCGATGCCGGTGACGCGCAGCCCGGGGTGGGCCTTGCGGGCCGGGCGGAAGTCTTCCTCGACGCCCATGTGGAGCTGGACCGCGCCCGCCTGGAACCAGCAGCCGCCGCGGGCCGCGAGCACCGGCGGCTTGGGGATCTCGGTCATGCCGAGGGCGCCGGTGTAGTAGGCGCGCAGGGCGTCCTCGCTGCCGGGCGGGGCGGCGAGCTGGACGTGGTCGATCGCGGTGATCATCCTCAGGTCCCCTTGACGGCCACGGCGAACAGGCGGCGGAAGGGCAGCACGGTGCCGTAGGGCGCGCTCGGGTAGGCCTGGCGCAGCAGGTCGCGGTACTCGGTGAGGAAGGCGTCGCGGGCCTCGGCGTCGTCGGCGAGGGCGGTGAGCGCGGGGCGCAGGCCGGTGCCCTTGACCCAGTCCAGTACCGGGTCGTCGCCCGGCAGGACGTGCAGATACGTCGTCTGCCACACGTCCGTGGCACAGCCGAGGCGGGCGAGGTGGTCGAGGTAGGCGCCGGGGGTGTGGACCGAGTCGGTGCGGCGCAGGACGCCGGCGAGTCGGGAGCGCCAGCGGGGGGTGTCGGCGAGGTCGCGCATCAGGGCGTGCAGCGGGGCGTCGATGTTGTCGGGGACCTGGAAGGCGAAGGTGCCGCCGGGGCGCAGTGCGGCGATCCAGTCGGGGAAGCGGTCGGCATGGTCCGGCACCCACTGGAGGGTGGCGTTGGAGACGATCACGTCGTACGGCTCCGCGGGCATCCAGTGGCGCACGTCGGCGTGGGCGAAGTCGAGGTGGCCTCCGCCGGAGGTCGGGCCCTCGTGGCCGGTGTGGGCGGCGTCCAGCATCTCGGGGGCGTTGTCGTAGCCGGTGATATGGGCGGTGGGCCAGCGCTCGGCGAGCAGGGCGGTGACGTTGCCGGGGCCGCAGCCGAGGTCGGCGATGCGGGGGCGGTCGCCGGGCGGGCCGGGGATGCGGGCCAGCAGGTCGGTGAAGGGGCGGGCGCGGTGCCCGGCGTGGCGCAGGTACTGGGCCGGGTCCCAGGTCGGCTTGGTCATGGACTCACTGTCCCCGGGGATTTATCTTGATGTCAAGAGACACGACATCAAGAGACTTAATGTCGACACAACCACTACACTGATCACCATGGAGGACGAGGTCGATCGGCTGGTCGCAGCGTGGCGCCGGGAGCGTCCGGACCTCGACGTGGAACCGCTCGAGGTGCTCAGCCGGGTGAGCAGGCTGGCCCGGCACCTGGACCGGGCGCGCCGTCTTGCCTTCGCCGAGCACAGCCTGGAGCCGTGGGAGTTCGACGTGCTGACGGCCCTGCGCCGCGCGGGCGCCCCGTATCAGCTCTCCCCCGGGCAGCTGCTGACCCAGACGCTGGTGACATCGGGGACGATGACCAACCGGATCGACCGTCTGGCCAAGAAGGGCCTGGTCGAGCGATTGCCCGACCCGAGCGACCGCCGCGGGGTGCTGGTGCGCCTGACCGACGAGGGCCGCGACCGCGCCGACCAGGCACTGGCCGGGCTGCTGGACCAGGAGCGGGCGATCCTCGCCGAGCTCTCCCGCGCCCAGCGCGGCGAACTGGCCGGGCTGCTACGCCAGTTGACCGCCCCGTTCGACAACATCCCGGGCTGAGGGCCCCACCAGGTCCGCCGGTCCCACGCCGGCCCGCCGGGCCAGCGCCACGGCCGCGAGGGTGGAGTGCACACCGAGCTTGCCCAGCACGTTCTGCATATGGGTGCGCACGGTGTGCGGGGAGAGGAACAGCCGCTCGGCGACCGCCTTGCGGCCGAGCCCGGCGACCATGCAGCGCAGCACCTCCCGCTCACGCGGGGTGAGGGACTCCACCAGCCGCTCGCTCTCGGTGCGGTGCTTGCGCGCGGCCGTCAACTCGCGCAGGACGCCGGTCAGCAGGGCGGGCGGCAGATGCGTCTCGTCGCGCAGCACTCCGCGGATCACGCTCAGCAGCCGGGACAGCGAGCAGTCCTTGGCGACCCAGCCGCAGGCCCCGGCCTGCAGGGCGAGCGCCGCGCGCCGCGGGTCGTCCTTCTCCGCGAGCACCACGATCCGCACCTGCGGCTGCGCCGTGCGCACCCCCACGACCAGGGAGATCCCGTCGACGATGCCCTCGTCACCGCCCTCCGGCAGGTGCGGCGCGGGCCGCACTCCGGGCGGCAGGGCGCCAAGGTCGGCGTCGACGAGAGCCACGTCGAAGCGGCGGCCCTCGGCGGCCGCCCGCTCCAGCGAGCGCAGCGCGGCCGGTCCGCTGCCGGCCGCGGCGACCTCGACGTCCGGCTCGGCGGCCAGCGCCGCGGCGAGCGACTCGGCGAAGATGCGGTGGTCGTCGACGACCAGGACTCGGATGCGCACCACGGATGACCCCCACTGGCCTCGCCACGACGACCGGCACGGATACGGCGCCCGAGGGGCCGGGCGAACCGTACGGCCGCCGCCGCACCGGACCGCTTCCCCCCGCGGAGCGCCGTATCCGACGTCACTCGCCCCCTGAACGGCACCGGCCCCCACCGGTGCTGTTCACAGGGTAGGGCCGCAGCCGGGCAGGGCAAGGAGAATTGCAGAACTGGCGGATCCCGGCGTTTAGGGTGAGCCGCATGTTCCGTATTGAGGCACGAGTGGACAAAGAGCGACGTCATCTGCTGCGCTCGCGCCTCCGTGAGGCGAACACGGCGGCCTCCCCCGTGCTGCGCGCCCTGCGCGGCACCCCCGACGAGCGGGACGCCCCCCTGCATCTGTGGGCACTGGACGGCGCCGGTGATCTCGCGGGCGGCCTGGTCGGGCGCACCTGGGCCGGCTGGCTGCACGTCGACCATCTGTGGGTGGCCGAGCGGCACCGCGGCGCCGGCCTCGGCTCCCGCCTGCTCGCCCGGGCCGAGCGCCTCGCCCGCACCGACCGTGCCTGCACCGCCGTACGCCTGGAGACCTGGGACTTCCAGGCGCCCGGTTTCTACGCCAAGCAGGGTTACGAGGTGGTGTGCGAGATCCCCGACTATCCGCCGGGGATCACGGAGTACACGCTGGTGAAACGGCTCAGGTGAGCCGGCGCGCGCCCGCGGAGGGCACCGCCTCGAACACGCGCGGGGCGGTCAGGCCCGCCGTGGCGAAGGCTTCCTCGACCGCCTTGGTGATCGTCTCCACGGCGGAGATCTCGGCCAGGACGATCGCCGAGCCGCCGAAGCCGCCGCCGGTCATGCGGGCGCCGAGGGCGCCGGAGGCCAGCGCCGTGTCGACGACCAGGTCCAGCTCGCGGCAGGAGATGCGGAAGTCGTCGCGCAGGGAGGCGTGGCCCTCGACGAGGACCGGGCCGATGGCGCGGGTGTCGCCGGACTCCAGCAGCGACACCACCCGCTGAACCCGGTGGTTCTCCGTGACGATGTGCCGGACCAGGCGGCGGACCTCCTCCTCGTCGCCCAGCCGGGCCAGCGCCTCGTCCAGGCCGTCGAACGGCACGTCGCGCAGGGCGTCGACACCGAGCAGCGCGGCGCCCTTCTCGCAGCCGGCGCGGCGCTTGCCGTACTCGCCCTCGCTGTGCGCGTGCTTGACCTGCGTGTCGACGACCAGCAGGCGCATGCCCTCGGCCGCGAGATCGAAGGGGATCTGCCGCTGGGACAGGTCGCGGGTGTCGAGGAACAGGGCGTGGCCGGCCTCGCAGCAGGCCGACGCCGTCTGGTCCATGATGCCGACCGGGGCGCCGACGTAGACGTTCTCGGCGCGCCGGCACAGCCGGGCCAGCTGCCAGCCGCGCAGGCCGAGGCCGAACAGGTCGTTCAGGGCCAGGGCGACGACGACCTCCAGGGCCGCCGAGGAGGACAGGCCCGCGCCCGCCGGGACGGTGGAGGCGAGGTGGATGTCCGCGCCGGTCACCGGGTGCCCGGCCTCGCGCAGCGCCCACACCACGCCCGCCGGGTAGGCCGTCCAGCCCTTGTCCGTTTCGGGGGCGAGGCCGTCGACGCGCAGGTCGGCGACGCCGCCCTCGATGTCCGCCGAGTGCAGCCGCAGCCGGCCGTCCTCGCGCCGGCTCACCGCGGCGACGGCGGTGTGCGGCAGCGCGAACGGCATGACGAAGCCGTCGTTGTAGTCGGTGTGCTCGCCGATGAGGTTGACGCGGCCCGGCGCCGCCCACACCCCTTCGGGCTCGGCTCCGTACAGCTCTTCGAACCGCTCGGCTACAGCGCCGGCGACGGCCTCGCTCATCCCTGACCCTGACCTTTCGTACCTTCTGCTCGAAAGTGCGTTACTTTGCGCGGTTCTGCGCGAACTCCCACGCGTCGGCGACGATGCCGGCGAGGTCCGCGCGGCGGGGCTGCCAGCCCAGGCGCTCGCGGGCGGTGTCCGCGGAGGCGACCAGGACCGCCGGGTCGCCGCCCCGGCGCGGGGCGACCATCTCGGGGATCGGGTGGCCGGTCACCTTGCGGACGGTCTCGATCACCTCGCGGACGGAGAAGCCGTTGCCGTTGCCGAGGTTGCAGATCAGGTGCTCGCCCGGCCGGGCGGCCTTCAGGGCCAGCAGATGGGCGTCGGCCAGGTCCGCGACGTGGATGTAGTCGCGCACACAGGTGCCGTCCGGCGTCGGGTAGTCCTCGCCGTAGACCGAGATCGCGTCGCGGCGGCCCTGGGCGACCTGGAGCACCAGCGGGATGAGGTGCGACTCGGGGTCGTGGCGCTCGCCGTAGGCGCCGTAGGCGCCGGCGACGTTGAAGTAGCGCAGGGAGACCGCGCCCAGGCCGTGCGCGGTCGCCTCGCTGGAGATCATGAAGTCGACGGCCAGCTTGGAGGCGCCGTAGGGGTTGGTGGGCTTCGTCGGGGCGGTCTCGACGATCGGGACCTGCTCCGGCTCGCCGTAGGTGGCGGCCGTGGAGGAGAAGACCAGCTTCTTCACGCCCGCCTCGCGCATGGCGCCGAGCAGGGCCATGGTGCCGCCGACGTTGTTGTCCCAGTACTTCTCCGGCTTCACCACCGACTCGCCGACCTGCGAGAACGCGGCGAAGTGCAGCACGCCGTCGAAGGAGGAGTCCAGCCACTTGGCGGCGTCGCGGATGTCGCCCTCGACGAAGGCGGCGCCCGCCGGGACGCCCTCCCGGAATCCCGTGGAGAGGTTGTCGAGGACGACGACCTCGTGGCCGGCCTCCAGCAGATGCTGGGCCACCACGCTGCCGACGTACCCCGCACCGCCCGTCACCAGGTACTTACCGCTCATGAAATCGCTACCTCTCGCAGTCGCTCGGCCGCGCGCTCCGGAGGCACGTCGTTGATGAACACGCTCATGCCGGATTCGGAGCCCGCGAGGTACTTCAGCTTGCCGGACGTACGGCGAATGGTGAAAAGCTCCAGGTGGAGCGCGTAGTCGTCACGGGTGACGCCGTCGTGCTCCGCCAGCGGGCCGAACGGCGCCTGGTGCCAGGCGGCGATGTACGGCGTGGGCGGTTCACCACTTCCGAAGATCCGGTCGAAGCGCCTCAAGAGTTCCAGATAGAGCTGGGGGAACTCTGTGCGGGCCCCCTCCTCCAGCGCCAGCAGGTCGGGCACCCGCCGCTTCGGATACAGGTGCACCTCGTACGGCCAGTGCGCCGCGTACGGCACGAACGCCACCCAGTGCTCCCCCTCCAGCACGACCCGCTCGCCGGCCAGCTCCCGCTCCACGACCGCGTCGAAGAGGTTCTCGCCACCACTCGCCTCCTTGTACGCCGCCACCTGGCGCAGCATCAGCGCGGTGCGCGGAGTGGTGAACGGGTAGGCGTAGATCTGCCCGTGGGGGTGGCCCAGGGTGACGCCGATCTCGGCACCGCGGTTCTCGAAGCAGAACACCTGCTCGACGGAAGGCAGATGCGACAGCTCCGACGTGCGGTCGGTCCAGGCGTCCAGGACCAGCCGCACCTGTTCCTCGGTCAGATCGGCGAAGGAGGAGTGGTGGTCGGAGGTGAAGCAGACCACCTCGCAGCGACCGGAGTCGCCGGCCAGGGAGGGGAAGCGGTTCTCGAAGACGACAACGTCGTAGGAGGAGTCGGGGATCTCGCTGAGCCGCTCGCCCTCCGACGGGCACAGCGGGCACTCGTCGGCCGGGGGGTGGTAGATGCGGCCCTGGCGGTGCGAGGCGATCGCCACGGCGTCGCCGAGCAGCGCGTCGTGGCGGATCTCGGAGGTCGTCACGGTCCGCTCCAGCGGGCGCCGGTCGACCGCGCCCCGCACCATGTCGTCGCGCAGGTCGTAGTAGATCAGCTCACGACCGTCGGCCAGCCGGGTCGAGGTCTTCTTCACGCCGGACTCCCTCTGTCCGCACCCAAGCGCCTGCTGGGGGACCGAAGCACTGCTCTGACTCAACACAATCAAACATAACACGTCACAACCCACCAGGCCTCTGCACATCACAATCCAACAAAGACCATCACCAGAAGTGTTCATTTTCTAAACGCGGACGCGTAGGTTCCGCTGAGGATCAGTTCGCGCAACGAAGCGAGTGCTTAATGCAGACCCCCACAACCGCCACATACCTGGCCGCCGAGCTACGGCTCCCCACGAACTGGCTCGACTACACGATCCTCGCGATCTACTTCCTGGTCGTGCTGGGCATCGGCTTCGCCGCCCGCCGGTCGGTGAAGACGAGCCTCGACTTCTTCCTGTCCGGGCGCTCACTGCCCGCGTGGGTGACGGGACTGGCGTTCATCGCGGCCAACCTCGGCGCCACCGAGATCCTCGGCATGGCGGCCAACAGCGCGCAGTACGGCGTGTACACCACCCACTGGTACTGGATCGGCGCCATCCCGGCCATGGTCTTCCTCGGCCTGGTGATGATGCCCTTCTACTACGGCAGCAAGGTCCGCTCGGTCCCCGAGTTCCTGCTGCTGCGGTTCGACAAGTGGGCCCATCTGCTGAGTTCGATCCTGTTCGCCCTCGCGGCCATCCTGATCGCCGGCGTCAACCTGTACGCCCTCGCGATCGTCGTCGAGGCCCTGCTCGGCTGGCCGCAGTGGGTGGCGATCGTCGTCGCCGGCTTCTTCGTGCTCGCCTACATCACCCTCGGCGGCCTGTCCTCGGCGATCTACAACGAGGTGCTGCAGTTCTTCGTGATCCTCGCGGCCCTCATCCCGATCACCGTGCTCAGCCTGCGGAAGGTCGGCGGCTGGGACGGCCTGTCCGACTCCCTGACCAAGAGCCACGGCGGTGACTTCCTCACCTCCTGGGGCGGCACCGGCATCGGCCACGCCAACCCGCTGGGCGCCAACTGGCTGACGATCGTGCTCGGCCTCGGCTTCGTGCTCTCCTTCGGCTACTGGACGACGAACTTCGCCGAGGTGCAGCGCGCCCTGTCCGCGAAGAACCTCTCGGCGGCCCAGCGCACGCCGCTGATCGCCGCGTTCCCGAAGATCTTCATCGTCTTCCTGGTGATGATCCCGGGCCTGGTCGCCGCCGTCCTCGTGCCGAAGATCGGCACGTCCGGCTCGGACCTGCAGTACAACGACGCCATCCCGTACCTGATGGAGCAGTTGCTGCCCAACGGTGTCCTCGGCATCGCGGTCACCGGTCTGCTGGCCGCGTTCATGGCCGGCATGGCGGCCAACGTGTCGTCCTTCAACACGGTGTTCACCACCGACATCTGGGCCAAGTACGTGGTGACGGACCGCGAGGACTCCTACTACGTGCGCTTCGGCCGGCTCATCACCGCGATCGGCGTGTTCGCCTCGATCGGTACGGCGTTCCTCGCCTCGTCGTTCTCGAACATCATGGCCTACCTGCAGACGCTGTTCTCCTTCTTCAACGTGCCCATGTTCGTCGTCTTCATCATCGGCATGTTCTGGAAGCGGGCGTCGGTCAAGTCCGGCTTCTGGGGCCTGATCGCGGGCACGACGGTCGCGATGCTGAACTACTTCTGGATCTACAAGCAGGGCGTCATCGACATCCCCTCCGACCAGGGCGCCAACTTCGTCTCCGCGATCGCGGGCTTCGTGGCGGGCGGGGTGGTGATGGTGGCGGTGACCCTGTTCACCAAGCCGAAGCCGGCCGAGGAACTCCAGGGTCTGGTCTACGGCACCCGGTCCCCGGGGATGGCCGAGCCGCCCGCCGCCGGGGACGACGCCTGGTACCGCCGGCCTGCGCTGCTGGGCTGGGGCGCCATCGTACTGGCCGCCGTCTGCTACATCCCGTTCTCGTTCTGAGGGCCTGCTCGTAAGGAGTGTGAGAGACCATGACTGAGAATTCCGGCCACCGCGAGCACCGTGAGTACTCCGAGCGGGACGTCCAGCGTGAAGTCACCGAACTGGAGGGGCAGTCGGCCACGGCGGCACGGCTGTTCGACATCCGGCGGATCATCGGCGGGCTGTTCGTGCTGTACGGCGTCATCGTCACGATCACGGGGCTGACGGACTCCGACGCGGCGATCGACAAGGCGCAGGGGGTGAACATCAACCTCTGGACCGGGCTGGGGATGCTGGTCCTGGGGGTGTTCTTCCTGGTCTGGCTGAAGCTGAGGCCTGTGGCGCCGGTTCCTCCGGAGGAGCGTGCGGAGTAACTCCGTGGGGGCGTGGGTGTGTTGCCGGGTGCCGGTTCGTCGTGGCCGGTCGCGGCCACGCGGCGGAGCCGCATATCAGGCAGAGCCCCGCGCCCCTCGGTGGGCTGCCGTGCCGTCGGCTGTCAGCCCCCGGTCTCGACGGGTGCCGCACGCTCCAGCAGCCCCGTCCGCGCCGCCAGGGCCGCCGCCTCGAGGCGTGAGCCCACCCCCAGCTTCATCAGGACCCGTTGCACATGCGTCCGGGCCGTGGAGGGGGCGATGCCCATGCCCGCCGCGATCACCCTCGTGTCCTCGCCGTCCGCGACCCGGACCAGGACCTCCACCTCGCGCGGCGTGAGGATCGACAGCAGGCGTTGGCCCTCGTCGTCCGGCTGGGCCGCGGGGTTGAGCAGTTCGGCGAACGCCTGCTGCAGCAGGGCCGGTGCCACCGCCGCCTCCCCCGTCCGCGCCTTCGTGATGGCCCGCTCGACGCCCTCGATCCGCTCGTCGTGCCGTACATAGCCGCACGCCCCCGCCGCGAACGCGGCCGCGATGCCGCGCGGGCTCGGCACCGGGCCCAGTACCAGCACGGCCACCTGCGGCCGCTCCCGCCGGATGCGCGCCACGGGGTCGAACACCCCCGGTTGCGCCGGCGCCGCCGTTCCCAGCAGGCACACCTCCGGCGCCCGCGAGATCACCAGTTCCGCCGCTCCCGCGACGGGCGCCGTCGCGGCGAGCACCCGGTGCCCCCGCAGCTTCAGCGCCGAGGCCAGTGCCTCGGCGTGCAGTCGGTGATCGTCGACCACCATCAGCCGCACTGCCAAGAGAACCCCCCAGTCCCCCGGATCCATTGCTCCCGGAAGCTACACGCTTGTACGACGTCGCGCGCCCCCTACGCGACGAAAAGTGGCCCCGCCCCCTGAACAGGGGCGGGGCCACACCGCGCGGATCAGGCGGACGTCACCGCGTGCCGAACCCGATCGCCAGGTACTCCCGCTCACCCGCCATCGGCTTGCGGGCGAAGGTGTCCGCCATGTACAGCCGGCCACCGGCGAAGATGATCTCCGCGTGGTCCGGGAGCATGCTGGTCTCCACGTCCCGCACCGACCGCGTCGCCGGGTTCTCCAGCAGCGTCGTCGCCTTGAAGCTGCCGCCTTCGATGCTGACGATCTGCCCGCCCTTGTCGTACGGCGGCCGCTTGTACGCGATGAGGTTGGAGCCGTCCATGCGCAGCGGGGTGTAGGTGTAGCCGTCGCCGGCGTCGGCGCGCTGGCCGGTCTGCTTGCCGGTGGCCAGGTCGAAGGCGACGATCTCGTTGGTCCGGCCGTGGTCGCCGGTGCCGTCGTGCTCCGCGGTGGAGACGTACAGCTTGCCGTTGCCGGCCACCAGGCCGTGGCAGTTCTCCACCTCGTCGAGGGTGTCGCAGGTCTCCGTGTATCCGTCGCCGGACAGGGAGATGTGCGCCTTCAGCTGCCCGGTGGCGTTGTCGATGGAGAAGATGTCGGACACCCCGCTGCCGTTGCCGGTGTCACCGACGTCGGCGCCGACGACGAGCGGGTTGCTGGAGACGATGGCCGCGTCGTCGATGCCCGTGGACATCTTGTAGTCGGAGAACACCTTCCCGGACTTCGGGTCGATGGTCTGGATGTGCACCACCGGGTTGTCGTACGACCCGCACTTGCGCACCGCGACGAGCTTCTCCCCGCCGCCGTACCCGGCGTCCTCGCAGGTGTCGGCCGCCTTCGGGGCCCACAGGGACTTGCCGGAGGTGGCGTCCCAGGCGGCGCCGCCGTCCAGGCCGCCCGCGGCGACGGTGCCGCCGCTGAGGGTGACGTTGTCGAACGTGGCCAGGTCGTCGCCGTTCTTGGCGGTCTGCGTCCACAGCTTCTTGCCGGTCGTCAGGTCGATCCCGGCGACCTGGCTGCAGCCGTGGGACGGCTTGTCCTTGGTCGGCATCGCGGGCTCGAACACGACGGCCGCCTTGCCGTCGGCGGAGGCGTACTTGCTGGCCGTGCACACCGGGCCGGGCAGCGGGATCGACCACTGCTTGGTGCCCTTGGCCGGGTCGTAGCCGACGATCTCGGCGACGCCGGTCTTGGCGTACACCTTGTCGGTGAGCCAGGAGCCGTTGACGCTGACGCTGCTGTCGTCGGTGACCGGCGGCATGGGCACCTGGAACAGCACCTGGGAGGCGGGGTTGTCCGGCACCTTCTCGCTGCCGCCACCGCCGGCGGGCGAATCGCCGCCCTTGCCGCCGCCGGTGGGACCGGCGGAGCTGGCGGTCTCGTCCTTGCCGCCCTTGGAGTGGGAGTACCAGACACCGCTGCCGATGATCAGCGCGCACGCGACGACGGCGGCGACGATGATCGCCACCTGCGGGTTGACCTTGCGCCCGCCGCCGGACGACGGCGCTGTCTGCGGCTGGGGCGCCGTCTGCGGCGGGTAGGCGTACCCGGGCTGCTGCCCGTACGGCGCCTGCGGCCCGCCCGGGTAGCCGTAGCCGGGCTGCGGCTGGGGCGGCGTCGGGGGCCGGCCGGGCTGCGGGTAGCCGTAACCGGGCGCGGGCTGCTGTCCCGGCATCGGCGGCGGGGGCGTCTGCGGGGCCGGGGGTGTGGGCGCGGCGGCCTGCGGCTGCTGCGGGTAGCCGTAACCGGGGGCCGACTGCGAGGGCTTGTTCAGGCTCGGCGGCGCGGCCGGACCCGGCGGGGTCTGCGGCGCGGCGGGCGGAGTCTGCGGCGGGGTCGGTGGGGCGGCCGGCGGCTGGGCGGGCTGCGGCGTGCCGTAGCCGCCCTGCTGCTGCGGGGGCTGCGCGGGCTGCTGGTCCTGCGGCGGGCCGAAGCCACCCCCCTGCTGCGGGGGCTGGTTCGGGGGCGGGGGCGGCTGGGTCATGACGTGGGTACCTCGGGTCGGACGACCTGGTCGTCGGCTGGGCGGACTGGGAGAGAAGCGCACACGAGAGCGGGGCCCGGCGACGGGCCCCGCTGCGGGCTCACTTGCCGAAGGCGAGCATCAGCTTCTCCTTCGCCTCATCGCCGCCGCCCAGCCGGGTGGTCGCGATGTAGAAGCGTCCGTCGACCCAGTCGTAGGTCTTGGAGAAGAAGCCGTTCTCGATCTCCGCGGTGGACGCGGGCATCTGCAGCAGTTTGGCCGGCTGGTGCGCGGTGCCCGCCGTCGGCACGGACACCACCTGGCCGCCCGCGTCGTACGACGGCTGGACGTAGGCGACGAGCTGGTTGCCGTCGACGCGCATCGGCAGCATCGACTCGTCGGCCGGGGACTTCACGCGCCACTTCTCCTTGCCGTTGGCGAGGCTGATGGCGACGACCTCGTTGGCGCCGGTGGTGGCGTCGGTGGGCAGGTACAGCGTGTCGCCGCCGGCGGCGGTGCCGAGGCAGCCCTGCAGGTTGCGCTGGAAGATGCTCCAGCCGCACTGGAAGTCGAACTTCTCGTTGACGTTGACATGGGTGCGCAGCTTGCCGTCGGCCTGCAGGACCACCATGTCCCAGACCTTCTTGTCCTCATTGGTGAGGTAGACGACCAGCGGGTCCATCGAGAAGACCTTCTTGACCTCCCAGCCCTTCTCCAGCGGCTGGGTCCACAGCACCGCCCCCGTCTTGGGGTTGAGGCCCTGGAGCTCCTCGTGCTCGTTGGACGTCATGGCGCCGCAGCTGGCGACCTGGACCAGCTTGGCCGTGCTGCCGGCGAAGGCGGAGGGGAAGCAGGCGGAGCCGTAGCGCTTCTTGTCGTACAGCTTGTGGCCGCTGTGCACGTCGAGGGCCACGCCGGACTGGGAGCGGCCGATCATCAGCGTGTCACCGGCGATCGTCAGCTCGACGTTGAGGGCGCTGTCGAACAGGGCGCCGTCGTCGACCGAGCCGGTCCAGCCCTTCTGGCCGGTGGCGAGGTCGATCTCCTGGAGCTGGTTGCACTTGGCGCGCTCGCTGGTGCCGTCCATGTACGCGACGACGATCTTGTTGTCGGCCGTCTTCTCACGGGTGGCCGCGCAGATCTTCGACGCGAAGGTGATGGGGGTCCAGGCGGGCTTGCCGTCGCTGATGTTGTAGCCGAAGACCTGCTTGTAGGCGGCCTTGACAGTGACCTTGTCGGTGATCCACAGGCCGGGGGCCTCCGCGCCGCCCTTCGGCGCGTCGGGTGCCGTCTGGTACCACAGCACCTTCGCCTCGCCGGGCTGGCGGCCGGCGTTGAGGTCCTCGGGGTCGTCGCCGCCGCGGTCGCCCGTGGGGCTCTCGGATCCGGTCGGCTTGGGGTCGTCGCTCTGCTGGGCGACCGGCTTCTTCTTCGGCTCGTCGTCGCCGCCGCTGACCGCCCACACCGTGCCGCCGATGACGAGCAGCGCGGCGACGGCGGCGCCGACGACGGCGAGCGGCCTGCCCTTGAACGGGTTCCGGCCACCGGGGGATCCGGGCGGCGGCGGAGTGCCGGGCGCACCGGGGAACTGCGGCTGCTGCGGGTAGCCGTAGCCGGGCTGCGGCTGGCCGTAGGGGCCGGGCTGCTGCGGCGGGCCGTACGGTCCCGGCTGCTGGCCGTAAGGACCGGGCGCCGGCGGCGTGTTGGGAGCCGCGTACGGGCCGCTCGGCTGGCCGTAGGGCCCGGGCTGCTGCGGGTAGCCGTACCCCGGCTGCGGGGCGCCGGCCGGCGGGGTCTGCGGAGGCGGCGGCGTCTGCGGTGCGCCGGGCGGCGGGCCCTGCGGTGGCGGCGGGCTCTGCGGAGCGCCGAACCCGCCACCGGGCTGCGGCGGCTGGTCCTGCGGCGGTCCGAACCCGCCCGGCGGCGGCTGATTGGGCGGCTGAGTCATCAGCGTCTCCCCCTACCTCACTGATTTTCACCCACGCCCTGAGGTACGCGATGGACCCAGAGTCGTTCGACAGACAGTTCTCAGACGGCCCTTTCTATCACCCGCCGCCGACAGTCCACCGGTGTGCGCCCGAGCCTGTACCCAACGGAGGACCGGCCCGTGATGCCCTCGTTACGCGCCTTCACGCCCCCTTCACGTGACGTGCGCGCGGGGCGCATGCGCCCGAACGGTCAGGCGTCCTCGGCCAGTTCCAGCCAGCGCAGCTCCAGCTCCTCGCGCTGGCCGGCCAGCTCCCGCAGTTCGGCGTCGAGTTCCGCCACCTTCGCGAAGTCCGTGGCGTTCTCGGCGATCTTGGCGTGCAGCTTGGTCTCCCGCTCGGAGACCTTGTCCAACTGCCGCTCGATCTTCTGCAGTTCCTTCTTCGCGACGCGCTGGTCGGCGGCGCTCTTCTCCGTCCCCGCCGGCTTGGGCGCCGCCGCGGTGACCTGCGCGGCGACCGCCTCCTCCATACCCCGGCGCCGCTCCAGGTACTCGTCGATGCCGCGCGGCAGCATCCTGAGGGCGCCGTCGCCGAGCAGGGCGAAGACGCGGTCGGTGGTGCGCTCGACGAAGAACCGGTCGTGGGAGATGACGATCATCGAGCCGGGCCAGCCGTCGAGGAGGTCCTCGAGCTGCGTGAGGGTCTCGATGTCGAGGTCGTTGGTGGGCTCGTCGAGGAAGAGGACGTTGGGCTCGTCCATCAGCAGCCGCAGCAGCTGCAGCCGGCGCCGCTCACCACCGGAGAGGTCACCGACGGGCGTCCACTGCTTCTCCTTGCCGAAGCCGAACGTCTCGCACAGCTGACCGGCGGTCATCTCGCGGCCCTTGCCGAGGTCCACGCGCTCGCGGATCTCCTGGACGGCTTCCAGGACCCGCGTGTTCGGGTTCAGCTCGGCGACCTCCTGGGACAGGTAGGCGAGCTTGACGGTCCGGCCGACGGCGACCCGGCCACCGGCCGGCTGCGCCTCGCCGCCGGTGCGGGCGGCGTCGGCCATCGCGCGCAGCAGCGAGGTCTTCCCGGCGCCGTTGACGCCGACCAGGCCGATGCGGTCGCCGGGGCCGAGCTGCCAGGTGACGTGCTTGAGCAGCACCTTGGGACCGGCCTGGACGGTCACGTCCTCCAGGTCGAAGACGGTCTTGCCGAGCCGGGAGGAGGCGAACTTCATCAGTTCGCTGCTGTCGCGGGGCGGCGGCACGTCCTGGATCAGCTCGTTGGCGGCCTCGACGCGGAAGCGCGGCTTGGACGTGCGCGCGGGCGCGCCGCGCCGCAGCCAGGCCAGCTCCTTGCGGACCAGGTTCTGCCGCTTGACCTCCTCGGTCGCGGCGATGCGCTCACGCTCGGCCCGCGCGAAGACGTAGTCGGAGTAGCCGCCCTCGTACTCGTGGACGGCGCCGCGCTGCACGTCCCACATCCGGGTGCAGACCTGGTCCAGGAACCAGCGGTCGTGGGTGACGCACACCAGCGCCGAGCGCCGGTTCTGCAGATGCCGGGCCAGCCAGGCGATGCCCTCGACGTCGAGGTGGTTGGTGGGCTCGTCCAGGACGAGCAGGTCCTGCTCCTCGATGAGCAGCTTGGCCAGCGCGATACGGCGCCGCTCGCCACCGGAGAGCGGTCCGATGACGGTGTCGAGGCCCTTGGGGAAGCCGGGCAGGTCCAGCCCGCCGAACAGTCCGGTCAGCACGTCCCTGACCTTGGCGTTGCCGGCCCACTCGTGGTCGGCCATGTCGCCGATGACCTCGTGCCGGACGGTCGCCTCCGGGTCGAGGGAGTCGTGCTGCGTGAGCACGCCGATGCGCAGGCCGCCGGAGTGGGTGACGCGGCCGGTGTCGGCCTCCTCCAGCCTGGCGAGCATCCGGATCAGGGTGGTCTTCCCGTCGCCGTTGCGGCCGACAACTCCGATCCGGTCCCCCTCGGACACGCCGAGCGACACACCGTCCAGCAGGGCACGGGTGCCGTACACCTTTGTGACGTTCTCGACATTGACCAGGTTGACGGCCATTTCACTCCTGCCCGGGGGATGGATCAGCCTCCCAGCGTAATGCGCGCGGGTCGGTGACCGGAGCGTCGCAGGTCAGGGCCTTGCCGGAGCGCCGGTGGCGATCACTTCCGCTCGTACGCGGCGATGGCCTGGCGGAAGGCGCCGAGAGCGGGCTTCGCGCTGCCGTCGGCCCGGCGCAGTCCGAAGAAGTTCTCCGTCGAGGACGGGTCGGTGCCGAGGTCGCGGTCGGAGTACCAGAACAGTGCCTGCACGCGCGGGGTGGCGGCAGCGGTGCGCACCGCGTCCGCCGCGATCGCGGCCTGCCGCTGCTCGGTCACGTGCGTCGTCGTCGCGTCGATCGTCGCCGCCCGCCCGTCCGACGCGGGGCCGGGACCGTCGGTGGGCGCTCCGTACTCGGTGATCCACACGGGCATGCCGGGCGTTCCGTGCGCGGACAGCACGCTCTCCAGGCCGGAGATGTCCTCCCATGGGGTTCCCCACGGCGGCCTGTCGCTCGCGAGGTAGGGGTAGGTGTACGGGTGGTAGCCGACGGCGTCGACGAGCCGGTTGCCGCCGCGGGCCGACACGGCCGCGAGGAAGTCGGCCGGTGAGAGGCTCCCGCCCTGCGAATGCGCCGCGGCGAGCCCGCCGAGGATCACCTGCGCCGAGGGGTCCTCGTGCCGCAGCGCCCGGCTCGTCGCCCGCAGCAGCATGGTGTAGGCGGCCGGGGCGGGCCGGGGCTTCCAGAAGTCGCCTGTGTTCGGCTCGTTCCAGATCTCCCAGGTGTGGATGCCGGACGGTGCGTAGCGTGCCGCGGCCGCCGCGGCGAAGGCCGCGAACACCGCGGGGTCGGCAGGCCGGCATTTGTCGCTGGTGCACCCCGGCTGCCGTGCCCAGGGCGGTGTGTAGGCGAGGATGGGCAGCAGGGTGAGGTGGCGTTTGCCGGCCGCGGCGACGACACGGTCGAACCGGCTCCATCGGTACTGATCCGGTGAGCTGGGCTGTACGTCCCCCCAGGGCAGGTCGGCCCGGACCCACCGTGCTCCCACGTCGACGGCCTCGTCGAGGGCGGCGCCCAGGTCTTTGTCGGACAGCCCGATGAGGCGGTGACCGTACGCGATGCCGAGCCGCAGGGGCCTCGGGTCGTCTCTTGTACAGGCCGTGGGCAGCAGAGCCGTGACCGCACAGATGATCAGCGCCGTCACGAAGGCCACGAGGCCATGCCGGCAAGCCCGGGCCGTCGGCATTACGGTGCTTTTCCCGGCCCGCGGGGCATGCCCACGCTCCTCAGCAGCCGGTTGGCCCGCCCGAGCACTTCCGCGTGCGAGAAGACGACGTCCGCCAGCGCCCGCACCGGGGCATGGCTCTTCCCGAGGACGAGGGCGACGGGGTGGCGGCGGCTCACCAGTCCTTCCGAAACGCTCAGTTCATCCGTTTTGAAGGAGTCCTTGTACCGGCTGTCGCCCCGTCCCAGATCCAGGTACGCGATTCCGTCCCGCGCCGCGGCCTGCACCATGTGCATGATGTGGATCAGGCCCGGGGAGTACTTCGCGAACGCCGGGTCGTACGCGGGGAACCACACGGCCAGTACCCTTTCGGTGCGCAGCCCGAAGTGCGCGGCGATCGGCCTTCCGTCGGCGTAGAGCACGGACAGGATGCCCGCGAACGGCTCGGAGCGGGTCTGGAACAACTGCTGCACGAGCTGGGTGATCCAGGGACGCGCGAAGCGGTCGGCGAGACCCGTGCGGTGGTACTGCGCCGACTTCCACTCCATCAGCGTACGCAGGACGGCCGGGTCGCGCTCGTCGTGGACATAGCGCACGTCGGTGTGGTGCCGCCCGAGCTTGCGCTCCTTGGCCAGAGTGGTCCCGGTGAACGTCGGTGACTTCGCGCGCAACCGGGCCAGGTAGGCGTCCCAGCCCTCCGCCACGTCGATCACGGGCGAGGCGAAGCTTCCCGTGGCCGACTGCTCGAACGGATGCTGCCCGGCCGTGAGATGGTCGAATTCCCACAGGGTGAGGCCGCAGGCCGCCAGCAGTTCGTCCGCGTCCCACTCGAAACCGGGCCGGTGGACGAGCCCCTGGCAGTCGGACATGCCGAAGGCGACCGCGCGGCCCACCCCGGCGGGATAGCGCTGGTACGGGAAGAACGCCACCGGCTCACCGGACGGGCCCTTCTCCCGGACCACGGCGACACGCACCCCGCGCTTGCAGCGGCCGACCGCCAGGGTGAACTCGGGCGAGAGGAAGGGGTTGGCCATCTGGGGCCGGCCGCCGGGCTGCGCCGCCGACTGCAGCGCCGTCCAGGCCGCGCGGTCCGCGGCGGTCAGTTCGTCGGGGTGGTACACGCTGACGTCCATGACGCACGTCCTTCTCCGTGTCGTTCTCCCTGGCCGGGCGGCCGGCGCTCGGGCCGGTGCCCGCCGGGGCGGCGCTAGTGGTGGGCGGCGAGGGCGTCCTCGGGCAGGTCTGCGAGGGCGTCCTCCGGCAGGACCGGCATCCGCAGAACGCGCCGGTACAGCCGGTCGGTGCGAATGCCGAGGGTGTCCGGCCGTGCCGAGGCGACCCGCGCGCCGCGACCGGTCATCCAGGCGCTCACCTCCTCGACGGTGGTCGAGGCGAGCAGCGGCAGCCGGGCGAAGGCGTAGACGTCGTCCCCGACCCGGCTCAGCCGGCCGCGCACCGCGCAGGCCGAGTCGTATCCGCACGCGGCGACCTCCCGGCGAAGACGCGGGGTGAAGTGACCGTACGGGTAGGCGAAGGAGCGGATCTCATGTCCGAGGGCGTCCTCGAGGAGTTCCTTGCTGTGCACCACCTCGTCCGCCGCGACCCGGGGGTCGGCCAGATCGAGGTCCCGGTGGGTGTGGGAGTGCGACCCGATCTCCACCCCCTGTTCCTCCAGCTCGGGCAGCCTGCTCCAGCTGACCATCGGATGCGGCGGGAAGACGGTCTCGCGTCGGCGCCGGCCCTCCAGGGAGCCGGTGGCCGCGAAGAACGTGCACGGCAGGCCACGCGCGGCCAGGGCGGGGACGGCGACGTCCGCGAAGTCGGCGAAGCCGTCGTCGAAGGTGATGACGACGGGGTTGCGGGGCAGGGCACGGCGGCCGCGGGAGGCGTCGGCGAGGCGTGCGACCGGCACCACGGTCCGGCCGCCGTCGGCGATCGCGTCGAGATGCCTCTCGAAGTCGCCGGGAGTCACCGTGTACTCGGCGATCCAGGGCGCGGGGTAGTCCGCGACGCAGTGGTAGTTGAGGATGGGAATGCGGATCATGGCGGTGCTCCTTCCGGACCTGGCTTCTCGTCAGGTCCTCACCCGGCGAGGGGGCGGCGGCCGCAGCGATCCGCCGGCGGGACGGTGTGCGGGGCCGGCTGCGGCGCCCTCGGCCCGGTGGCGTGCCACGACCTCGTGCAGAACGGCCACTTCCTCGGCCGCCTCCCGGCGGGCGTCGAACTCCTTCAGCAGACGGGCCCGGCCGGCCGCTCCCATGCTCGCGCGCCGGGCCGGGGCATCGAGCAGTGCGCTGAGGGCGCCGAGCAGGCCGCCGTCGTCACCGGGTGCGACCAGCAGGCCGGTCTGGCCGTCCGCCACCAGTTCCGGGACCCCGTTCACCGCGCAGGCGACGACGGGCAGTCCGGCCTCCATGGCCTCCAGGACGGCGATGGAGAACGCGTCGATGCGGCTCGGGAAGGCGAACAGCGCGGACGAGCGCAGGATCCGCCAGAGCCGGGGGTCGCCGGGACGGATGTCGTTGACGACCGTGAGATTGCGGCCTCGCGGAACGTGTTCCCTGGTGATCACGACCAGTTCGCAGCGGTCGGCGAGATGGCGCTGGTGCAGTGCGACGAGTTGGCTGCCGCCCTTGCGTTCCATCTGGGCCCCGACGAAGACGATCCGCGGGAGGTCTCGGCGCAGTGTCCCCGGAGCGGCGGGCGGGTCGGCCGCGTGCGGGATGATGCCGGGCCTGACGACCTGCAGGCGGCTGTCCCTGACGCCGTACTGGTCGCGGACCGACGCCGCGGCCGAGTCGGTCTTCGCGACGATCGCGCCCGCCGACCGGAAGACCGCCGTCTCGAGGTGCAGGGTGGGGCGCAGCATGGGCTCGGTCCACCGGGTGGGCTCCCGGTAGGGCAGCATGTACGCGTTGCGGGCGTTGGTCGTGTCCAGCCCCACCACCGACGGCTTGCGGCGCAGTGTCCCGGTGCTGAGCAGCATGGTGTTCTGCGTGTAGGCGTGGATCACGTCGAACCGCTCCTCCAGCCCCCGCAGTCGGCTGCGGACCCAGGCGCTCGTGGCGAGCTGCAGCCGCAGCGGCTGCAGGTCCAGGTCCCAGCGGCCCAGGAACGGCAGTCGGGAGCCCACCGCCAGCCGGAGCAGTGAGGGCGGCGGCACATCGAGGAACTGCGCCTCGATCTCCGGATGCTCCTCGCGGAGCACCTGCCGCAGATGCAGGTGCATCGTCGCGTGTCCGCCGAGATTCTCGTTGATGAAGAGAACTCTCATCACTTGTCCTCCGTTCCTGATGGGTACGCGGGTGTGCCGCCGGCTTCGCCGGGATCACCGTCCCTGGGCCACAGCGCCCGCAGCGCCCGCAGGACCGCCACGTAGACGACGGCGGTCACGATCGCCGCCAGGGGCCAGAACGTGAAGCGGGCGAGGGCCCAGCCGACGACCGCCCCGCACACGGCGGCGCACAGCACGCGCAGCCACGGCGGCGTCGGCAGCGGACGCATCCCCGGGATCCGGCGCAGCAGCAGCGTCATCAGGACGCAGACCAGGACGTCGGTCACCAGCGTGCTGACCGCCGCACCGAGATACGACCACCGGGGTATGGCCACGAGGTTGAGCGCGACGTTGACGAGCAGACCGAGCAGGGTGACGAGGGGGTAGCGGCGGTTACGTCCGGCCGCCACCAGGCAGTTGAACGCCAGGAAGGTGAAGAAGGCGACGCACTCGGACGCCACGACGAGGCGGGCGGCATCGGCCGCCGGAGCGTACCGGGCGCCGTACAGCGTGCGGATCACCGATTCCGCGAAGACCGTGAACTCGCACACCAGCAGGCCGCCCAGTACCGACAGCAGGAACGCGGCACGCCCGGTGGCCGCCCGGAACGCCGCGGGCTGGTGCGGCCAGGTCCGCGCCAGCAGCGGCAGGACGGCCATGCCGACGTACAGGGACGCGGAATGCGCCAGGTCGACGAACTTGTACGCGACTCCGTAGGCGCCCGCGGCCGTGAAGGAGTCCAGCTTCGTCAGCATCACGGCGTCGATGCGGTAGTAGACCAGCATCAGGCCGGCTCCGACCGACAGCGGCACGGCCTCCCGGATCAGCGACCACCACTCGGGCAGGTCGATCCGGTACCGCAGTGGCATGACGCGGTGTGCGGCGGCCGCCTTCGAGGTGATCTCCAGCAGCTCGCACAGGACGACGGGAATCGCGAAGAGCAGGAAGGTCCCGCCGGCCGCCGCGATCGCCGCGGTCAGCGCGAGCTGGCCGATCGCTCCGAGCGCGGTGGCGAAGGCGATGGGGCGCAGCCGCATCCTGGCCTCGAACACCGCGTTGTAGGCGTTCGCGGGTGTCGCCACCACCACGACGACTCCGGCGACGGCGGTCGCACGGACGACGTCCGCCGGGTATCCGGCGGCGGCGACGAAGCCCACGGCCAGCGCGTAGCCGACGACACCGAGGGCCAGCCGCAGCAGGACGTAGTTGCCGCCGAATCTGCCGGGGTCGTTCAGTCCGCTGGACAGGCGGACCACTGCTATCCGCCCGATCTGCAGGTCCGTGATGATGCTCAGCATCCCCAGGATGCTGAAGATGAAGGTGAATTTGCCGAAGTCGACGGGCGACAGGGAACGGACGATGATCAGTGACGCGATCCAGATGAGCGACGACGCCACCACCCTGCCCGTGGCCATGGTCCCCACGTTGGCGAACATGCCCGACGGCCTCCCCGACGTGCGCGCCGCCGTCCTGCCGCCGGACAGGGCCCGCGTGGTGGGGACCTTGTGGAGCATCGTCGTTACGCCGTTCCGCACAGCGGGAAACGGCTTCTGGTGTGCCATCCTCGTGCGCTCTCCGTCATCAGGGTCACTTCCCTGGCCTGACAGGCGATGGGCAGGAGCGGCCGGAGCCGCTCGGTGTCCTCGTGGACGCTGTCGTCCTCGGCCATCGTCACGTGCGGGACGAACTCGGCGAACCGGCCCTCGTACGGCTCGTAGCCGGGCCACTGCCGCATCACGAGGTCGACGAGGTCCGCGAACGGCTCCCCGGGCACCGGCCGCAGGTACAGCACGCCCGGGAACCGCCCCACCTCGGTGAGCCGGAAATCGAACGGCGGGACCGAGGCGGCGATCCGGGCCAGTTGCGCCTCCGCCCGGTCGTCGATGGCGCGCGCGGGCAGGAAGGGGTACATCACCGTGACGTGGGCCGGTACTCCGCCGGGGAGCATCTTCTCGCCCCGCCACGTGCGCAGCGCGGTCTCCGCCTCGGGGACGGGGACCAGCAGGAGGCTCGAGGGCCGGACGACGCGTATCGCGGCACCCGTCAGGTTCCGGGTCAGTGTGCGGACACCGCGGTTCATCGCGCTTCCCTTCGCTTCATGAGGAGTTCTTCGAGCAGGGCGACGTCGTGCCGGTCCGACGGGCGCACCGGATAGCCCTGGTGGATCGCCAGCTGGAGGCGGAGGGGCAGACACGGCACCGGTTGTCCGGCGATCGTGCCGCGGTCCTCGGACGCGGGATCGGGCGGGGCGGCGGCCGTCGCGGTGGCGGGCCGGCCGTTCACGCGCCCGCGGGGCAGTTCACGGAACGGCCAGCGGGTGATGTCGACCGGCAGCAGGTCGACGACGACCAGCCCGTCGTCCATCACCCAGCGCACCGGCATCGGACGGCCGTCGGGGTGGACCTCGTCGCTCAGCGGCCGGAAACCGATGCCGGCCATGGCGCGCTTGGCCCTCTCCTCGAGGCCGTCGTCCCAGGCGAGCACGACGTCGATGTCGAGGTGGCGCCGGGTCTGCAGGCCCAGCAGGGCGTCCACGCCCCAGCCGCCCGCCAGCCACCCCCGCACGTCGGCTCGGTGCAGCGCGTCGAGCACGGCGAGGACGTCCACCGCCGGTGCCGCGCGCATCACTTCCCGCTGGAGCATCGGGAACGCCACCAGGAACCCGAACCGGGACCGGTCGACGGCCCGCCCGACGGAGCGGGCCGCGCGCAGGGCCCGACGCGTCATGTGGGTCGCTCGGACGGGTTGCGGCGCGGCCGGTCCGGCACTGCGTGACGGTGGCGGGGCCGGGGTGGTGGATTCACCGGGAGTGTCCGGTCGCGGGCCGGGACGTATGCGCATGCTGGGCCCCCAGACCTGGCGAAGAGCGCTGACTATGTATGCTTACACCGTATATGTCCATCTTGGTGATGTTTTGCCGGATGGTCAAGGAGTTGCCTCCGGCTTCGAGCGGCCGATACCCGGCGTCCGCGCCGCGGTGCGTGGGGCCTCAGAGCGACCGGAAGAGTGCGAGATAGCGGTCGGTCAGGGGCGGCCAGGCATAGCGTTCGACGGCGCGCCGCCGGCCCGCCGCGCCCATACGGTCCGCGAGAGCGCCGTCCCGCAGCAGCCGCCTGCAGGCCGCGGCCAACGCCTGCGCGTCCCCCGGCGGAAACAGCAGCCCGGTGACATCCGGGGTGAGGACGTGGGGGATGCCCCCCACGTCGGAGCCGACCACGGGCGTGCCGCACGCCATCGCCTCGATCAGCACCATCGGATGGCACTCCGCCTCCGTCAGCGACGGCAGGACGAGCACGGCAGCGCGCTGCACCGCCGCGACCAGCGCATCCCCGGTGAGCGCGCCGGTGAACTCCACCCGGTCGGCGATGCCGAGCCGCTCGGCCAGCGCCACGTGATCGGACAGGGCGTCCCCGTCGCCGACGAGCCTGAGCCGTACGCCGGGCAGATCGGCCAGCTCCGCGAAACCCCGGAGCAGGACGTCGACGCCCTTCCACGACGACGCGCGGTCCATCCGGCCGACATAGACGAGCGTGCGGGGCCGCGCCGATGCCGGCGGACCCGGCGTGAACCGGTCCACATCGACACCCGGCGTGATCTCGACGGCACCCGCACGGCCGGCGGCCAGCGAGGTGGGCGAGACGGCGACGAGCGCACGGGCCCGCGCGAACACGCGCGGCAGCACCCGCCTCTCGTACAGGCCGAGAAGACGGTCGCGGAACCGGTGCCCCTTGATCATCGATCCGGCGTGGTAGGTCAGGACGGCCGGCCGGCCGGACCACAGGACCGCCAGATCCCCCAGACCGGGCACCGGGGCGTGCGCGTTGACGACGTCGACGCCGAGCCGGCGCAGCCAGCGGCGCAACTGCAGCGGCCACAGCGGACTCACCGGCGCGTTCACCAACCGGCGCGACCACGTCCCCAGCCGGATGACCGGTACGCCGCCGTCGTGTCCGACCGAGGTACGCCACCCGGCCGGGCTCGCGGTGATGACCACGGCTCGCATGCCGGGGTCGGCGGCGACCGCGTGGGCGACGCGACGCGCATAGTTCTCCGCGCCACCGATCTTCGGCCAGTAGTTGGGCGCGACGACGGCGACCGTCCGCACCGCCTCGCGGCGGCCGCCCGGTGCGGCACCGGCCACCCGGGGTGCGCGGTCGGCCTCGGTCTCCCGGGCGGTGCTCATGCTTCGCCGGCCTTTCCGCCACAGGCGGGTGCCTCGGCCAGCAGCGACCGGAAGAGCTGGAGGTAGCGGTCGGTCAGTTTCGCCCAGGCGAAGTGTTCCACCACGCGCCGGCGCCCGGCCGCGCCCATCCGGTCGGCGAGGTCACCGTCCCGCAGCAGCCGCCGGCAGGCCGCGGCCAGCGCCTCGGTGTCCCCCGGCGGAACGAGCAGCCCGGTGACATCCGGATCGATGACATGGGGGATGCCGCCCACGTCGGAGCCCACCACGGGCGTGCCGCAGGCCATCGCCTCGGCCAGCACCATGCCGAAGCCCTCCACCTCCGACCGTGAGGGCAGGACGAGCACGGCAGCGCTCTGCAGCGCCGCGACGAGATCGCCGTCCGGGATCTCGCCGGTGAACTCGACCCGGTCGGCGATGCCGAGCCGCTCGGCCAGGGCGATGTGATCGGGCAGGGCGTTCCCGCCGCCCACCAGCTTGAGCCGGGCGTCGGGCAGGTCGGCCAGGGACACGAACGCCCGGAGCAGGACGTCGATCCCCTTCTCCGAGGAGGCGCGCAGCATCCTGCCCACGTAGACGACGGTGCGCGGCCGCGTCGACGCCGGCGGCCCGGGCGTGAACCGGTCCACATCGACACCCGGCGTGATCTCGACGGCGCCCGGACGGCCGAAGGCCAGCGAGACCGGTGACACGGCGACGAGCGCACGGGCGCGCGCGAACACCCGGGGCAGGATGTGCCGTTCGTACCAGCGGATCACCACGTCGACGTTCTTGCGGCCCTTGCTCATCGATCCGGCGTGGTACGTCAGCACGGACGGGCGTCGCCCGGACACGGCGACCGCCAGATCCGCCAGGCCCGGCACCGGCGCGTGCGCGTGGACGAGGTCGACCTTGAGCAGGCGCAGCCAGTGGCGCAGTTGCAGGGGCCACAGCGGATTCACCGGTGTGTTGGACAGGCGTGCCCACGTTCCCAGCCGGATGACCGGCACCTCACGCTCGTCGACGCCGTATGTCGTGCGCCACCCGGTCGTGTTGGAGGTGATCACGATGGCCCGCATCGACGGGTCGTCGGCGACCGCGCGGGCGACGCGTGCGGCGTAGTTCTCGCAGCCACCGATGTGCGGCGGGTAGTACGGGGCGACGACCGCGACCGTGTGCAGCGGGCCGCGCTTGCCGCCGCGGGTACGGTCGGGCGCCTCGGCAGCCCGATCGGACCGATGCTCCCGGGTGTCGTTCATCGCTGCATCGCCTTTCCCGTCGGGGCCGGTGTCGAGGAGCTCCTCGGTACGACTCCCCGCGCCGGTGCCGGTGCCGTGGGGAGCAGTGATCGAAAGAGCCGGAGGTAGCGTTCGGTGAGCGTGGGCCAGGCATAGCGTTCGACCACGCAGCTGCGGCCGGCGGCGCCCATGCGGTCGGCGAGCCGCCCGTCCCGCAGCAGCCGTCGGCAGGCCGCGGCCAGCGCGTCCGCGTCGGCGTGCGGGAACAGCAGCCCGGTCACGCCCGGCACGATCACATGCCGTGGGCCGCCGGTGTCGGACCCCACGACGGGCGTGCCGCAGGCCATCGCCTCGACCAGCACCATGCCGAAGGACTCGTGCTCGGTCTGCGAGGGCAGCACGAGCACCGCCGCGCTCTGCATCGCGGCGACGAGGGCGTCCGCGACGAGTCCGCCGGTGAACTCGACACGGTCGGCGATCCCGAGCCGCTGCGCGTGCGCGAGGTGGTCGGGGACGGCGTCCCCGCCGCCCACCAGGCGCAGCCGGACGTCGGGCAGATCGGCGAGGGCCGCGAACGCCCGCAGCAGGACATCGACCCCCTTCCACGGCGACGCGCGGTCCAGCCGCCCGACATAGATGACGGTGCGGGGCCGCGTGGAGGCCGGCGGACCCGGCGTGAACCGGTCCACATCGACACCCGGCGTGATCTCGACGGCCCCCGGACGGCCGGCGGCCAGCGAGACGGGTGAACTGGCGACGAGCACGCGGGCCCACGAGAACACCCGGGGCAGCACATGCCGTTCGTAGGCGTTGACCAGCAGATCGACGTCCTTGTGCCCCTGGACCATCGTGCCGGCGTGGTACGTCAGCACGGACGGGCGTCGCCCGGACACGGCGACCGCCAGATCCCCCAGACCGGGGACGGGGGCGTGGGCGTTGACGAGGTCCACGTCGAGACGGCGCAGCCAGCGCGGCACCTGCCACAACCACAGCGGACTGACCGGGGTGTTGAGGTGGCGCGCCCACGTCCCGAGGCGGACGACCGGCACGTCGCGGTCGGCCCCGACCGACGTACGCCACCGGGTCGGGCTCGCGGTGATGACGACGGCCCGCATCGCGGGGTCGTCGGCGACCGCGTGGGCGACGCGCCTGGCGTAGTTCTCGACGCCGCCGATCTTCGGGAGGTAGTTGGGCGCCACGACGGCGACCGTGTGGATCGCGCGGCCGCCGTCCGCGGCTCGGTCGAACACCTCGACGGTGCGGTCCGACTGACACTCCCAGGACGGCTCCGGGACCGCCCGCGGTGACACGGTGCCGCCGAGCGAGGCGGTGACGTCCTGGGGCACGGGCGGCGCGTCCGGCACCGGGCTCGTGGGGAGCCACTCCGGATCGGCGCCGGGGCAGATCGTGGTCGAGCGGCCCAGGAAGAGGTCGGGCAGGTCCAGCGCGGTGAAGGCCGACGAGCACACCACCTCCCGCGCCCGGCGTGCGGTCCGGGCCAGCACGGTGCGTGCGCGCCTCGCGCGCCACCGGCCGGACGGCGCCTGCCCCTCGCGCGTGGTCGCCGGGTGGCACGTCAGCACGAACGGCAGGTCACCCGAGGCGCGCGCGGCGGCGTCGGCGAGGAGGGGGGCCGACGCGTACGTGTGCGCGTTGACCAGATCGACCGCCTCGGCCTCGATGACACGGCGCACACCGCGCCGCCAGAGGTACCCCGGCGACACCGTCCCGGTGGCCGGGAGGCGGTACACCGGGACACCGTCCGGGCCGTCGTACCGCCCGGCCGCGCACCCTTCGGGCGCGGTCGTGGCGATCACCACCCGGCAGCCGTGCCGCGTCCGCAGCAAGCGCGCGAGCTGCCCCACATAGCGCGCCGCGTCGGCGGAGTCCGGCCCGGTGTGCGGCGCCGCGAGCAGGACGGTGCGCGCTGTCATGGGGACCTCCTGGGGTGGCGTGCGCCGGGACTCGCGACGGGTCGCGGGTCAGCGGAAGATGTCCGCCCCGTTGCTGCTGTAGACCCTGTTCTTGGTGGCGTCCAGGAAGCCGATCGGATAGCGGTAGGTGATCGTGTCGCCGCGGTAGAAGAGGGATTCCTCGCCGTTGCGGACCGTCGTGTAGCCGAGGAAGACATAGGCGTCCTTCTGGACGAGTGCCGGGTAGATGCTGTCCCCCGCGTGCTTGCGCAGCCGCAGTTGCAGCTGGGTGTAGGGAGCGTGGTCCGCCTGGATCTTCGACTGGATGTCCACGGGCTGTCCCTGGGCGCGGGGCAGCAGCCATTGGAGCGCGGTGCGCTCTTCGGGATGGGGGTAGTAGCTGTCGTAGTACTGGCCGGCGTTGTCGAGGTTCAGCACCGGCGGATAGCCGCCGACGAGCTTCGGCAGGGCACCGGCGAGGTCGAGGAAGAGCACCAGCGCCACCGCGCACGCCAGCGGCGCGGCCCGCCGCCGCCCGGCCCACCGGCAGATCCACACCAGCCCGGCCGCGAGGAACGGGGCGAAGATGACAAGACCCTGCTGGAAGGCGCGCAGCACGCCGTAGTCGACGGAGACCTGGGGCAGAACGGTGAGCAGGGCGATCACGGCGCCCGCTCCGACGGTCAGGGTGACCTGGTCGCGTGTCGGGCGGAACGCCTTGCGCCGCCCCCACACCGTCGTCACGAACCCGAGGAGCAGCAGCAGTTGCAGAAGCCCCGCGATGAACGCGCGGAAGCCGCTGTTGGCCGCCGCCACGTCGACACCGGTGTCCTTGAGGGCGTGGCCGGCCGGTGTGAGCGGCTGGAGGTGCTGGGGGACGACCGTCACGGGGTAGCTGTCGACCACGCTCAACGGCACCAAGGCACCGCCCCGCCCGGCCTGTTGCCTCAGCTCCATGGCGTAGGTGCGGTACTCGTTCAGTCGCTGGGTGGGACTCACCCGTGCCCCGCCGATCAGGCTGTACGACACGTCCGAGGACCGGTTCCCCAGCTGCCCGCTCTGGAGATCGTGCACGGTCGTGCTGACCGTCGTCTCCAGTTGCCCGCCCGTGTGCGAGACGGGGCCGGCCCAGATGGCCGCGGCGGCCGCTGTCGCGACGACGATCCACCAGGTGACGAAGGCTCGCCGGGCGTCCCGCGGTGTTCGCCTCCGCAGCCGCGAGCCCAGCCGCCACAGCAGGTCGGTGACGAGCGCGATCACCAAGGTCACCACGATGATGTAGGTGGTGGAGTAGTGGGAGAGGACGATGCCGAGGGCCAGCACCGTGAACGCGATCCGCCGGGCGGCCAGCGGGCGGCCGGTGTCGGTCAGCACCACCATGGCGCACCCGAGCAGCAGGAAGGCGATCTCCTGGCGGCCCAGGAACACCATGTCCGTGAAGAACGTCGGGAACATGATGAAGAAGACCGCCGACAGCAGCGCGACGATCTGCGGCGCGACGTTGCGCACCGAACGGTAGACCAGCGCCGGGGTGAAGGCGAACAGCAGGGGCAGTAGGACCTTGAAGACGTAGATGCCGGAGATCCCCGTCAGCCGTGCCAGCGACGTCGGCAGCAGGGTGATGCTCATGCAGGCGTTGTACGGGTCACGGTAGTCGGCGATGTTCCAGTGGTTGCCGGCGGCCGTCAGTTGGAAGATCTCGAACTCGTGCCGGATGTCGTGGCCGGTGATGTACCAGCCGCGCAGCGAGGTGAGGAGGAGGAGTCCCGCCGCCGCGCAGAACAGGCCCAGGACGATGACAGAGGACGAGTAGCGGCGGCGCCGCCACATCAGGAGGGCGAGCAGCAGCGCGACGGCGATCATCGCGGTGAAGCTGACGGCCGAACCCGCCTGGTTGTTCAGCCGGATCGGGCCCGCGACGGACAGGAGGAGGATGACGGCGCCGAGCGCCGACACCGGGAGGAGACCCGGCGGCAGGTTCCGGGTATGCCCCTCGCGCCACCGGGCGAGGCCGTCGGTCAGGCGTTCGGCGGGAGGATCCGCGGCCAGAGCGAGGACGGCGACGGCCAGCATGGAGGCGATCGCGAGGGGAACGCGGGCGAGCGGCTGTCCGATGCCGACGGCCGGCAGGGCGGTGTTCACCAGCAGGGCGACGACCATGGCGGTGAGGACGCTGAGGCCGACGGCGAGGAGCACCCGGCCGTCCCTGGTCGACACGAACCGGGAGGCGATGGCGTACCACAGCACGGTCGGTGCGCCGAGGAGGAGCCAGAGGCCGGCGAACGCCAGCAGCCCGGTGGGAGCCCCGGGCAGCAGCTCGATGAGAGTGGCGAGCGCGGTGGAGCCGAGGAGCGCGCGGCGGGCTGCCACGCGTCCTGCCAAGATGCTGACGGCGGTCATGGTGAGCCCTTGGTGGTCTCGGAGTTGCCGGCTCCCAGGCGGAAGTGCAGCGACTCGGGGTGGCCGAGCAGAGTGACATGGACGACCTGGCCGCCCTGCCGCAGCGGAAGCCGCGTGACGGTCGACATGCGGCCGCCCGGCCGCTCGGTGAGCGTGGCCGTGGCCGACGCCGTCGTACGGCCGGTGGACGACTCCAGCCACACGCGGAGCCGGTCGGTCCCCTTGCTGTCACCGTGGCGGACGACCGAGACGGGGACGACGACCTGGGCGTGGGAGACGGCCGGCGCCGTGGTGAAGTACAGCTCGGTGTAGGAGCTCGGCAGCCGTGTGAACGATTCGCGCAGCTCACGGCGTGCGGCTGGAGTCACCAGGACGCCCACCACCGCGACGATCAGGACGAGCAGCGTCACGAGAGCGAGGCGACGGCGACGCCGGCGTTCCGGGCGCACCTGGCCCGCAGGCGCCGCTTCCTGCTGCGGCGGCTTCTTGAGGCTGTCGAGGAAGCTCATGTCGCTTTCTCCTTCTGAACTCAGCCGGCCGTCGCACCCCGGCGATCAGCGCGGGGACGGTCCACTGACGTCATGCCGGCCGACGGCCCGCCGGCCGTTGAGGTCCTGCTCGGCCTGGAAGTCGGGGAGGCAGGGCGGCAGGGCCCGCGGGCTGCTGGGCCCGACACGCTCCCTGCGCATGCAGCGGACCTTGCCCATGATGCGGAAGCAGTCGACGGCGTCGTGCCAGCTGATCTTCTTGCCCTCGGCGTGCGACCGGCTGTAGTAGCTCACCGGGACCTCGAAGGGGCGGACGCCCATGCGGAGCAGACACGCGGTGATCTCGGTGTCCAGTCCGAAGCCGCGCGCATGCAGGTGCAGCGAGCGGAAGAGCGACAGCGGAATCAGCTTCAGGCAGGTGTGCAGATCGGCCAGGTGCGCGTCGAAGAGGACGTTCGCCGCGAGCGTCATCAGCTCGTTTCCCAGGGCGTAGCGGTAGGACTGGTAGACCGTGTTCTGCCCGAACAGCCGCGCCCCGTAGACGACGTCGCAGCGCCCCTGGATGACGGGTTCCACGAGCCGTGGGATGTCGTCCGGCGAGTACTCCAGGTCGGCGTCGAAGGGAAGGATGTGCGTTCCTGTGGCCAGCTTCCCGGCCGTGAGCAGGGCGGCGCCCTTGCCGAGGTTGCGCGGGTGCCGGTGGGTGATCACCAGGGGATGCGCGTGCTGGGCCAGCAGGAGCGGAGTGCGGTCGCTGCTGCCGTCGTCGACGACGATCAGTTCCATCTCGCACGGATACTCGCGCGAGAGGACCGAATCGACCGCTGCGGCGATCGTTCTTTCCTCGTTGTACGCCGCCATCAGCACGGAGAGCTTCACCGGGCCGTCGCCGGACCACTTCCGGCCGCCGACGAACGGGGGAACAGGGATGTCTGGTGCGCTCATCGCGAGGCCCTCCTCGGTTGAGCTCTCGACGACGCAAGCACGCTGCCCAGCTATGTACGCTTACGTCGTATACGTCCCCACTGTGCCCACCACATCTCTCGACGTCAAGAGCAAAAAATAGCGAAATCAGGCTAAATCGGGACAGGAGGGGCAGCGCCTAGTCGATGACCGTCGCCCCGGCCACCGGCCCCGACGCCATGCGCACGCTCCGGCACGTGCCCGACGCGCGCAGGGCCTCCGCGACCTTCTCGGCAGCCGCACCGTCCCGGACGAGGAACGCCGTCGTCGGGCCGGACCCCGACACCAGCGCCGTCAGCGCGCCCGCCGACCGGCCCGCCTTCAGGGTCTCCACCAGTTCGGGGTAGAGGGACAGCGCGGCCGGCTGGAGGTCGTTGGTGACGGCAGCGGCCAGCGCGTCCGCGTCGCCCTTCGCCAAGGCGTCCAGGACCTGTTGCGAGGCCACCGGCTCGGGAATGTCCCGGCCCTGCGCCAGCCGGTCGAACTCGCGGAAGACCGCCGGTGTGGACAGCCCGCGCCCGGCCATCGCGAACACCCAGTGGAAGGTGCCGCCGACCTCCAGCGGCGCCAGCTTCTCGCCCCGCCCGGTGCCCAGCGCCGCACCGCCGGTCAGGCTGAACGGCACGTCGCTGCCCAGCTCGGCGCAGATGCCCAGCAGCTCCTCACGGGTGGCACCCGTGTTCCACAGCGCCTCACAGGCCAGCAGCGCGCCCGCGCCGTCCGCGCTGCCGCCCGCCATGCCGCCGGCGACGGGGATGTCCTTGGCGATGTGCAGATGGACGGCCGGCTCGATGCCGTACCGCGCCGCGAGCACCTCGGCCGCCCGGGCCGCGAGGTTCGTGCGGTCCAGCGGGACCTGCCCGGCGTCCGGGCCCGCGCAGGTCACCCGCAGCTCGTCGGCCTCGGTGACGGTGACCTCGTCGTACAGGCCGACGGCGAGGAAGACGTTGGCCAGGTCGTGGAAGCCGTCGGGGCGGGCGGCGCCGACGGCGAGCTGGACGTTGACCTTGGCGGGGACGCGGACGGTGACGCTCACTGCTGCACGGACTCCTCGTTCGGGGGCGCGGGGGCCGTTCCCCGCGATGACCCGGCCTCGGCGATGCGCGCGAACTCCTCCACGGTCAGCGCCTCCCCGCGCGCCTGCGGAGAGACGCCCGCGGCCACCAGGGCCGCCTCGGCGGCCGCCGCGGACCCGGCCCAGCCGGCGAGCGCCGCGCGCAGCGTCTTGCGGCGCTGGGCGAAGGCCGCGTCGACCACCGCGAAGACCTCCTGCCGGGAGGCCGTCGTCCTGATCGGCTCGGCGCGCCGGACCAGCGAGACCAGCCCGCTGTCGACGTTCGGCGCGGGCCAGAAGACGTTGCGGCCGATGGCGCCGGCCCGCTTGACCTCGGCGTACCAGTTGGCCTTCACGGACGGCACGCCGTACACCTTGGAGCCGGGGCCCGCGGCGAGCCGGTCGGCGACCTCCGCCTGCACCATGACGAGGGTGCGCTCGATGCCCGGGAAGGTGTCGAGCATGTGCAGCAGGACCGGCACGGCCACGTTGTACGGCAGGTTCGCGACCAGCGCGGTGGGCGGCGGGCCCGGCAGCTCGGTGACGTGCATGGCGTCGGAGTGCACCAGCGCGAACCGCTCGGCGCGCTCCGGCATCCGGGCGGCGATCGTCGCGGGCAGCGCGGCCGCGAGCACGTCGTCGATCTCGACGGCCGTGACCCGGTCGGCGGCCTCCAGCAGCGCCAGGGTGAGGGAGCCGAGCCCCGGGCCGACCTCGACGACCACGTCGTCGGGCCGGACGCCGGCGGTGCGGACGATCCGGCGGACCGTGTTGGCGTCGATGACGAAGTTCTGTCCCCGCTGCTTGGTGGGACGGACGCCGAGGGCGCCCGCGAGTTCACGGATGTCGGCGGGGCCCAGCAGGGCGTCCGGGGTGGGGCTGCTCACGTGACAAGGGTACGGGGGCGCGCGGGGCGCGACGGCCCGGGCCGCTCAGCCGTGCAGCCGCGCCCCGCAGTGCGGCCAGGAGCTCGCCCCGCTGCGGGTGTACAGCTTCTTCGCCCGGTACGTCTGTTCGGCCGCGGGCGCGTCCTGCGGGCGGCCGGTGCCGCCGAGGGCGTGCCAGGTGTGGGTGTCGAACTGGTAGAGCCCGCCGTACGTCCCCGAAGGGTCCACGGCGTCGGGCCGGCCGCCGGACTCGCAGACCGCCAGGGACTGCCAGTTCAGGTGGTCGGCGCCATGGACGGAGGCCGGCAGCGCCCTGGTGCCCACCCGCACGATCTGGGTGCGCGGCCGGCGCACCAGCTCGGTCTGCTCGCGCCGCGGCTTGAGCCGTACGCCGTTGACGGTCCGCACGGTGTACGTCACCCGGCGCAGGCCGGGGTGCCCCTGCTGCTCGACGACCTCCGTCCCCCGGAAGAGGGACGGGTCGTCGGTGCGCCGCTCCCGGAACGGGATCAGTTCCTCCCGCACCTCCTTGCTGCCCCTGATCCGCAGCACGGTGACGGTCTGCCCGTCGCGCGGGAAGCTGCCCGGCGCGACGGAGGTGGTGTCCTGGCCGCGCAGGGTGAAGCCGGCCTGCTCGACGGCCTCGCGCACGGTCGCCGCGTTGGTGCGGATGGTGCGGGTCTGCCCGTCCGCCATGACGGTCACGGCGCGTTCGGTGCGCACGTCGAGGGCGAGCCCGGCGCGTCCGATGCGCTGGGAGCGCGCGATGGACAGGTAGGCGCCCTGCGCGCGCACGCCGAGCTGCTCCAGCGCCTCCTGGACGGTGTGCGCGGTCGTCCACACCTCGCGTGGCTGCCCGTCGATCGTGAGCCGCACGGGGCGGGCGTAGCGGACGGCGATCTCGTCGCCGTTCTCCAGGTGCGCGCCGCGTCCGGGCGCGACCACGTCGTGCGCCCCGACCTCGACGCCCTCCTGGGCCAGCAGGTCGGTCACGTCGTCGGCGAAGGTGTGCAGGGTGCGCGGCCGGCCGCCGTCGACGCTCAGCTCGACGGCCTTGTCCTGGGCGACGAAGGCGGTGGTGCCGCCGGCGAGGAAGGCGACGACGAGGGCCTGCGGCAGCAGCCGGCGCACGGAGCCGTCCGCCCGCTCGGCGTACCGCGTTCCGCGCCGGCGAGCGGCCCGGCGGTGCGCCACCGTTCGGGGGGCGGGGACGGGCTGTGGCGCCGCCGGCGGCTCGTACACCTCGCCGTATCCCAGGGTCTCGGCCGTGTAGGGGTCCTGCGGCGGGTACGGCGGCTGCGGCCCGGCGTAGCGCCACTGCGGCTGTCCCCCGGCGTCCTGCCGGGGCGGCTGGGGGTCCGTGTCCTCCCACCGCGGCTGCGGCTGATACGGCGAGTACTGCGGGTACGCGTACGGGGAGTTGTTCACGCCGCCACTCCTGGGTCCGAAGGGGTCCCGGTCGGGCCCAGAACCTAGCGGAGCCGCGCTCACTCTCCAAAGCGGCACGGCTACGGAGGGTGGCGAACAGATGGTCAGTAACCGAAGGCCCTGGCGGTGTTCGCGCCGAGGGCGCCCGCCAGCTCGTCCTCCGAGATACCGCGTACGGCGGCCATCGCGCGCACGGTGACCGGCACGAGGTAGGGCGCGTTGGGCCGGCCGCGGTAGGGCACCGGCGTCAGGAAGGGCGCGTCGGTCTCCACGAGGACCAGCTCCAGCGGGGCCACGGCGAGGGCGTCGCGCAGGTTCTGGGCGTTCTTGAAGGTCACGTTGCCGGCGAACGACATGAAGTAGCCGGCGCTCGCGCAGACCCGCGCCATCTCGGCGTCGCCGGAGTAACAGTGGAAGACGGTCCGCTCGGGGGCGCCCTCCTCCTTCAGCACGCGCAGCACGTCCGCGTGGGCATCGCGGTCGTGGATGACGAGGGTCTTGCCGTGCCGCTTGGCGATCTCGATGTGGGCGCGGAAGGACCGCTCCTGCGCCGCCTTGCCCTCCGGCCCGGTGCGGAAGTAGTCGAGGCCGGTCTCGCCGACCCCCTTGACCTGCGGCAGTGCGGCCAGCCGGTCAATCTCGGCGAGCGCCTCGTCGAGCGCCGCGTCACCGCCGGCCGCGCGGGCGCCCTGCCTCGACCAGCCGTCGGGGTCGCCGTGGACGATGCGCGGGGCCTCGTTCGGGTGCAGGGCGACGGTGGCGTGGACGGCGTCGTACCGCGCCGCCGTTTCGGCCGCCCAGCGGGAGCCGGCCAGGTCGCAGCCGACCTGGACGACGGTGGTCACGCCCACACGGGCGGCCTTCGCGAGCGCCTCGGCCACGGTGCCGGACTGCATGTCGAGGTGGGTGTGGGAGTCGGCGACGGGGATCCGCAGGGGCTCCGGAAGGGGCGGCGCGGCGTTCTTGTCGCGCGGGTCGGCCGGGTCGGGGGCGTTCGCAGGCATGCCCCGATCCTACGAAAGGGGCATGCCGTCCGGTCCGGCCGCGGCGTCGCGTGCGCTCGGCTCGCCTCGCGGTGGAGGGTGTCGCGTGCGCTCAGCTCGCCTTGCGGTGGAGGTGGAGGGCGTGCAGGAGGTCGGACAGGTGCCAGTGCCGTCGCTCGGCGGTGAGGTCCGGCGCGGCCGGTCCGCGTGCCGCGGGCACCTGCGGGACCTCCACGGGGCCGGCCGGCGGCACCCGGTGCATGTCGTGCGCGCCGCGGACGGAGGCCACGCGTCCGGGCCGCATGATGCGGATCACATGGCTCTCGCAGTTCTGGCACCGGGGCCGCTGCAGCGGCGAGGGCACGACGCGTCCGCCGGTGACGTACAGCACGAACTGGTGGCCGTCCGCGTCGGTGTGGTGCTCTATCTCGTACGCCTGCTCCCAGCCGGTGCCGCAGCGCATGCAGGCGAAGGAGTACGACTCGTGGACGACGGCCGTCGCGCCGTTGCGCAGGCCGGGCTGCCCGGTGATCTCACTCATGCCGGCTCCTGTTGTCGCTGAACAGGGACGGGTGCGTCCCTTCATCCAGTGGACGCTTCCGCGACCGCGAACGCACGGGTGCTGTCGAGTGTTGGACCCGATTTGGAGCTTCCTTGCCGAAAGTGACCCGTTCGGTCCGTTTCGGCTTTGCCATCAGTGACGGCCGTTTACCCGGCCATGGGGCGCACGCTCAGCCGAGATGCGCCCTGCTCAGAGGGGGTATACGCCCCTCGCCACGGGTTCACGCCCCGGCGCCGGCGGCCCCCGCGTTCTTCGCCGCCACCACCGCGTCGAACACCTGCCGCTTGGGCAGCCCGGCCTCGGCCGCGACCGCCGCGATCGCCTCCTTACGGCGCTCCCCGGCCTCCTCGCGCGCGCGCACCCGGCGCACCAGCTCCTCGGCGCTCACCTCCTGCGCGCCCCGCTCGGGCGCCCCCTCCACGACCACGGTGATCTCCCCGCGCACCCCCTCGGCCGCCCACGCCGCCAGTTCGCCGAGCGGGCCACGCTTGACCTCCTCGTAGGTCTTGGTCAGCTCCCGGCACACGGCCGCGCGCCGCTCGGCACCGAACACCTCGGCCATGGCGGCGAGGGTGTCGTCGAGCCGGTGGGGGGCCTCGAAGTACACCAGCGTGCGCCTCTCCTCGGCGACCTCCCGCAACCGGGACAGCCGCTCCCCCGCCTTGCGCGGCAGGAACCCCTCGAAGCAGAACCGGTCCACCGGCAGCCCCGAGAGCGCCAGCGCGGTCAGCACGGCGGACGGCCCGGGCACGGCGGTGACCTTGATGTCCTTCTCGACGGCCGCGGCGACCAGCCGGTAGCCCGGGTCGGACACGGACGGCATGCCCGCGTCGGTGACCAGCAGCACCCGTGCGCCGCCCACCAGTTCCTCGACCAGCTCCGGCGTGCGGGCGGACTCGTTGCCCTCGAAGTACGACACCACGCGCCCCTTGGGCGTCACACCGAGCGCCTGGGTCAGGCGCCTGAGCCGCCGGGTGTCCTCGGCGGCGACGACGTCCGCCCCGGACAGTTCCTCCGCGAGCCGGGGAGGGGCGTCCGCGACGTCGCCGATGGGGGTGCCCGCCAAAACAAGGGTTCCAGTCACGCCCCCATCCTCCCAGGACGCGCCGCGAGGGACCGCATCCCGGCCATGCACGGGACTCACACAGCGCGGTTCCCTACGATGGCGCGGTGACCAGTACCGCGTCCTCCACGGACACCCGGCAGGACCGGGCACCGCACGACCAGCGGCCGTCGTGGCAGCAGCGGCTGCGCCGTTTCGGCCACGCGGAACGGCCCGCCGCCGACGTACCCGACCGGCTGGTGCCGCCTTATGCCGCGCCGAGCCCGCGGCTGTGGCAGGTGCTGGGCGTGCCGCCGGTGATGGCCGACCGGATCCGCCGGTGGTCCGGCTGGGGCGGTCCGCTGCTGGTGACGCTGATGGCGGGCGTGATGCGGTTCTGGAACCTGGGCAGCCCGAAGGCGGTGATATTCGACGAGACGTACTACGCCAAGGACGCCTGGGCGCTCGTCCACCGCGGTTTCGAGGTCAATTGGGACAAGAACGCCAACGACCTGATCCTGTCGGCGAACGGCCACGTCCCGATCCCGACGGACCCCGCCTACGTCGTGCATCCGCCGGTCGGCAAGTACGTCATCGGGCTCGGCGAGCTGATCTTCGGCTTCGACCCGTTCGGCTGGCGGTTCATGACGGCGCTGCTCGGCACGCTCAGCGTGCTGATGCTGTGCCGGATCGGCCGCCGGCTGTTCCGCTCCACGTTCCTCGGCTGCCTGGCGGGCGCGCTGATGGCGGTGGACGGGCTGCACTTCGTGATGAGCCGCACCTCGCTGCTGGACGGGGTGCTGATGTTCTTCGTGCTGGCGGCGTTCGGCTGCCTGGTGGTCGACCGGGACAAGGCGCGGGAGCGGCTGGCCGCGGCGCTGCCCGTGGACGCCGACGGCCGGGTGCGCCCGCACGCGCACACCGCCGACACGACGGGCCTCGGCCTGCGCCCCTGGCGCTGGCTGGCCGGCCTGATGCTGGGTCTGGCGATCGGCACCAAGTGGAACGGCCTGTATGTCCTGGTGGCGTTCTGCGTGCTGACGGTGCTGTGGGACGTCGGCTCCCGCAAGGTGGCGGGCGCCCGCCACCCGTACGCGGCCGTGTTCAAGCACGATCTGGGGCCGGCGTTCGTGGCGACGGTGCCGGTGGCGGTCGTCACCTACCTCGCCTCCTGGCTCGGCTGGATCCTCTCCCCCACCGACGGCACGGGCGGCTACTACCGCAACTGGGCGGCCACCGACGGCAAGCACAGCAGCTGGTCGTGGCTGTTCCCGGACTGGTGGCGCAGCCTGTGGCACTACGAGCACGAGGTGTACGAGTTCCACCTCAACCTGCACTCGCCGCACACGTACCAGTCCAATCCCTGGAGCTGGATCGTCCTGGGCCGCCCGGTGTCGTACTTCTACGAGTCCCCGGCGCCCGGCAAGGACGGCTGCCCGGCGGACGCGGGCGAGAAGTGCGCGCGGGAGGTGTTGGCGATCGGCACGCCGCTGCTGTGGTGGGTGGCCTGCTTCGCGCTCCTGTACGTGCTGTGGCGCTGGTTCTTCCGCCGCGACTGGCGGGCGGGCGCGATCGCCTGCGGCATCGCGGCCGGCTACCTGCCGTGGTTCCTGTACCAGGAGCGCACGATCTTCCTCTTCTACGCCGTCGTCTTCGTGCCGTTCCTGTGCCTGGCGGTGGCGATGCTGCTCGGCGCGATCGTCGGCTCGCCCGGCGCGAGCGACACCCGCCGCGTCGCGGGCGCGACGAGCGCGGGCGTCCTGGTCCTCCTGATCGCGTGGAACTTCATCTATTTCTGGCCCTTGTTCACGGGCACGGCGATCCCCATCGACCAGTGGCGGTCGCGGATGTGGCTGGATACGTGGGTATGACACGGATTGACTGAGCGCTTCCCGTCTCTCTTCGGACAACTTCCGGGAACAGACGCCCCACCGGGCCCGCCCTCCGCATACAGTGCGGGACGACACGGTCTTTGAACACGTTCAATTACGCGTGGGCGAGGGCTCCAAGGGGAGACACGGGGAGGGACGCGGGATGCGTTCGGGGGTGAAGGCCGGCATCGTGACCGCGGTGCTGGTCACCATGGTGGGCGGAGCGGGGTACGGGGCCTACAACGTCGTCTCGGCGCTCAGCGACACCGGCGGGAGCGGGGCGAGCGGCCCGGCGCCGGTGAAGAGCGGGCCGCCGAGCAGCGACGAGGTGCGCGAGACCGCGCGGAACTTCTTCGCGGCCTGGGAGAAGGGGCAGGCGGCCGAGGCGGCGTCGTACACGAACAACACGGGGAAGGCGGAGCCGCTGCTGACCTCCTACGGCGAGGCGGCCCACATCACCGGGGTGCGGATTACGCCGGGTGCGGCGAGCGGCGCGACCGTGCCGTTCACGGTGAAGGCAACGGTGTCGTTCGGCGGCAGGAGCAAGCCGCTGGACTACAGCAGCCGGCTCACCGTCGTGCGCGGGCTGACCACCGGGCGGGCGCTGGTGGACTGGCAGCCGTCCGTGGTGCATCCGCAGCTCACCGGCATGGACGACCTCCTGGTCACCGGCGAGGCGGCCGCACCGCCGGTCGAGGCGGTGGACCGCGACGGCGCTGTCCTGACCAAGGAGAAGTACCCCTCGCTCGGCCCGATCCTGGACGAACTGCGCGCCAAGTACGGCGACAGGACGGGCGGCACCCCCGGCGTCGAGCTCAGCATCCACCACGCCGACGCCGGCACCGCCGACACCACCCTCCTCACGCTGGCCGAGGGCAGGGCGGGCAAGCTGACGACCACGCTGAGCGCCCGTGCGCAGGCCGCCGCCGAGACGGCGGTGCGCAACTACGCCGAGTCCTCGGTGGTCGCGGTCAAGGCGAGCACCGGCGAGGTGCTGGCCGTCGCCAATCACCGCGGCGACGGCTTCAACGCCGCCTTCCTCGGCAAGCTGGCGCCCGGCTCCACGATGAAGATCGTCACGGCGGCCACCCTCATCGACAACGGTCTGACCACCGCGAACGGACCGGCACCCTGCCCGGACGACGTCCTGTGGGAGGGCCAGACCTTCCACAACCTCAAGGGCATGAAGGCGCAGACCGACGCCACGCTCGCGGACAGCTTCGCCCGCTCCTGCAACACCGCCTTCATCAAGTACGTGAAGCAGCTGAAGAACGAGTCGCTGAACCAGGAGGCCACCGAGCGCTTCGGCCTCGGTCGGGACGACTGGCAGACCGGCATCCCCTCCTTCGACGGCTCCGTCCCGGCCGTGGAGGGCCCCGACAAGGCGGCCGGCCTCATCGGCCAGGGCCAGGTGCAGATGAGCCCGCTGAACATGGCCTCCGTCACGGCGACCGCGATGACGGGCTCCTTCCACCAGCCGGTGCTCGTGCCGCAGAGCCTGGACGACCGTGAACTGGCCCACGCCCGTGGCCTGTCGCCGGACACCGTCCGCCAGCTGCGCGCCATGATGAACCGCACCGCGACCAGCGGCACCGCCGCCCGCGCGATGGCCGGGCTGAGCGGCCGGATCGGCGCCAAGACCGGCTCGGCGGAGGTCGACGGGCAGGCGAGGTCCAACAGCTGGTTCACCGGCTACCGGGGCGATGTCGCGGCGGCGGCGATGACCCAGGAGGGCGGACACGGCGGCGACGCGGCCGGGCCGATTGTCGCAAGCGTGCTACGGGTGGGCGGCTGACGTCAGCCGCGCAGGACGGGACTCTAGGCTGGTCGCCGTCGTTGGGATGGGTGAGGGCGACGAGGGCAGGGGGACCAGGGGCCTGGAGGCGTCCTGGGGAACGCGCGGAGGAACAGGGAGCAGTGGGCAAGAGACGACGCGTCGCCGAGCGACGCAGGACCGGGCCCGCCGTGGTCGGCGGGATGATCGCCGTGGTCGTCGGCGGCGCCGGGATCGGCGCGTACGCGCTGTACGGGGGCGGCGCGGCGGCGGAGGACAACACGGCGGCGCAGGCGGCGGCCCACAAGAAGGCCGTGAAGACCGGCCCGCTGTCCGCGGCCGAGGTCACCACCACCGCCCGGACCTTCCTGACGTCCTGGCAGCAGGGCCGTCTGCCCCAGGCGGCGGCCGCCACCTCCGACGCCGCGGCCGCGACCGCCCTGCTGACCGGCTACACCAAGGACGCCCACGTCCAGGGCGTCACCCTGACCGCGGGCGCGCCGCAGGGCGCCAAGGTGCCGTTCACCGTCCAGGGCACGGTGTCCTACCAGGGCGTCAGCAAGCCGCTCGCCTACAGCAGCGCGCTCACCGTGGTGCGCCGCGCCGAGGACGGCAAGCCCTACGTCGACTGGCACGCCTCCGTCGTCCATCCCGGCCTGTCGGACGGCGACACCCTGGTCACCGGCGAGTCGGGCACGCCGCCGGTGAAGGCGCTGGACCGCGCGGGCGGCGAGATCACCGCGGCGAAGTACCCGTCGCTGGGCTCGGTGCTGGACGGGCTGCGCGAGAAGTACGGCAAGAAGGCCGGCGGCAAGGCCGGCATCGAGCTGCGGGTCGTGCGGGGCAAGGCATCGAAGGCGAAGAAGCTCTCCGACAAGACGCTGCTGGAGCTGCGCAAGGGCACGCCCGGCACGGTGAAGACGACACTCAGCCCGCGGCTGCAGGCGGCGGCCGAGCAGCAGGTGGCCAAGCGGGCGCAGGCCTCGGTGGTCGTGCTGCGCCCCTCGACCGGTGAGATCCTCGCCGTCGCGAACAACGGCCACGGCTTCGACACCGCGCTGCAGGGTTCGCTCGCGCCCGGCTCCACGATGAAGATCATCACCTCGTCGCTGCTGCTCGACAAGGGCCTGGCCGCCGTGGACAAGCAGCACCCGTGTCCGAAGTACTTCTCCTACGGCGGCTGGAAGTTCCAGAACGACGACGAGTTCGAGATCAAGAACGGCTCGTTCAAGGCGAGCTTCGCCCGCTCCTGCAACACCGCCTTCATCAGCCAGGCGCCCAAGCTGAGCAACGACGACCTGACGAAGCAGGCGCAGCAGGTGTTCGGTCTGTCGATGAACAACTGGTCGCTCGGTGTGCCGTCCTTCGACGGTGCGGTGCCGGTGCAGTCGGCGGCGCAGAAGGCGGCCTCGCTGATCGGCCAGGGCGGGGTGCGGATGAACCCGCTGAACATGGCCTCGGTCGCGGCGACCGTGCGGTCCGGCTCCTTCCACCAGCCCTATCTGGTCTCCCCGGACGTGGACGGCCGCAGCCTCGCCCACGCCTCGCGCACCCTGTCGCCGTCGACGCTGGCGCAGCTGCGGGAGCTGATGCGGTACACGGCGGCGGCCGGTACGGCGGCCGAGGCGATGTCCGGGCTCGGCCCGGACTACGGCGCCAAGACGGGCTCGGCGGAGGTCGACGGCCAGGACAAGCCGAACGGCTGGTTCACGGCGTACAAGGGCGATCTGGCGGCGGCCGGTGTGGTGCAGGCGGGCGGTCACGGCGGTGACACGGCCGGGCCGATCGTGGCGGCGCTGCTGAAGATGGGCTGAGCGCCCACCGCAGAGCGCCCACCGCACGGGAAGCGGCCCCGAGGGGAATCAGACGGTGGCCAGATAGGTGCGCCGCAGGAAGCGGAGCAGCGTCTTCGTCTCGAACTGGACGACGGAGACGCCCCGCGCGGAGTGGAACTCCACGACGGCTCCGACCCGCCCGCACGGCCACACCCGGACCTCGCCGGTGCCGGCCGGGGCGCGCAGTCCCTGTTCGAGCAGGGTGCGGGAGAAGGTCCATTCGTCGGTGCCGGGCAGGCCGACGCGCACCGAGCGCGGGTCGGTCTCGGGGTCGTAGCGCAGGACCACCGGTATCGCCGTGTCCTCTTCGGCGTCCGTGTCCGTGACGATGTGGGCTCGTGCGTACTGCTCGACTACGGACATCGGACGGCCCCTTACAGTCAGTGACCTATATGAAAGCTGTACATCCGCTTCCCATACCAATGTCCCACATGAGGCGGCTCACGCCCTGTTGAGCGCCATCTCACATCTGACGTAGCCGTTCCGAGATGACCAGTGACTCGCTCTTGCAAGTCGTTCGCATTAAGCCACTATCATCGAACGGTGCACGTACCTGACGGATTCATCAACGCCCCGGTCTCCGCCGCGACCGGCGTCGTCGCCGCCGGCGCGATAGCCGTGAGCCTGCGCGGCGCCCGCCGTGAACTGGACGAACGCACCGCGCCGCTGGCCGGCCTGGTCGCCGCGTTCATCTTCGCGGTGCAGATGCTGAACTTCCCCGTGGCGGCCGGCACCAGCGGCCATCTGCTGGGCGGAGGACTCGCCGCGATCCTCGTCGGCCCCTACACCGGCGTGCTGTGCGTGTCGGTCGTCCTGCTCATGCAGGGCATCCTGTTCGCCGACGGAGGCCTGACCGCGCTCGGCGTGAACATCACCGACATGGCGATCGTCACGACCGTCGTCGCCTACGCCGTCTTCCGCGGCCTGGTGAAGGTACTGCCCCGCAGGCGCCGCTCGGTCACCGTCGCCTCCTTCGTCGCCGCGCTGCTGTCGGTGCCGGCCGCCGCGGTCGCCTTCACCGCGATCTACGCCCTCGGCGGCACGACCGACGTGTCCCTGTCCAAGGTCGCCACCGCGATGATCGGCGTGCACGTCCTCATCGGCATCGGCGAGGCCGCGATCACCGCGCTGACCGTCTCCGCCGTCATCGCCGTACGCCCGGACCTCGTGTACGGGGCGCGTGGGCTCCGGCAGCGGCTGAAGCTCAAGGTGAACGGGGAGCTGGTGGACGCCCCGACGCCGGTCACGGTGCCGGCCGCGGCGCGCACCTCGCGGCGCAAGGTGTGGATCACCGGGCTGGTCACCTCCCTCGTCCTCGCCGGTTTCGTGAGCTTCTACGCCTCCGCCAGCCCCGACGGGCTGGAGAAGGTCGCGCGCGACCAGGGCATCGACCACAAGGCCAAGCCGCACGCCTCCGACGACTCGCCGCTCGCCGGCTACGGCGTGAAGGACATCAGCGACGCCCGGCTGTCCGGCGGTCTCGCCGGCGTGATCGGCGTCGGTGTGACGGTCGTCGCGGGCAGCGCGGTGTTCTGGGCCGTGCGCCGGCGCCGCAGCGACGACGTGTCGCCGGCGTCGACGACCGTGGAGAACGTCTGAGATGGGCGCCGGGCACGCACACCGGCTCTACCGGCACGGGCACACGCCGGTGCACGCGCTGCCGCCGCACACCAAGCTGGCCGCCGCGTTCGCCTTCGTGGTCGTCGTCGTCTCGACACCGCGCGAGGCGATGTGGGCGTTCGCCCTGTACGCCGTCCTGCTCGGCGTGGTCGCGTACCAGGCGCGCGTGGGCGCGGGATTCCTGTTGAAACGGCTGCTGATCGAGGTGCCGTTCGTCGCGTTCGCGGTGCTCATGCCGTTCGTCGCGGAGGGCGAGCGGGTCGACGTCATCGGTCTGTCGCTGAGCGTCAACGGCCTGTGGGGGGCGTGGAACGTGCTCGCCAAGGGCACGCTCGGCGTCGCCGCGTCCGTCCTGCTCGCCGCCACGACCGAGCTGCGCGAGCTGCTGCTCGGCCTGCAGCGCCTGAAGCTGCCGCCGCTGCTGGTGCAGATCGCGTCCTTCATGATCCGCTACGGCGATGTCATCACCGACGAGATGCGGCGCATGCGCATCGCCCGCGAGTCCCGCGGCTTCGAGGCCAGCGGCGTGCGGCACTGGGGGGTGCTGGCGAAGTCGGCGGGCGCGCTGTTCATCCGCTCCTACGAGCGCGGCGAGCGCGTCCACCTGGCGATGGTCAGCCGCGGATACGCCGGTTCCATGCCGGTGATCGACGAGGTGACCGCCTCGCGGGCGCAGTGGCGGCACGCCCTCGCCCTCCCCTGTTCGGCCCTGGTCGTCTGTCTGCTGGGATGGTTCCTGTGACACCTTCACTGGACGTGGCCGGTCTGGCCTTCGCGTACCCCGACGGGCACCAGGCCCTGTTCGGCGTGGACTTCACCCTCGCGCGCGGCGAGCGGGTCGCGCTGCTCGGGCCGAACGGCGCCGGCAAGACGACCCTCGTGCTGCACCTCAACGGCATCCTGTCCGGCGGGGCGGGCACCGTGAAGGTCGCCGGGCTGCCCGTCGGCAAGCGGAACATGGCTCAGATCCGCCGCAAGGTCGGCATCGTCTTCCAGGACCCCGACGACCAGCTGTTCATGCCGACGGTCCGCGAGGACGTCGCCTTCGGGCCGGCCGCCGCCGGGCTGAAGGGCGCCGAGCTGGAGGAGCGGGTGGACCGGGCGCTGGAGCGGGTCGGCATGCTCGCCTTCAAGGACCGCCCGCCGCATCATCTGTCCTTCGGTCAGCGCCGCCGGGTCGCGGTGGCGACCGTGCTCGCCATGGAGCCGGAGATCCTCGTCCTGGACGAGCCGTCCTCCAACCTGGACCCCGCCTCCCGCCGGGAGCTGGCCGACATCCTGCGCTCCCTGGACGTGACGGTGCTGATGGTCACCCACGACCTCCCTTACGCCCTGGAGCTGTGCCCGCGCTCGATGATCCTCAGCGACGGCGTGATCGCGGCGGACGGCAGGACGGCCGAGCTGCTCGCCGACGAGGAGCTGATGCGCGCCCACCGCCTGGAGCTGCCCTTCGGCTTCGACCCGCGCTCGGTGACGACGGGCGCGTGACGCACCACACCGGGGACGTCTGCACGAGGAGGGGCGATGACCGGTCAGGCGGCGCCGCACGCCGGGTGCCTGGCGTGCGACCTGATGACCGGCAGGGCCCACCTGCCGGGCGGCACGCTGCTGCGCAGCGGGTGCTGGGTGGTCGAGCACTGCGTCGGCCCGCTCGGCCTGGGGACCGTCGTGGTCAAACCGGCCCGGCACGTGACCCATGTCGCCGAGCTGACCGCCCGGGAGTCCGGCGAGCTGGGGCCCCTGCTGCAGCGGGTGAGCGCCGCGGTCACCGAGATCGTCGCCCCGGAACAGGTCTATGTGTGCCTCTGGTCGCACGCCGGCGGCGTCCCCGGCCATCTGCACTTCGTCGTGCAGCCCGTGCGCGGGGAGGACGTGAGCCGGTACGACGCCTTCGGGCCGGCGCTGCAGGTGGCCATGGGGCGAGCCGGGCACGTGCCAGGGGCGGCGGAAGTGGAGCGGGTCTGCGAGGAGCTGAGGGCGGCTCTCGGCTGACGCCCCGGCGGGCCGTCACCCGCGCACGCCCTCCCGGCAACATCGGTATAACGATCCTCACCGGGGCGCTGAGCAAAGGAATCGCAGGCGGTCCGCCGGCGTTACCCGCTGCGTCGCAGGCAAGTCGGAGGGAAGTGCGGACGTGGACGTGCACGGAGCGGTGGCCGAGGGCTTCGAGCCGGTCAGGGAGGCGTTCGCCCGTAACTTCACGGCGCTCGGGGAGAAGGGCGCCGCGGTGACCGTCTACCGGGACGGGCACAAGGTCGTCGACCTGTGGGGCGGCACCCGCGACGTCGACGGCTCAGAGCCCTGGGAGCAGGGCACCGCGCAGATCGTGCGCTCGGCCACCAAGGGCGTCGCCGCGGCCGTCCTCCTGCTGCTGCACCAGCGCGGCGAGCTGGACCTGGACGCGCCGGTCGGCGCCCACTGGCCCGAGTACAAGGCGGCCGGCAAGGAGCGCACCCTGGTGCGGCACCTGCTCGCCCACCGGGCCGGCGTCCCCGTGCTGGTCCGGCCGCTGACCCTCGCCGAGGCCGCCGACCCGGACCGCGCCGCGGCGGCGGTCGCGGCACAGGCGCCGGTGTGGGAGCCGGGCACCGAGCACGGCTACCACGCGCACACCTACAGCTGGCTCACGGGCGAAGTGGTGCGGCGTGTCACCGGGCGGCCGATCGGCAAGTGGATCGCCGACGAGATGGCGGCCCCGGTGGGCGCTGACTTCTGGCTCGGGCTGCCGGAGAACGTCCGCCCGCGCCTGGGCCGTGTCGGGCCCGTCACAGCACCCGAGGCGGGCGGGCTGAAGACCCGGCCCAAGCGCGCGGTCGCCGACGCGTATGCGGACCCCGCGTCGTTGACCTTGCGTGCCTTCGGGGCGATCGCCCCCTCTCCCGACGAGAACGACCCCGCCTACCACGCGGCCGCCCTGCCGGGCTCCACCGGCATCGCCACCGCCGACGGACTGGCCCGTATCTACGCCGCACTGATCGGCGAGGTCGACGGCGGAACGCGGCTGTTCACCCCGCAGACCATGGAACTCGCGCGCGGCGAGCAGTCGGCCGGCCCGGACCGGGTGCTGGTCGTGAACACCCGTTTCGGGCTCGGCTACATGCTGCACGGCAGCGCCTCGCCGCTGCTCGCCGACGGCTCCTTCGGCCACCCCGGCCGCGGGGGCGCCCTCGGCTTCGCCGACCCGGCCTCCGGCATCGCCTTCGGCTACGTCACCAACGGGTTCCGGCAGAGCGTGACGGCGGACCCGAGGGCGCAGGCGCTGGTGCGGGCGGTGCGCGGCGCGCTCGCCTGACCGGCCGTTCCCCGGCGCGGGGACTCACACGTGGATCGGATGTGACGTGCGGCCGGACGCGTCGTCGATCTCGTCGTGCGCCTTCGTCAGGAGCCGCATGGCCAACTCGTTCAGCGCCCGCGCACCGGCGATCTCCTCCCCGACGCGCGGCTGATGGGAGTCCGTGCGGTGGCGGGTGGCGCTGCCGTGGGCCCGCACTTCCGAGCCGTCGGGCAGCCGCACCAGCGCCACCGCGCGCGTGTGCTGGTCGTCCTCGAGGAACTCCAGCTCCACGTGCCATCCCACAGTGGTGTGCATGGTCATGGTGATCACCTCCGGGACATCTGCTTCCAGGGTCCTCCTCACGACGCCCGGACGCATCCAGCCGGGCGCGGCCCTACCCGGCGTGCAGCATCAGCCCGATCCCGACCACCAGCAGACCCGCCGCGGCGATCCTGGGCGCACCGAAGCGCTCCTTGAAGAACAGCGCGCCGATCGCCGCGCCCACGATGATCGACGACTCGCGCAAGGCCGCGACCGGCGCGAGATCCGCCTTGGTCTGCGCCCACAGCACCAGGCCGTAGGCGAAGACGGACAGCGCGGCACCGAGCAGGCCGAGCACGGCGTACGGCCGCAGCACGGCCGCCGTCCGCCCGCGCCAGCGCAGCACGGCATACGCCGGGATCACCACGCCCTGGACGGCCATCAGCCAGGCGATGTACCCGAGGGAGGATCCGGAGGCCCGCACCCCGAGCCCGTCGACGACCGTGTATCCGGCGATGGTGAGCCCGGTGGCGAGCGCCGCGCCGATCGCCGCCCAGTTCGGCCGGCGCCCGCGCATCCCCCACAGGGCGACCCCGGACAGTCCCGCGCAGGACACGGCGACCCCGGCGGCGGCCCAGCCGTCCGGCACCTCGTGCGCGAAGACGGCGGCGAGCACGGTCACCACCAGCGGCGCCGACCCGCGGGCGATCGGGTAGGCCAGCCCGAAGTCCCCGAGCCGGAAAGAGCGCATCAGCAGCGCGTAGTACGCGATGTGGATGACCGCGGAGCCCAGCAGACACGGCCAGGCGGCGGCCGCCGGGAACGCCGTGAACGGCATCAGCGCCAGCCCGATCAGCATTCCGCCACCCGCGATGAGCGTGAACCCGACCAGCTTGTCGGTGATCCGGTGCGCGATGGCGTTCCACCCGGCGTGCGTGACGGCGGCGAGCAGCACGGCCGCGGTGACGACCGGGGTCACGGGGTGCGCAGCGCGCGGTCGGTGAGGCCGCGAGTACGGTGCAGGGCCCCTACGCTCCCTTCAACGCGCCCAGGAAGGCAGCCCAGGTGCGGGGAGCGACGGACACCCGCGCCGTTTCCGGCGTCTTGGAGTCGCGGACGTGGACCGAGACGGGCGTACCGGCGACCTCGACGCAGTCGCCGGGTTCGCTGCTGTCGCTATAGCTGCTTTTGAACCATTGGAGCTCAGCAGTGCTCATAGTCTCCCCAGCGCTCGCTCGATGAAGATCTGCGACTCCCTCGGCGTGAGAGCCTGCGCCCGGATCATGCCATAGCGCAGTTCAAGGATTCGGAGATCCCTGGGGCTCGAGACCGGACGGCCGTTGAACGCACCTACGCACCGTCCGATCGACGTGCCGTCAGCGAACTTCAGTACCTGGATCCGACCCGAGGACCCGGCATGCTCTTCTACGTCGGTCGGCATGACCTGAAGCGTGACGTTCCGCAACTGCGCCAATTCCAGCAAGTGTTCAAGCTGCCGACGCAGCACTGCCCGACCGCCGTAGGGCCGTTCGAGCGTCACCTGCTCTTGGACAAAGCTGAGCGTTGGGGCGGGTTCCCGCTCGAAGACCGCCTTTCGAGCCACGCGTGCGGCGGTTTCACGCTCGATGACGTCTTCGCCGAGCACAGGCTGCCTCATCTCGAACAGCGCTCGCGTGTACTCCGGCGTCTGGAGCAGGCCATGAATGTTGTGGCTGCTGTACAGCAGCATCTCCACCGCCCGCGCCTCCATGTCGGCGAGCTCCCGCACCTTCTTCGGATACCGCGCCTTCCTCATGTCCTCCATGAACGCCCGTAGATGCCCCTGCGCCTTCAAGAGCGTGTCCGCACGGTCCAGGAACTCCGGCCGGGGAATCCGCGTCCCCCGTTCGATCTTGCGGATCATGTCCTCGCCGTAGCCCATGGTCTCGGCCAGTTCCGCCGCGCTCATCCCCGCCGATTCCCGGCAGACCTTGAGCAGCCGGCCCACCGCCTGGACGACGGGCTCGATGTCGTCCCCCGGCTCGACGTCCCAACTCGCTTCGTCCTTGCCCTCGTTCATCGCACACCTCCGTCACGCAGCCGTACCCGTACAACGACCGGGACAGCCGGGACAGTGCGGGACAGAACGAAGACAAGCCGGTGAGGGCGCCCCGTCCCCACGGAACCCTCACCGGCGGCTCTGATCAGGCGCGGCGCGTCAGGCGCGCACCAGCTCCTTGTCCCCGTGCCCGGCGTCGCCCGCCGTGCGCAGGCCCTCGCCCTCGACGTCGACGTTGGGCAGGGCGCGGTCCAGCCACTTCGGCAGCCACCAGGCACGCTTGCCCAGCAGCGCCAGGACGGCCGGGACGAGCGCCATGCGGACGATGAAGGCGTCGAAGAAGACGGCGATGGCCAGGCCGAAGCCGATCATCTTGACCATCGCCTCGCTGGAGCCGATGAACCCGGAGAACACGGCGATCATGATGACGGCGGCCGCGGTGACGACCCGCGCGCCGTACTTGAAGCCGGTCACGACGGCCTGGCTCGGCTTCTCCCCGTGGACGTACGCCTCACGCATCCGGGTCACGAGGAACACCTCGTAGTCCATCGCCAGGCCGAAGACCACGCCGACCATGAAGATCGGCATCATCGACATGACCGGGCCGGTCTGCTCGACGCCCATCAGGCCGGACAGCCAGCCCCACTGGAAGACCGCGACGACGGCGCCGAGGGCCGCGAGCACGCTCAGCAGGAAGCCGAGGGCCGCCTTCAGCGGGACCAGGATCGAGCGGAACACCACGATCAGCAGCAGGAACGCCAGGCCCACGACCAGTACGAGATACGGCACGAGGGCGTCGTTCAGCTTCTGCGAGACGTCGATGTTCATGGCCGTGGAGCCGGTGACGAGCACCTTGGCACCGGTGTCGGACGTGATGTCCGCGCCCTTGTCGCGAATGGCGTGGACCAGGTCCTCGGTCTGCGTGGACGAGGGCTTGGACGCCGGGATCACCGTGATCGTGGCCGTGTCGCCGGCCTTGTTCGGCTTGCTCTGGACGACCGCCGCGACGTCCTTCATGCCCTTGATCTCGGCGGCGACCTTGTCGAAGGCCGTGCCCGGCACGCCCGCGTCCTTGCCGTCGACGACGGCCGTCAGCGGCCCGTTGAAGCCGGGGCCGAACCCTTCGGACAGCAGGTCGTACGCCCGCCGCTGGGTCGTGGAGACCGGCTGGGAGCCGTCGTCGGGCAGGCCCAGTTCCAGGGAGGCCGCCGGGACGGCCGCCGCGCCGAGGCCGACGACGCCGAGGAGCAGGACGGCGACCGGGCGGCGTACGACGAAGCTCGCCCAGCGGGTGCCCATGTTCGGCTTGCCGGAGGCGGCCTTGGCGGCGGCCTTGGCGCGGCCCCCGCCGAGCAGCTTGCTCTTCCGACCGGCCGGCTTGATCCTGCGGCCGGCGTAGCCGAGCAGCGCCGGGATCATCGTCAGGGCGATGAGGACGGCGATGGCGACCGTGCCCGCGGCGGCGATGCCCATCTTGGTCAGCATCGGGATGTTGACGACCGACAGGCCGACCAGGGCGATGACGACGGTGAGGCCGGCGAAGACGACCGCGGAGCCCGCGGTGCCGACGGCCCGGCCGGCGGCGTCCTCGCGGGTGCGGCCCTCGGCGAGTTCCGCGCGGTAGCGGGAGACGATGAACAGGGCGTAGTCGATGCCGACCGCGAGGCCGATCATCGACGCGAGCGTGGAGGTGGTGGAGCCGAAGTCGAGGGTACTGGCCAGCGCGCTGATCGAGGAGACGCCGATGCCGACGCCGATCAGCGCGGTGAGCAGCGGCAGCCCGGCCGCGAGCAGCGAGCCGAAGGTGATGACGAGGACGACGGCGGCGATGCCGATGCCGATGACCTCGGTGGCCCCGGTCTCCGGCGCCGCGGACAGCGCGTCACCGCCGATCTCCACGGTCAGCCCGGCGTCCCGCGCGTGCTGCGCGGCGCTCTTCAGGGCGTCCCTGGAGGAGTCCTGGAGCTCCATGCCGGAGACCTTGTACTTCACCGAGGCGTACGCGATCGTGCCGTCCTTGCTGACGGCGTGTCCCTGGTACGGGTCGGCGACGGAGGCGACCTCGGAGCCGGTGGACAGCTCCTGCACGGTCTTCTCGACAGTCGCCTTGGTGGCGGCGTCGGTCATCTTGTGCCCGGCGGGCGCCTTGAAGACGACCCGGGCGGTGGCGCCGTCGGCGCTCATCCCGGGGAAGCGCTGTTCCAGCAGGTCGAAGGCCTTCTGGGCCTCCGTGCCGGGTATCGAGAAGGACGTGCTGCCGGCCGCGGGCGCGGAGGCGGCGCCGACGCCGGCGAGCGTCAGCAGCGCCACCCAGATCAGGGCGACGAAGTGCCGTCGCCTGAAGGCGAGGCGGCCCAGTTTGTAGAGGAACGTGGCCACGAGGGCGTACTCCCGGTCAAGTCGTGGTTTCAGGGCAGGGATGATCAGCCCGACGACGTGAGCGGAGGCGTCAGGAATGGGCTTGCTGGGAGGGGACTGTCAGGGGATGGGGACGCCGAGGGCGGGGAGGACCACGGCGTCGATGTACGAGGTGAGGAAGGCCTGCGTGGGCGGCTGGTCGTCGAGCAGCGCCCGGGTGGCGAAGCCACCGACCATCATGTGCAGCAGGAAGTCGAGCGCGGGACAGTCCGCACGGACCTCGCCGCGGTCGATCGCCCGCTGGATCACCTGGTGGAAGCCGGACATCTCGGGTTCGACGAGCTGGGCCCGGAACGCCTTCCGCAGGTCCGCGTTGTGGTGCATCGCCATGGCGACGCCCCGCATGAGCGCGGAGTTCTGCTGGATGGTGCAGTCGTCCTCGAGCCGCACCAGGGCGTGCAGGTCGCCCCGGAGCGAGCCGGTGTCGATCTCGTCGATCCGGCCGTGCTTGGTGTGCCGGATGGCCTTCACGACCAGTTCGGCCTTCCCGCCCCACTGGCGGTAGAGCGTGGCCTTGCTGGAGCGGGTGCGGGCGGCGACGGCGTCCATGGTGAGGGCGTCGTAGCCGACCTCGCGGAGCAGGTCGAGCACGGCCTCGTACAACTCGGCCTCGCGCTCGGGGGTGATACGGCTGCGACGTGCCGTCGTGGCCTCGGTCATCCCGGTCACCACCCTTCTGCTCCTGCTTGAACGACACGGTTTCGTACACGTCCAACGTACTGCACCGTGCAAGCGAAACGAAACGGTTTCGTTCGTGTTGTGGGTCACGATCGTGAGGACCGAATAAAGGTCCCGAAGAGGGCGGCGTCACAAGTTGCCCGGGCCCCTCCTGCGGAAAAGCATGGGGAGGTGAGCTATCTGCGCATGCCCCACCTCCATGGCGAACTGCTGTGCTTCGTGGCCGAGGACGACCTGTGGCTGGCCCCGCTCGACGGACGGGAGCGCGCCTGGCGGCTGACCGCCGACCGCACCAAGGCCGCCCACCCCCGCTTCTCGCCCGACGGCCGCCTCGTCGCCTACACCAGCTGGCGCACCCTCGACCCGGAGATCCACCTGGAGCCGGTGGACGGCGGCACCAGCCGCCAGCTCACCTACTGGGGCAGCTCCGACACCCGGGTGACCGGCTGGACCCCCGACGGCGACATCCTCGCGGTCGCCTCGCACGGCGAGCCGTTCTCCTACTTCACCTGGGCCTACAAGGTGACGACCGAGGGCGACCCGGGCCGCAAACTGCCCTGGGGCCCGGTCACCGACGTCCAGGTCGCCGACCTGGCCGGGGAGCGCAAGTCGCTGCTGCTGACCGGCACCCCGCCGCACGAACCGGCGTCCTGGAAGCGGTACCGGGGCGGCGCGATGGGCCGGCTGTGGCTGCACGGGCGCCGGCTGCTCGCCGACATCGGCGGCCACCTGGCCTCGCCGATGTTCGTCGGCGACCGGATCGCCTTCCTCTCCGACCACGAAGGCGTCGGCAACCTCTACTCCTGCGCCCAGAACGGCTCCGACCTGCGCCGCCACACCGACCACGACGCCTTCTACGCCCGCCACGCCGCGAGCGACGGCAGCCGGGTCGTCTACCAGTGCGCGGGCGAACTGTGGATCGTCGACGACCTCTCGGCCGACTCCGAGCCGCGCCGCCTCAACGTCCGCCTCGGCGGCCCGCGCACCGGGCGGCGGCCCTACCAGGTGCCGGCCGCACAGCACGTGGACGGGCTGAGCGTGGACGAGACGGGCCGCGCGAGCGCCGTCGTGGTGCGCGGCAGCCTGTACTGGCTCACCCACCGCGACGGCCCCGCCCGCACCATCGCCGACACCCCCGGCGAGCGCATCCGGCTGCCGGAGATGCTCGGCTCCGGCGGACAGGTCGCCTACGTCACCGACGCCGAGGGCGAGGACGCGATCGAGATCGCCTACCTGCCGCGCACGACCGGCGAGCGCGCCCCGCGCCGGCTGGCCTCGGGCGCGCTGGGCCGGGTGCTGGAGATGGTCGCCGACCCCGACGGCGAGCGGCTCGCGATCGCCTCGCACGACGGACGGCTGCTGCTCCTGGACGCGGGCGACGAGGCCGACGGCGAGGTCACCGAGCTGATCCGGTCCGTCAACGGGCCCGTGCGGGACCTGGCGTTCTCCCCGGACGGGGCGTGGCTGACGTGGTCCCATCCGGGAATCGGCCGGTCCTTGCGGCAGATCAAACTCGCCCGCATCAAGGACACCTACATCGTCGACGTCACCAACGGCCGCTTCGAGGACGAGAACCCGGTCTTCACCCGCGACGGCCGCTACCTCGCCTTCCTGTCCTGGCGCGGCTTCGACCCGGTCTACGACGTGCACACCGGCGACCTGTCCTTCCCGCTCGGCTGCCGCCCCTACCTGGTGCCGCTGTCGTCGGCCACCCCCTCCCCCTTCGCGCTGAGCCCCGAGGGCCGGCCGGCCGCCGGGGGCCTGGACCCGGTGGACGACGAGGGCGACGGGCAGGTGACCGTCGAGGTGGAGGGGCTGGCGAACCGGGTCGTGCCCTTCCCGGTGATCGCCTCCAAGTACTCGGCGCTGTACCCGGTCGCCGGCGGCGGTCTGGTGTGGCTGCGCTGGCCGATCTCCGGCGCGCTGGGCGAGACCTTCGTCAACCCCGACGACACCACCGGCCGCCCCACCCTGGAGTACTTCAACCTCGCCAAGGCGAAGAAGACCGAACTCGTCGGCCACCTGGACCACTTCGCGGTCAGCGGTGACGGCACCCGGCTCGTCGTCGTCGACGAGGGCGAGCTGCGCGCGGTGCCCTCCACCGAGCCCGGCGACAGCGATTCGACGGTGTGGATCGACCTGCGGCGCATCCTGCACGAGGTCGACCCGCCCGCCGAGTGGCGCCAGTCCTTCGAGGAGGCCGGCCGGCTCATCCGCGCCTACTTCTGGGACCCCGGAATGAGCGGCATCGACTGGGACGCGGTGCTCGCGCAGTACCGCCCGCTGGTCGAACGGGTCGCCTCCCCCGACGAGTTCGCCGACCTGCTGCGCGAGGTGCTCGGCGAACTCGGCACCTCGCACGCCTACGTCACCGCCGCCCGCCGCAACGAGGGCCCGCCGCACTACCAGCGCTGGCAGGGCCTGCTCGGCGCCAACATCGTGTGCCGCGACGGGACCTGGCGGATCAAGCGCATCCTGCCCGGCGACTCCTCCGACTCCAAGGCCCGCTCCCCGCTCGCCGGCACCGGCATCCGCGAAGGCGCCGCCCTCACCCACGTCGACGGCCGCCCGGTGGACCCGGTGGCGGGGCCGTATCCGCTGCTCGCGGGGGCGGGCGGGACGACCGTGGAGCTGACGTTCAGCGTCGCCGAGGGCGAAGAGGGCGCGGAGGCGCACTCCCGGCGGGTGGCCGTCGTCCCGCTGATCGACGAACGGCCCCTGCGCTACCAGGACTGGGTGGCCAAGCGCCGCGAGGTCGTGCGCGAGCTGAGCGGCGGCCAGTGCGGCTATCTGCACATCCCCGACATGGGCGGCTCCGGCTGGGCCCAGTTCAACCGCGACCTGCGCATGGAGATGTCCCGGCCGGCGCTCATCGTCGACGTGCGCGGCAACGCCGGCGGCCACATCAGCGAACTGGTCGTGGAGAAGCTGACCCGCACGATCCTCGGCTGGGACCTCACCCGCAACGCCCAGCCCGTGTCGTACGCCTCCAACGCCCCGCGCGGGCCCATCGTCGCGCTCGCCGACGAGGCGACCTCCTCGGACGGCGACATGATCACGGCCGCGTTCAAGCTGCTGAAGCTGGGGCCGGTGGTCGGCCAGCGCACCTGGGGCGGCGTGGTCGGCATGACCGGCCGGCACCGCCTGGGCGACGGCTCGGTGATCACCGTACCGATGAACGCGGCCTGGTTCGACGCGTACGGCTGGTCCATCGAGAACCACGGGGTCATCCCCGACGTCGAGGCCCTGCGCACCCCGCTGGACTGGGCCGAGGGCCGCTACGCCCAGCTCGACGACGCCGTCCGGCTGGCGCTCGACCTGCTGCGCACGCACCCGCCGGCGTCCCCGCCGGACTACCGCAACGTCCCCGACCGGTCCCGGCCCAAGCTGCCGCCGCGGCAGTGACCACCGAGCGGGCGGACACGAACGTGGGGTGCCCGAGGAATCCCGGGCACCCCACGCCGTACCGGTCAGGCCGAGGTCAGATCATGTCCTCGTCGCGGTCGAAGCGCTCGTCCAGCTCCTGCTCCGCGTCCTCCATGCCCTGGCGGCCGCGCTCACGCTGCGGCTTGCCGGGCTGCTGCTGCGAACCGCGGTCGCCCATCTTCTCGCGAGCCTGCTCGCCCCGCTGGCGGGCCTGCTCCTGCAGCTTGTCGGCCTGGTCCTGGAACTTGTCCTTCATGCCCATGTGGGTTCACTCCTGTGGTGGGTGATTCAGTCGCCCCCGGAGGGGCCTCGACCAGATTCACACGGGCGGTGACCCTGCGCATGTCGATCAGTCACGGAGCGTGGCGCGCTCCTGTTCATCGGCCGCCCCACCTGCGCCGACGAGGCCGGAACGCATGCCCTGGAGCCGGTCCCCGAAGCGCCGCATCTCCCGCTGCCCCACCGTGCCGATGACAGCCGGCAGATACCCGCGCACGCCCTGCATGCCGCGCAGCCACCACTGCCCGTACACATGGCTCGAGCGGCGCTCGATCCCGGCGACGATCCGGTCCACGGCCGGGCCCAGCGGGTAGGTCTTGTTGGACGGCCACGGCAGCCGTTGCCGCAGCTCGCGCATCACCTCGTCGCTGTCGGCGCCGCGCACCATGTCGGTGTCGGTCCACGACAGGTAGGCCACGCCCACCCGCACACCCCGGTAGCCGACTTCGGCGCGCAGGCTGTGCGCGTACGCCTCCACACCCGACTTGGACGCGCAGTACGCCGTCATCATCGGCGCGGGCGTGATGGCGGCGAGCGAGGCGACCTGGAGCAGATAGCCGCGGCTCTCCATCAGCACCGGCAGGAAGGCGCGGGCGGTGACCGCCGAGCCGATCAGGTTGACCTCGATCACCCGCCGCCAGGCGTCCGGGTCGGAGTCGACGAACGGACCGCCCGTCGCCACACCGGCGTTGGCGACCACGATGTCGACCTTGCCGAACCGCTCCTTGACCTCCTGCGCGACCCGCGCCATCGCCTCGTGGTCGGTGACGTCGGCGTGCCAGTAGGCGCTCTCGCTGTGCAGCCGCTCGGAGACCTCCTTCAGGGCCTGCGGCTCCAGACCGACCAGGGCGACCTTCGCGCCGCGCACGGACAGCTTGCGGGCGAGCAGCTCCCCGACCCCGCGCGCGGCGCCGGTGACGACCGCGACCTGCCCCTCCAGGCTCACCTTGCTCATGCGCTCTCCTCCAGCTTCGCGGGTGCGGTGACGTGGGCGGCGGCCAGTTCCCGGATCCTGGTGGTGACCAGTTCGGGCGCCTCGATCGGGGTCATGTGGCCGATGCCGGGCAGTTCGGTGAGCCCGGCGCAGTCGGGCAGGGCGGCGGCCAGGGCCCGGGCGTGCACCGGCGGGGTGAGCCGGTCGGCGGTGCCCACGACGACCTCGGTGGGCACCGTCAACTCCCCGACGCCGTGGTCGAGGTCGAGCAGGTCCAGCACCCGCGACCAGGCGTGGCGGGCCTTGCGCGGGCAGCCGTGCACGATGTGCGCGCACGCCCGCACCATGTGCGGGGCCGAACCGGGGCCCATCGTCCCGTACTTGAGGATCCGCAGCGCGAGCGGCGTGACCGGGCCGAGCGGGGCCCGGGAGCCGAGGATGTGCCCGGTCAGCCAGGTCCGCAGGCGCCCGGCCCGGATCGGTACGACGGTGGACCGGGCGACCAGCCGGGAGCTGCCGGTGCTGCACAACAGAACGGCCGCCGTGTGCTCACGGAACGTCTTGCGGCCGGCCGCCGCCATCACCGTCATGCCACCCATCGAGTGCCCGGCGATCACCGCCCGTTCGCCGGGCGCGAGGGCCGCTTCGAGTACGGCTTCGAGGTCGTCGGCGAGGGCGTCGGTGCTGCACGCCTCGCTCGCGGGGCTGCGGCCGTGGCCGCGCTGGTCGTAGGCGATGACGCGGTGGTCGGCGGACAGCGCCCGGATCTGCGCCGCCCAGAACGCCGTCGAGCAGGTCCAGCCGTGGGCGAGGACGACGGCGGGGGGACCGTCGGGTCCGTGCACCTCGACGTGGAGGCGGGCGCCGTCGGCGGAGGTGACGGTGAGGGTGCGGGCGGGGTCCGGCGGGGCGTACGGGCCGGAGGTGACGTGGGCGGGGCGGCTCACGCGGTCACCTCCGCGGTGTCGGTCGTCTCAGTGGCCTCGGGGGCCCCGGTCTGCGGGGAAGCCTCGGCGCTCTCGTCCTGCGCGGCCGTTGCCGCCGGTGGCCGCAGGACGGCGTACTCGGCGAGGTCCACCCGTCGCGTCGCCCGCCGGAACTCGCTGGTCGTACCCGGCCAGATGGTCGTGTTGCGGCCGCTCGCGTCCAGGTACCAGCTGGTGCAGCCGCCCGTGTTCCACACCGTGCGCTTCATCCGCTCCTGCACCCGCCGGTTCCAGGTGTGCACGGCGCTCGGGCGGGCGTCGAGGGCGGCGCGGCCCCCGAGGACGGTCAACTGGCGCAGATAGTCCGCCAGGTAGTTCAGCTGGGACTCGATCATGAGGATCATCGAGGAGTTCCCGAGGCCGGTGTTGGGCCCGATGATCGTCATCCAGTTCGGGAACCCGGCGGCCGCGGCGCCGCGCAGGGCCTCCATGCCGCCGCTCCAGTGCTCGGCGAGGGTGCGCCCGTCGGCGCCGACCACCCGCTCGGCGATCGGCATGTCCGTGACGTGGAAGCCGGTGCCGAAGATGATCGCGTCGACCTCGGTCCCGGTGCCGTCCGCGGCGACGACGGTGGACCCGCGGACCTCACTGAGCCCGCTGGCGACGACGTCGACGTTGGGCTGCGCGAGCGCCGGATAGTAGGTGCTGGAGAGCAGGATCCGCTTGCAGCCGATGCGGTAGTCCGGGGTGAGCTTGGCGCGCAGGGCCGGGTCCTTGATGGCGCGGGCCATGTTGCGCTTGGCGAGCTGCTCGACGAAGCCGAGCTCGTCCGGGTGCTTGGTGAACGCCTGCACCTGCAGCTCCCGGATGCCCCACAGCAGCCCGCGGCGGGCCCTGGTGGTGAACGGCAGCTGCTGGTGCAGCCACCGCTCGGCGCCGGTGATGGCCCGGTCGACGCGGGGCATCACCCAGGCCGGGGTGCGCTGGAAGAGGGTGAGCCGGCCGACCTTCGGCTGGATGGACGGCACGATCTGGATGGCGGAGGCGCCGGTGCCGATCATCGCGACGCGCTTGCCGGTGAGGTCGTAGTCGTGGTCCCAGCGGGCGGAGTGGAAGACCTTGCCGGGGAAGGTGTCCAGACCCGGGATGTCCGGGATCTTCGGGTCGGACAGCGGTCCGGTGGCGGAGACGACGACGTCGGCGGTGAGATCCCCGGAGGCGGTCTCGATGTGCCACCGCAACTGCTCGCCGTCCCAGGTCATCCGCTTCACCTCGGAGTCGAAGCGGAGGTGCGGGCGCAGCCGGAAGGTGTCCGTCACGTGCTCCAGGTAGGCGCGGATGTGCTCCTGCCCGGAGAAGGTGCGCGGCCAGTCGGGGTTGGGGGCGAAGGAGAAGGAGTACAGGTGGGAGGGGACGTCGCAGGCGCACCCCGGGTAGCTGTTGTCGCGCCAGGTGCCGCCGACGCTGCTCGCCCGCTCCAGGACGACGAAGTCCGTGATCCCCTCGCGGCGCAGCCGCACGGCCGCGCCGAGCCCGCCGAATCCGGACCCGATCACCGCCACCCGTACATGCTCGTGTTCGTGGGCCATCCCGAAGCCTCCGCGCATCGCTGTTGGACCCTGCCGGTCCCTGCCAGACTCTGCCAGTGAACACTGGCGCAATGGGGAGAGTAGAGGAGCCGCGTACTGATGGGTAGGGGGTGGGCGAGGAAAGTTACCGGCGGTAGACCATAGGCTCCTCCCGTGGCAGAGAAGCGTGAATACCGCATGGAGGAGCTGGCACGGCTGGCCGGCATCACGGTGCGCACCCTGCGCTTCTACCGCGAGCGCAAGCTGCTCCCGCCGCCCCGCCGCGAGGGCCGTATCGCCTGGTACGACGAGCATCACCTGGCCCGCCTGCGCACCATCGCCGCCCTGCTGGAACGCGGCCACACCCTGAACGGCATCGCGGAACTCGCCGAGGCCCTCGACCAGGGCCGCAACGTCGCCGACCTGATCGGCGTCGGCACCCCCACCGAGGAGGAACCGGTCCGCCTCACCCCCGAGGAGCTCGCCGCCCGCTTCGAGGGCGAGGTCACCCCCGAGAACCTGGCCGCCGCCATGGACCTCGGCTACCTCGGCACCGACGGCGACGAGATCGTCCACATCAGCCGGCGCCTGCTGGACGTCTCCTCCGCCCTGGTCCGTGAGGGCATCCCGCTCGCCGAGGTCCTGGCGGCCGGCGCCCGCGTCCGCGACCACGCCGACGCCCTCGCCGAACTCTTCACCGACCTGATCCAGCGCCACACCGGCGAGGCCGGCCTGCACCGCCTGCGCCCCCTGGCCCGCAGCGTGGTGGAGGCGGAACTGTCGTTGGCACTGGACCGGCGGATCAGCAAGCGGGATTAGCCACGGCTCAGCGGTCGTACACGACCGTCACCGGCGCGTGGTCCGACCAGCGCTCGACGTGCGTGGCGGCGCGCTCGACGAACCCCTTGACCGCCCGCTCCGAAAGCCCCGGCGTCGCGACGTGGTAGTCGATGCGCCAGCCGCTGTCGTTGTCGAAGGCCCGCCCCCGGTACGACCACCAGCTGTAAGGGCCCTCCACGTCCGGGTGCAGGGCGCGAACCACGTCCACATAGCCGCCCTCGGCCGGGGTGAGGACGCGACTCAGCCACTCGCGTTCCTCCGGCAGGAAGCCGGAGTTCTTCTGGTTGGCGCGCCAGTTCTTCAGGTCGGCCTGCTGGTGGGCGATGTTCCAGTCGCCGCAGACCAGCACCTCACGGCCGTCGGCGGCGGCCCGCTCGCGCAGCTCCTTGAGATACGCCAGGAACTCGCCCATGAAGCGGGTCTTCTCGTCCTGCCGCTCGGTGCCGACCTCGCCGGAGGGCAGATAGAGAGAGGCGACCGTGACCCCGGGCAGATCGGCCTCGAGGTACCGGCCGCTGCCGTCGAACTCCGACGACCCGAACCCGACGCGGACCCGGTCGGGCTCCCGGCGGGTGTACAGGGAGACGCCGGCCCGGCCCTTGGCGGCGGCCGGCGCGTGCACGACGTGCCAGCCCTCGGGCTCGCGGACCTCCTCGGGCAGCTGATGCGGCTCGGCGCGCACCTCCTGGAGGCACACGACGTCCGCCTCCGTCCGGGCCAGCCACTCGACGAAGCCCTTCTTGGCGGCGGCCCGCAGCCCATTCACGTTCACGGTGGTCACTGTCAGCACCCCGGCACGATACCGGCACACTGGTCGAGGTCCGCAAAACCCGAGGCCCCCCCGACTGCATAGAAGTACGATGACTGGCATGTTTATCCGTAGCGTCCCCTTCGACCACCCCGACGCCGTCAAGCTCAACGACGAGGTCCAGGCCGAGTACCACGAGCGCTACGGCGACGGCGGCGACGCCACCCTGCTGGACCCGGCCGACTTCGAGCCGCCGAACGGCGTGTACTTCATCGTGTACGACGCCGACGAGCGGCCCGTCGCCACCGGCGGCTGGCGTCGGCAGGACGCCAACCACGAGGGCAACCGGGACGGCGACGCGGAGCTGAAGCGGATGTACGTGGTCGCCGACATGCGCGGTCGCGGGCTGGCCCGGCGGATGCTGGCCGCCCTTGAGGAGGACGCCCGGGCGGCGGGCCGCTCCCGCATGGTCCTGGAGACCGGCACCAAGCAGCCCGAGGCCATCGCCCTGTACACCTCCTGCGGCTACGAGCCCTGCGAGAAGTTCGGCTACTACCGCTTCCACGAGGAGAGCCGCTGCTTCGCGAAGGCGCTGTAGCGGCCGGCCGGCCGCGCCGGGGCCCTGTGTTCTCGCTCACTCCCGCAGGAACGCCAACACCGCCAGCACCCGGCGGTGCACGTCCTCGGCGGGCGGCAGGTCCAGCTTGGTGAGGATGGAGCCGATGTGCTTGCCGACCGCCGCCTCGGACACCACCAGCTGCCGGGCTGTCGCGCCGTTGGACCTGCCCTCCGCGACCAGCTCCAGCACCTCCCGCTCGCGCGGGGTGAGCCGCGCGAGGGGATCCCGGTGACGGCGCAGCAGTTGCCGTACGACCTCCGGATCGACCACCGTGCCGCCGGCGGCGACCTCGGCGAGGGCGTTCACGAACTGCTCGACCTGACCCACCCGGTCCTTGAGCAGATAGCCGACCCCGGTGCCGTCGCCCGAGTCGACTCGGCTACGGCACACGCAGGACGCTGCGGATCGCGGCCGTCCTGGCCACCGGCACCGGCACCGGCGACAACGGCGCGTGGCTCACGCCGGCCAACGCCCCCGGCGCGCCGGTGGAACGACTCGACGTGCGCGTGCGCGCAGGCGCCGATGCGGCCGCGGTCGCGACGGCCCTGCGCAGACGGTCCGCCCCGGGAACGGCGTACGGGTCCTCACGCGCGCGCAGTGGCTGCGCGCGTCCCGGCCGGTGGCGACGGGGACGACCCGGCTCGGTCTCTTCCTGGTCCTCGGCATCGCCCTGCTCTACACGGGCCTCTCGCTCGCCAACACCCTGACCATGTCGACGTCCGGCCGGGCCGCTGAGTTCACGGCGCTGCGGCTGGCGGGCGCCATGCGCGGGCAGATACTGCGGCTGACGGCTCTGGAGTCGCTGACGGTGGTGGCGGCGGGCGCCCTGCTCGGGCTGCTGGTGACCTTCGTCACCTGGGCCGGGACGGGTGCCGCCCTGGGGCTGTTGTCGGCGCCGGCGCCGCTCGTGCTGCCCTGGCCGGCCCTGGGCGCGGCGACGGCCGGGTGCGCACTGCTGGCGGTGGTGTCGTCGAGGTCACGACGGCAGCGGCACTGCGCCGCTGAGAACGAGAGCGGGGACCACCGGGCCGGGAGAATGATCGAGGGCCCCGACGATCCGAAGATCATCGGGGCCCTCATTGCGTGGACCTGAGGGGATTTGAACCCCTGGCCCCCTCGATGCGAACGAGGTGCGCTACCGGACTGCGCCACAGGCCCTTGCAACGAGTGAAACTTTAGCATCCCCCGCGGCGTGCTCGGAAATCCGCTCCCTGGCCGGCGGGCGTCGTGGTCACTCGTTGGCCGCGCGCGGCCGCTCCCCGTCCTCGTACTGGTCGAAGAGGGGCGTGCGCCCGCGCTCGCGGGCCCGGCGTGCGGAGGCCGCACGGCGCGCGTCGCTGCGGCCGTCGTCTCCGGGCCGGTCCTCCGCGCCGGTGGGAGCGTCCTGCGCGGCCGGTTGCTCGTCCCGCAGTTCCGGAGCGACCGCGCTGGAGCGGGCCGAGCTCCACGCGTCCGGGGCGCCGAGGTCGACGTCGGCCGTGGCGCGGGGGGCGACCGGCGCGGTGACGTACGTCGGCAGGGGCACCGGCACCGGGTCCCAGCTGTCGCCGTGGCCGGGCCGCCGCTGCCGCTCGCGCTGCTGGTCGACCCACTCGGCATGGTCGGTCTGCTCCACCAGCGCGCGCCGGTCCGCGGCGAGCGCCGACAGTCCGGGGTCGGTGGCGGTGCCGTGGCCTTCGGCGGGCTCCTCGGCGTCGGCGGGCGCGCCGGTGCCGACGTGCGTACGCCGGCGCGGCTGGCGTTCGCGCAGTCGCTGCGCTGCGACCTCGGCCCGGCGGCGGTCCATCTGGTAGGCGAAGCGGCGGCGCTCCTGCCGGCGCAGATAGACGATGTACGCGCTGAGCAGCAGGGCGGGCACGCCGGGCGCCCACAGGAACGCGAGCCCGCCGACCGCGGCGACGATCGCGCCGAGGGTGAAGGCGAGGAAGAGCATCACCGTGGTGCGCCGGCGACGGGCGAGGACCTTCGTGCGCTGGGCGCGTGCGGCGGCCGCCTGAGCGGAGAGCTCGCGCCGGGCTTCCGGCACCCGGCCGTGCGCCGGTGCGAGCGCGGGCTCGTGCGCCGGGTCACTCTCCGACTCGTACTCCGGCTCGTACTCCGGTTCGTCGTACTCGTACGCCTGCGCCTCGTCCGCCGCCCGGCTGTGCCGGCGGGTCGGAGGCACGGCGAAGGCCCGGACGTCCACCGTGTCGGTGACGGCGTCCGGGGCGGCGAGGTCGGGCTCCTCCTCGTCGGCGGAGCGCGCCCGCAGGTCCTTGGCGTATCGGCGCTCCATGCCCGCCCGTCCGGACAGCAACCGGATGGCGGTGCTGAAGCGTTCCGTCGGACGGGCTTCGTTCAGCTCGTCCTGCCTACGGAGCCACATCGGCACCAAGTAGGCGGCCCAGGCCCCGACGATGACTGCGTAGATGAGGCCGCTGCTGCTCACGTCTCACACGGTAGAGGGGTTTGCCTGAGGCCATCCGCCAATTGAGCCGGTGTGTCGCACGATCTGGCTGATATTTCGAACTTTTTTTGTGACCGATGCGATCAGCGGGCCACTTCGACCCGGAATTCCCCGCCCTGAGACGGTCACAGGCCGATCAATTTCGAACACATATTCAATTTCCCAGGTCGCGCGTCGACCGGCCGGGATTTCCCCGGCCCAGCCGTGATTTCGCGGGATGTTCTACGGGCGGTGCGACGAGCCGTTCTGCGTCCGGCTGCGCCGCCAGCGGGCGAGCAGGCCCTCCGGCACTTCCTCGGCCGTCAGCGCGAAGACGAGATGGTCGCGCCAGGCTCCGTCGATGTGCAGATAGCGGGGCCGCAGCCCCTCCTCGCGGAATCCGAGTTTCTCCACCACCCGGCGGCTGGGCACGTTCTCGGGGCGAATGCACACCTCGATGCGGTGCAGGCCCACGTTCCGGAAACAGTGGTCGACCGCGAGCGCCACGGCCGTCGGCATCACGCCACGGCCGGCCACCGCCTCGTCCACCCAGTAGCCGACGTGACCCGAGCACATCGAGCCCCAGGTGATCCCGGCGACCGTCAACTGCCCGACCAGCCTGCCCTGGTACTCGAGGACGAACGGCAGCATCCGGCCGGCGCGTGCCTCGCGGCGCAGGTGCCGCACCATCTGGCGGTAGGTCGGCCGGTGCGCGATCGGCCCGGTCGGCGTGGGCGGCGGGATGGTCGCCTCCCACGGCCGCAGCCAGTCCCGGTTGCGCCGGTTGACCTCGCGCCAGGCGCTCTGATCGCGCATTCTGATGGGCCGCAGGACGACATCGCCCTCGGCCAGCACCACGGGCCAGGATGAGCCGTTCAGCTCGCACCCCCGCTTCCGGCGTCGGGTCTGGGGTGGTCGCCGCCGCGGACCTGGTCGACGGCGTGCACCAGCAGCGGCTGCAGAACGGCGAGACCGTCCCTCACCCCGCCCGTCGACCCCGGCAGGTTGACGATCAGGGTCCGCCCGGCCACGCCGGCCAGTCCGCGCGACAGCGCCGCGGTCGGCACCTTGTCCCGGCCGAACGCGCGGATCGCCTCCGCGATGCCCGGCACCTCGTGGTCGATCACCGCGCGCGTGGCCTCCGGCGTGCGGTCGGTGGGCGAGAGCCCGGTGCCGCCGGTGGTCACGACGACGTCGTAACCGTCCTCGACGGCCGCCCGCAGCGCGTCGCGCACCGGGTCGCCGTCGGGCACCACGCGCGGGCCGTCGACGTCGAAGCCGAAGCGCTTCAGGCCGTCCGCGATCAGCGGCCCGCCCCGGTCCTCGTAGACACCCGCGGCGGCCCGGTTGGAGGCCGTGACGACCAGCGCCCGATAGCTCATGCCCGGCTCCAGTCGCCCGACTTGCCGCCCGTCTTCTGCTCCACCCGCACGTCCGTGATGACCGCTCCCTTGTCGACCGCCTTGACCATGTCGATCACGGTGAGCGCGGCGACGGAGACCGCGGTGAGGGCCTCCATCTCGACGCCCGTACGATCCGTCGTCTTCACCGTGGCCCAGATCTCCACGGCGTCGTCCGCGATCGACAGGTCCAGTTTCACACCGGACACCGCGAGCGGGTGGCACAGCGGGATCAGATCGGGGGTCCGCTTGGCTCCCATGATCCCGGCGATCCGCGCGGTGGCCAGGGCGTCGCCCTTGGGGACGCCCTCGCCGCGCAGCAGCTCGACCACGCGGGGCGAGACGAGGACGCGGCCGCTGGCGCGGGCGGTGCGCGCGGTGACGTCCTTGCCGGACACGTCGACCATGCGGGCGGCACCCGCGTCGTCGATGTGCGTCAGGCGGTCCTGCACGGGCTGTCCGGGGGTCTCCCCCCGGTTGGGCACAGTCATGGTGGTGGCGCTCCCGGTCCGGGCCCGGCGCGGTGCGGCGCGCGGGCCTGTGTTGTGCGCGACACGGTACCTCGGGCCGGGAGCACTCAGCCGAGCAGGACGACCTCGACCTCGCTGCCGGGCGCGACGGACTCCACGTCCTCGGGCACCACGATCAGGGCGTTGGCGTGCGCGAGGGCCGCGATCAGGTGCGAGCCGGCACCGCCCACCGGGGTGACCGTGCCGTCGGTGTGGACGCCCCGCAGGAACTGCCTGCGGCCCTTCGGGGACGTCAGCGGCTTCTGCGCGGACAACGTCGCCGTGGCCTTCGGCCGGTGCACGTCCTGAAGCCCCATCAGGGTGCGGATGGCGGGCCGCACGAACAGCTCGAAGGAGACGTACGACGACACGGGGTTGCCCGGCAGCGCGAGCAGCGGCGTGTGGTCGGGGCCGATGGAGCCGAAGCCCTGCGGCTTGCCGGGCTGCATGGCGAGCGTGCGGAACTCCACGCCGCCGCCCGCCTCGTCCTCGTCCGCGACGTGCGACAGCGCCTCCTTGACGACGTCGTACGCCCCGACGCTCACCCCGCCGGTGGTCACCATGAGGTCGGCGCGCACCAGCTGGTCCTCGATGGTGGAGCGCAGTGTCTCGGCGTCGTCGGCGACGGCGCCCACCCGGTAGGCGATGGCGCCGGCCTCGCGGGCGGCGGCGGTGAGGGCGAAGCTGTTGGAGTCGTAGATCTGACCGGGCGCCAGCTGCTCGCCGGGCTGGATCAGTTCGCTGCCGGTGGACATCACGACCACGCGCGGGCGCGGGCGCACGCGAACCGTGCCGCGGCCGATCGCGGCGAGCAGGGCGATCTGCGGCGGGCCGAGCACAGTGCCCGCCTCGAGGGCCCGGTCGCCGGCCCGGACGTCGCTGCCGGCCGAGCGCACGTGCGCGCGTGCCTCGGCGGGCCGGTACACGCGTACGTGCCCCTCGGCGCCCTCCGGGGCGAGCGCGCGGGCGCGCATGCCGGTCACGGGGCCCTCACCGAGCCCGCCGTCGGTCCACTCCACGGGTACGACGGCCTCGGCGCCGGGCGGCAGCGGGGCACCGGTCATGATGCGGGCGGCCTGGCCCGGACCCACGTGGAGCAGGTCGGCCTGGCCCGCGGCGACGTCCCCGACGACGTCCAGGACCGCCGGGAACTCCTCGTTCGCGCCGGCCACGTCCGCGACCCGCACCGCGTAGCCGTCCATCGAGCTGTTGTCGAACGGCGGCAGGGACACAGGCACCGGGACGTCCTCGACCAGGACGCAGCCCAGGGCGTCGAGCAGCTGCAGCTCGATCGGCTCCAGGGGGCGCACGGTGGTGAGGACGTCCTCCAGGTGCTCGTCCACCGACCACAGGTGGTCGGGGCCCGGGGTGCGGGAGGCGGCGCTGCTCAAGGTGGCTACATCTCCTCAGTGACGTAACGGCGGAGCCAGGCCCTGAAGTCCGGGCCCAGGTCCTCACGTTCGCACGCGAGTCTGACAATGGCCCGCAGGAAGTCGCCGCGGTCGCCGGTGTCGTAGCGACGGCCCTTGAAAACGACGCCGTGCACGGGGCCGGCGGCCTTCTCGTCCTCGGCGAGCTGCTGCAGGGCGTCGGTGAGCTGGATCTCGCCGCCGCGGCCCGGCTCGGTCTTGCGGAGTATGTCGAAGATGCCCGGGTCGAGCACGTAACGGCCGATGATCGCGTAGTTCGACGGGGCGTCGGCCGGGTCGGGCTTCTCGACCAGGCCGGTCACCTTGACGACGTCGCCGTCCTCGGTGGCCTCGACGGCGGCACAGCCGTAGAGGTGGACCTGCTCGGGCTCGACCTCCATGAGGGCGATCACACTGCCGCCGCGCTGCTCCTGGACGTCGATCATCCGCTGCAGCAGCGGGTCGCGCGGGTCGATCAGGTCGTCGCCGAGGAGCACCGCGAACGGCTCCTGGCCGACGTGCGGGGCCGCGCACAGCACGGCGTGACCGAGGCCCTTGGGGTCGCCCTGACGCACGTAGTGCATCGTCGCGAGGTCCTGGGACTCCTGCACCCTCCCGAGCCGCTCCGTGTCGCCCTTCGCCGCGAGGGCGGACTCGAGCTCGTAGTTGCGGTCGAAGTGGTCCTCGAGCGGGCGCTTGTTACGGCCCGTGATCATCAGGACGTCATCGAGGCCCGCGGTGACGGCCTCCTCGACCACATACTGGATCGCCGGCTTGTCGACCACCGGCAGCATCTCCTTGGGCGTGGCCTTGGTGGCCGGCAGAAACCGGGTGCCGAGGCCTGCCGCCGGGATGACAGCCTTGTTGATCCTGGGGTGCGACTGGGTCATGCCCGCCACCTTAACCGGTGTGCGGGGCGCGGCCCGCGACTCCCGGACATGAGCGCTCATATGAGCATAAGAGAACGGTACGGGAGCGACAAGTGGGCGAAAACGGACCGGTCATGGAGCCGGACAAGCGGGTCGTTCGACGGCGTTTCCTGGCGGCACGGAACGCCCTGACCCCGGCCGATGTGACGAATGCCGCGTCCGCCCTGGCCGAACGCGCCCTGCGCCTGCCGGAGCTGGCGCACGCGCGCACGGTCGCGGCGTACGTCTCCGTGGGCACCGAACCCGGCACGCTCGCACTGCTCGACGCGCTGCACGCGCGGGGCGTGCGCGTCCTGCTGCCCGCCCTGCTAGACGACAACGACCTGGACTGGGGCGAGTACACCGGCGAGGACTCCCTCACGCGCGTGCAACACGGCGGAAAGATGACGCTGTTGGAACCCGCCGGCGAGCGGCTCGGCCCGCAGGCCGTGACCGGCGCCGACGTCGTGCTGCTGCCGGGGCTCGCGGTCGACGCGCGCGGGATGCGCCTGGGACGCGGCGGCGGATCCTACGACCGCGTGCTCGCACGCCTGGAGCGCGCGGGCGCGCGGCCGGCGCTGGTGGTGCTGCTGTACGACACGGAGGTCGTCACGCGCGTGCCCGAGGAGCCGCACGACCGGCCGGTGCACGCGGTGGTGACCCCGTCCGGGGTGCGCCGCTTTTCCGCGCCCTGATCCCCGCGGCACGCCGAAGGGCCCTCCACGCGCGCGTGGAGGGCCCTTCGGAGCTGCTCACACCGTCACGGCCGCAGGACGAGCGTGTCGCTGGTGCTCTTGCCGACCGCGTCCGACGAGAACGACCACGGCAGCAGTTCACCCTTGGCCCACTTGTCCGTCTGGTCGGTGTAGTGGGCGCTGTAGGCGTGACCGGAGGCGCCGGAGAGGTTGATCCACTTCGACTTGTCGAGGTTGTCGAGGTTGACCACCATCCGCATCGACGGCACCCAGACGACGCCGTAGCCGCCGGCGGCGTTCCAGCCGGTGGCGTTGACCGCCGCCTCGCCGCCGCTGAGCTTGTACGGGCCGCGGTTGAGGACGTACTTGAGGATGCCGGGGCCCTCGGTGCCGAGCGTCTGGTTCTTCAGGAACAGGCGGTGCAGCCGGCCCCAGCTCCAGGTGTCGATGTCCTTGCCGAGCTTGGCGGTCAGCTCCCAGCGGGCGTCGATCATGGCCCGCTTGAACAGCTCGTCGCGGTTGTGCGCCGCGGGGCGCGTGCCCGACCTCGGCGCCTTCCACCAGTCGCTGTCCGGCTTGTCCATCAGGGTGCGCACGACCTCGAACCAGCGGTCACCGCCGTCGGGCTGCGCCTGGTCGGCGTCGCGCTGACCGCACTCGCGCACCTTGTCGGTCTCGTCGACGGGGCCGGTGGTGCTGACCGGGTCGACCCACAGGCACTGGCCCTCGACCCGCAGCTCCTTGGGCAGCTTGTTGCCGAAGGCCAGCTTCAGGACGTTGCGCCACACGGAGTTGAAGTACGCGGCGGCCGCCGAGTCGGCGTCCTGGGTGTAGTCCCAGCCCTCCAGCAGCTCCTGCGCCTGGCGGACGTCCTTGTCGCCGACGTCGATCTTCAGCAGCGTCGGCACGAGCAGCTTGGCGACCTCGCTGCTGTTGTCCAGCTGCATCTGGCGCATGTCGTCGGTGGAGATCTTGCCGTCGCCCTTGATCTTGGACTCGATCAGATCGGCGATGCGCTGGCTGCGGGTGCCGTAGCCCCAGTCGGTGGTCAGCGTGTAGGGGTACTTGTCCGCGTCGACCACGGCCTGGTTGGCGGTGACGACGTAGCCGCGCTCCGGGTTGTACTCGTAGGGCAGCTTGTCGAAGTCGATGTACCCGGTCCAGCGGTACTTCGGGTCCCAGCCCGGCGCCGGGAGCGAGCCGTCGCCCTTGCCGCGCGTGGGGATCTTGCCCGGGAGCTGGTAGCCGATGTCGCCCTTGGCACCCTTGCTGTCGGCGTAGATCAGGTTCTGCGACGGCACGTCGAACAGCTTCGCCGCGGCGCGGAACTCCTTCCAGCCCGTCGCCCTGTCCATCGCGAACACGGCGTCCATGGAGGTGCCGGGCTGCAGGGCGGTCCAGTTCAGCGCCATGGCGTAACCGTCGCCGCGGTCGGGCGCCGCGGTGTCGACGGTGGCCTTCTTGCCGACCTTGACCAGTTCGGCGTCGCGGTCGGACAGCAGGGGCATGCCGTCCTGCGTCTGCCGCACGACGATCTTCTTGGTCTCGCCGCCGGCGACCTTGATGGTCTCCTCGCGCGTGACGAACGGCCTGACCTTGCCGCCGTACAGGTAGCCGTCGCCGGTGACCTTCTCCAGGTACAGGTCGGTGACGTCGACGCCGGAGTTGGTCATGCCCCAGGCGATGTCCTTGTTGTGGCCGATGACCACGCCCGGCATGCCCGCGAAGGTGTAGCCGGTGACGTCGTACTGGCAGGCGCTGGAGACGCTGCGGCAGTGCAGGCCCATCTGGTACCAGACGGACGGCAGCGAGGCCGACAGGTGCGGGTCGTTGGCGAGCAGCGGCTTGCCGGTGATGGTGTGGTCGCCGCCCACGACCCAGGAGTTGGAGCCGATGCCGTTGCCGTTGACGCCGACGGCCGTGGGGACGTCGTCCAGGACCTTGTACAGACCCGCGAGCTGGCTCTGCAGGCCGGCGCCGGACGAGGTGCCGGTTCCCGTGCCCGTGCCGGTGCCGGTGCCCGTGCCCGTGCCGTTCAGCGAGGTACCGGAGCCGCTCGTGCCGCTGCCGGAGCCGCTGGAGCCGGAGCCGCTCGTGCCGCTGCCGCTGCCCTGCTCGAAGGAGTGGGTCAGCTCGTCGTACCCGCCCTCCTGCACGATCGCCTTGTTGCGGTCGTAGGGGTACTGCGGGTAAAGGTCGGCGATCTGCTGGGGGCCCAGGCGGCTGGTCATCAGGGCGCGGTCGATCTCGTCCTGCATGTTGCCGCGCAGGTCCCAGGCCATCGCCTTCAGCCAGGCGACGGAGTCGACCGGCGTCCACTGCGCGGGCTTGTAGTCGTTGCTGAAGCCCAGCGCCGCGTACTCCAGGGAGATGTCCTCGCCGTCCTTGCCCGCCAGGTAGGCGTTGACGCCCTTGGCGTACGCCTGGAGGTACTTCTTCGTCGAGGCGGACAGCTTGGTGTCGTACTCCTGCTGGGCGACGCGGTCCCAGCCCAGGGTGCGCAGGAACGCGTCGTTGTCGACCTGGGTCTTGCCGAACATCTCCGACAGGCGGCCGGAGGTCATGTGCCGGCGCACGTCCATCTCGTAGAAGCGGTCCTGCGCCTGGACGAAGCCCTGCGCCATGAACAGGTCCGCGTCGGAGGAGGCGTAGATCTGCGGGATGCCGTAGCCGTCGCGCTTGACGTCGACGGGGCCCGACAGGCCCTGCAGGGTGATCGATCCCTTGGTCTGCGGGAACGACGCCCGGACGGTGCTGACGGACCAGTAACCGCCCCAGCCGATGCCGCCGATGACCGCCAGCACCAGAAGGAGGACGATAAGACGGGCTTTGCGCCCCTTCTTCCTGCCGGACTTGCCGGGCTTGTGACCCGTTGTGGCGGTGGTGTTGGGGGGCATCGCTGTCCTTGCTGTCCTAACGCGAGCGGCAGGTTCGGCTGTGCTTTTAACTGAGCGCTGGAGCAACCATAGGCGCAGGGCCCGGTGGCACTTGACGCGGAGCCCGCAACCAGCCGGGGCAGGCGATCGATCTTGCCTCGCCGAGCGTCAAGAAATCGTCAAGAGTTAGGTAAGGTAACGAAGTAATCGGAAGATCGCAGGAAGGAACGGCCACTGACTGTTCACCACCTCAACCAGCTCCTGCTCATCTGCTCGCTCGTCCTGCTCGTCGCCGTGGCAGCAGTCCGGATCTCCTCGCGCAGCGGACTGCCCAGCCTGCTCGTCTACCTGGGCATCGGCATCCTCATGGGCCAGGACGGCGTCGGGCACATCCACTTCAACAGCGCCGCGATGACCCAGGTCATCGGGTACGCCGCCCTGGTCGTGATCCTCGCCGAGGGCGGACTCGGCACGAAGTGGAAGGAGATCAAACCGGTCCTGCCGGCCGCCTCGGTGCTGGCGCTGGCCGGGGTCGCGGTGAGCGTGGGTGTGACGGCCGCGGGCGCGCACTACCTCGTCGGCCTGCAGTGGCGGCAGGCGCTGATCATCGGTGCGGTGGTGTCCTCGACGGACGCGGCGGCGGTCTTCTCCGTGCTGCGCAGGATCCCGCTGCCCGCGCGCGTGGCGGGCATGCTGGAGGCGGAGTCCGGATTCAACGACGCCCCCGTCGTCATCCTGGTCGTCGCCTTCTCCACGGCCGGTCCGGTCGAGCACTGGTACGTCCTGCTGGGCGAGATAGCCCTTGAACTGGCCATCGGCGCGGCCGTCGGGCTGGCGGTCGGCTGGTTCGGCTCCTGGGGCCTGAGGCACGTCGCCCTGCCCGCCTCCGGCCTGTACCCGATCGCCGTGATGGCCATCGCGGTCGCCGCCTACGCGGCCGGCGCCCTGGCCCACGGCAGCGGCTTCCTCGCCGTCTACCTCGCCTCGATGCTGCTGGGCAACGCCAAGCTGCCGCACTGGCCCGCCACCCGCGGCTTCGCCGAAGGGCTCGGCTGGATCGCGCAGATCGGCATGTTCGTCCTGCTCGGCCTGCTGGTCACACCGCACGAGCTGGGCGACGACGTGTGGCCCGCACTCGTCATCGGGCTGGTGCTGACCATGCTGGCGCGCCCCCTGAGCATCGTGCTGTGCCTCACACCCTTCCGGGTGCCCTGGCGGGAGCAGACGCTGATGTCGTGGGCCGGGCTGCGCGGCGCCGTGCCCATCATCCTGGCGACCATCCCGATGGTGAACGGCGTCGTGGGCAGCCGCCGGGTCTTCAACATCGTCTTCGTCCTGGTCGTCGTCTACACCCTCATCCAGGGCCCGACCCTGCCCTGGCTGGCCCGTCTGCTGCGGCTGGGCGACGACACCGAGGCCGCCGACCTCGGCATCGAGTCCGCGCCCCTGGAGCGGCTGCGCGGCCACCTGCTGTCCGTGGACATCCCCGACGGCTCCAGGATGCACGGCGTCGAGGTCAACGAGCTGCGCCTGCCGCCGGGCGCGGCGGTCACCCTGGTGGTGCGCGAGGGCACCTCCTTCGTGCCGCTGCCCACGACCGTGCTGCGGCGCGGCGACGAACTGCTCGTCGTCACCACCGACCCGGTACGCGACGCGGCCGAGCGCCGGCTGCGCGCGGTGGCCCAGGGCGGCAAGCTGGCCGACTGGCTGGGCTCCGGCGGTGAGGAGCGGTGACGGTGACGCGGGCGGTTTCCGCCGCCCCGGCCAAACACAGGTGAACCAGCTGATGGTGCTCGTTTTCACAGGGCCGTCGTGCGGAAGCCCTGTACGATAAAGGCGCACCCCTGATCGAACCAACTCTGCCTGACGCAGAGCTGGCGCGACCGTATGGCGGCCGAGCAGCCCCCCACCGTGGGCCCCGGCATCTACCGCAGTCCGCGCAAGAGGACAGCTCTCGGCGCACGGTGCCCTTACAAGGGCGCCGCGCTACCAGGCGGCAGAAAGGCACGGGCCGTGGCGTCCACGGTCACCTCGGAGAAGAAGAAGGCGGCTACTGCCGCCCGCCCGGGCTACGGGCAGCTGCTGCGCACCCGCGGCGCCTGGACCTTCCTGCTCCCCGGCTTCGCGGCGCGCCAGCCGTTCGCGATGCTGACCCTCTCCATCGTGCTGCTCGTGCAGCACACCACCGGCTCCTACGGTGCGGCCGGCGCCGCGGCGGCCGTCACCGGCGTGTCGATGGCCCTGTTCGCGCCCTACAGCGGCCGCCTCGCCGACCGCCACGGCCAGCGTGCCGTCCTGCTGCCCGGCGTGATCGTGCACACCCTGTCCGGTCTCACCTTCACCGCGCTCGCCCTCGCGCACGCCCCCCTGTGGGCGCTGTTCGTGGCGGCCGTGCCGACCGGTGCCTCGGTGCCGCAGGTCGGGCCCATGGTGCGGGCCCGCTGGGGCGTGAAGCTCAAGGGCTCCCCCCTGATGAGCACCGCCGCCGCCTTCGAGTCCGTCACCGACGAGCTGACCTTCGTGGTCGGCCCGCTGCTGGCGACCGCCCTGTGTACCGCGGTGGCCCCCGCCGCCGGTCTGATGACCGAGGCAGCGCTGACCCTGGTCGGCGGTCTGCTGTTCGCCGCGCAGAAGAGCACCCAGCCCCAGGTCCACACCGGCGGCGAGCACACGCGCGTGCGGCACGCCTCCGCCCTGCGCGTGCCCGGCGTGCGCGTGCTGATCGTGACGTTCCTGGGCATCGGCTCCGTCTTCGGCGGCATGCAGGTGTCGCTGGCCGCGTTCACCGAGTCGATCGGCGAGCCCGGTCTGAACGGCGTGCTCTACGGCGTCTTCGCCGCCGGAAACATGATCTCCGGCGTCGTCTGCGGCGCCATCGCCTGGAAGGTCGCCCCGCATCGGCGCCTGGTCGTCGGCTACGCCGCCCTCGCGCTGACCGCGTCCGCGCTGTGGACCGCCCACTCGGTGCTCCTGCTCGCCGGGCTCGGTCTGCTGGTCGGCATGTGCATCGCGCCCGCCCTGATCACCGGCTACACCCTCGTCGAGGGGCTCGCCCCGGCCGGGGCGCGCACCGAGGCGTTCACCTGGCTGACCGGCGCGGTCGCCCTCGGCCAGGCCGCGGCCGTCACGGTCGCCGGGCAGCTGGAGGACCGCTTCTGGGGCGGCGCCGGGTTCCTGGTACCGATGGGCGGCACGGTGCTGGCCCTGGTGACCCTGCTGGCGCTGCGCTCCCGGCTGGTGGCACACCCCCGGGGCCGTACCGTCGCGCGTGGCGTGGGTCACCGCGTGCCGGTGACAGTGGACTGACGCCAGGGAATACGTCACTATGGTTCGTCGTTAGCACTCATCGAGTGAGAGTGCCAGGAGGAAGACAGTGCCCACCTACCAGTACCAGTGCACCGAGTGCGGCGAGGGCCTCGAGGCGGTGCAGAAGTTCACCGACGACGCCCTGACCGAGTGCCCCAACTGCCAGGGCCGCCTCAAGAAGGTGTTCTCGGCGGTCGGCATCGTCTTCAAGGGCTCCGGCTTCTACCGCAACGACAGCCGCGGCTCCTCGTCGAGCAGCTCGCCGGCGTCGTCGAAGTCGTCGTCCTCGTCTTCCACGACGTCCTCCTCGTCGTCCTCTTCGGACGCGGGTTCCTCGTCGGGCTCCAGCGGCTCTTCGAGCAGCAGCACCACCGCCGCCTGAGGCCCACTTCTCCACGGACTCCTCGCAGGACCCTGCCATCGCCCGACGGCAGGGTCCTCGGCATATGCGCCGCCGGTTAGGGTGCGGGCATGGCGAACAAGGCGAACGCAGAGATCGGCGTGATCGGCGGCTCCGGTTTCTACTCGTTCCTGGACGACGTGACAGAGGTCCAGGTCGACACCCCCTACGGTCCGCCCAGCGACTCCCTCTTCCTCGGTGAGATCGCCGGCCGCCGGGTCGCGTTCCTGCCCCGGCACGGGCGCGGCCACCACCTGCCGCCGCATCGCATCAACTACCGCGCCAACCTGTGGGCGCTGCGCTCGGCCGGTGTGCGCCAGGTCCTCGCACCGTGCGCGGTGGGCGGCCTGCGTCCCGAGTACGGGCCGGGCACGCTGCTGGTGCCGGACCAGCTCGTGGACCGTACGAAGTCCCGGGCGAGCTCCTACTTCGACGGGCTGCCGCTGCCCGACGGCACCGTCCCGAACGTCGTGCACGTGTCCCTGGCCGATCCGTACTGCCCCGTCGGGCGCGCGGTCGCGCTGAAGGCGGCACGGGGGCGCGACTGGGAGCCGGTGGACGGCGGAACGCTCGTCGTCATCGAGGGGCCGCGCTTTTCGACGCGTGCCGAATCGTTGTGGCACCAGGCGCAGGGCTGGTCGGTGGTCGGCATGACCGGTCATCCGGAGGCGGCGCTCGCCCGTGAGCTGGAGCTCTGCTACGCCTCCCTCACCCTGGTCACCGACCTGGACGCCGGCGCCGAGACCGGCGAGGGCGTCTCCCACGACGAGGTGCTGCGGGTGTTCGCGGCGAACGTGGACCGGATGCGGGGAGTGCTCTTCGACGCGGTGGCGGCGCTGCCCGCGAACGAGGAGCGGGACTGCCTGTGCACGTCGGCGCTCGGGGGGATGGATCCGGGGTTCACGCTGCCGTGACGGGGGTTGGCGGGTGCCCGGGGGCGCGCTGCCGTGGCGGGGATTCGCTAACGCCGGGTTCGCGCTGCCGAGGCGAGGGTCGCGGACGCCTGGCTCGTGCTGCCGAGGCGGGGGTCGCGGACGCCGAGTTCGCGCTGCCGTGGCGGGGGTCGCTAAGGCCGGAACGTCCCGTACGGGTGACGGGGTTTTCCACAACGCGTGGGTGGTCCACGGGCGTCTGCGGGCTACGGCGCGAGGGCTCATCGTGGGTGTGCAAGCCGTAGCCCTCGCCGCAGGTGGTGGTCCTGTGTCCATGTCCCTCTCCGTCCCGGTGTCCTTCCCCGCCCCCGTCGCCTCTGCTCCCTCGCCGTCCGGTCCGCGTCCGCCCGGCGACGACGTGCCGCCGACGTGCGAGGTGCCGCACTTCGCACCGGTGCGGGTACGCGGGGTGCGCCACCTGGCGCACCGGCTCGCCCGGCACCGCCGGCGGGCCGTCGCCGCCGGCCTGGCCGTCACCGCGGCCGCGCTGATGGCGGCGGGGCCACGGCAGACCGCCGGGCCCGACCGGGTCCGCGGGCATCCGCCGCATCGCGGGGGCGGGGAGACGGTGGCGGCGCCGGTGCGGATCGCCGACGCCGGCACGGTGCGCCTGCTGCGGCCGGGCGACCGGGTGGACGTCATCGCCGCCGAGGACGGCACGGGCGGCGGGGATGCGCGGGTCGTGGCCCGCGGTGCCCGCGTGGCCCGGCTGCCCGAGGTCACGGACGACGTCACGGGCGGCGGCACCCTCGTCGTGCTGTCGGTGCCGCGGGCCACGGCGGCGCGGCTCGTCGGGGCGAGCGCGACGGCACGGCTCGCGGTGACGGTGGGGTGAGCCGGGTGATGCGGCGGCTGTGCGAACGTTTGTCGAATAGCACGATCGTGTTACCGGATTGGACATGCCTCCCGGGGCCTGCCGTAGGTTGCGGAGCGATTTACTCCACATGCCGTACGGACGAGGAAAGGCCTCGAGGTGAGCGAGAAGAAGGCGCCGAGTGTCTGGGAGGGCTTCAAGGCCTTCCTGATGCGGGGGAATGTCGTCGATCTGGCAGTAGCGGTGGTCATCGGCGCCGCCTTCACCAACATCGTGAACTCGGTGGTGAAGGGCGTGATCAACCCGGTGGTCGGGGCGATCGGCACGCAGAGCCTGGACAACTACAGCTCCTGCCTGACGGCGAGCTGCACGAAGGACGAGGGCATCCGCATCATGTGGGGCTCGGTCCTCGGCGCGACGCTGAACTTCGTGATCACCGCCGGGGTGGTCTACTTCCTGATGGTCCTGCCGATGTCGAAGTACCTGGCCCGCCAGGCGGACCGCAAGGCGGCCCGCGAGGGCACGAAGGAGATCGTCGAGGTCAGCGAGCTGGAGGTGCTGAAGGAGATCCGCGACACGCTGGTCGCCCAGCGGACCGCCGGCCGCGGCGAGTAGGAGCGGCGGGGGCGGCGAGCAGGACCGGCCGAGCCGGTCGCCGGGTCGGCCTTCTGGAGGGCGGGGCTCTCCTGCCGGGCGGGCGCGGACGGCCGGGGCCGCCCGCGCTGCCCCGGGCGTCAGATGTGGTGGGGCGGCTTTTCGTCCAGGAAGCGCTTGAGGTCGGCCGCGCTGTCACCGGTCGTCGCCGGACGCTCGCCCCACCCCCTGTCGGTGTCGTCCGAGGACTGCAGTTCGAGCGGGTCGTCGAAGACCAGCGCGACCTTCGGGTCGCGCGGCTCGGGGGCGGAAGCAGTGCTCATACCTCCAGGTTACGCCGCGGCATCGGCCCGAAGTTTTTCGGCGGGTTATCTGCTGTGCTGGGACACATGACGCCGAGTTCCAGCCAGTCCCCCGCGCCCTCCGACGCGCCCACCCGACACCGGCCCCTGCGCAGGCTCACCGCCCGCGGCCGCGACGAGGCCCATCGCGTCGCCTCGCCGCTGGAGCTGCTCTTCGACCTGTGCTTCGTCGTGGCGATCGCCCAGGCCGGCGTCCAGTTGGTGCACTTCCTCGTCGAGGGACACGCGGGCCAGGGCATCCTCAACTACGCGATGGTCTTCTTCGCCATCTGGTGGGCGTGGATGAACTTCTCCTGGTTCGCCTCCGCCTACGACAACGACGACGTGCTGTACCGGGTCGTCACCCTCGTACAGATCGCCGGTGTCCTGGTGCTCGCGGCGGGGGTGTCGCGGGCCTTCGACGACCACGACTTCGTCGTCGTCTGGCTCGGCTACGTGATCATGCGGCTGGCCCTGGTCGCGCAGTGGCTGCGCGCCGCGAGATCGGCCGAGGGCGAGGAGCGGACCGCGGCGGTGCGGTACGCCTGCGGGGTGCTGCTCTGCCAGGTCGGATGGGTGGGGCTGATCGTGCTGCCGGAGCCCGCGCGGCCCTGGCTGTTCCTGGTGATGGTGCTCGCCGAGCTGTCGGTGCCGTTGATCGCGGAGAGGTCCTTCACCACGGCCTGGCATCCGCACCACATCGCCGAGCGCTACGGCCTGTTCACGATCATCGTGCTCGGCGAGACGATCGCCGCGGCCACGGTCGCGGTCAAGTCAGCCGTGGACGAGCACGACGCCCTCGGCGAGCTGCTGCCGATCGCGGCCGGCGGGCTGCTGATCGTGTTCGCCGCCTGGTGGATCTACTTCGTGGTGCCGATCCACGGACATCTGCGCTCCAGCCGTCAGGCGTTCGTGTGGGGCTACGGGCACTATCTGATCTTCGCCTCCGCGGCGGCGATCGGCGCGGGGCTGGAGGTGGCCGTGGAGCAGGCGGTCGGTTCCGCGCACATCTCCGCGACGGCCGCCTCGGCGGCGGTGACCCTGCCGACGGCGCTGTATCTGCTCACCGTGTGGGCGCTGCACGCCCGCCACTTCAAGGTGGGCATCGCGCAGCAGCTGGTCCTGCCGGTCACCGCGTTGCTCGTGATCAGCTGCACGTTTCTGGGCGAGTGGGCGGTGCTCGTGGCGGGCCTCGTCTTGGGGCTGGCGGTGGCGGTGGGGGTGACGCTGACGGCACGGGCGCGCTCCGCGCACGGGGCCGGGTGACACGGGGCCCGCACACGGGGCCGGCACACGGGGCCGGGTCTCGGGGCCGGGTCACACTGGGGCGTATGACAGTTGACGCTCTGACGGATGTCAGCGGGGTGCGGGTCGGGCACGCCACGCGCCGTGGTGACGGGTGGCTGACCGGGACGACCGTCGTGCTCGCTCCCGAGGGAGGTGCCGTGGCCGCGGTGGACGTGCGCGGCGGCGGGCCGGGGACGAAGGAGACCGACGCGCTCGATCCGCGCAACCTCGTGCAGAAGGTCGAGGCCGTGGTGCTCACCGGGGGCAGCGCGTACGGGCTCGACGCGGCGTCCGGGGTGATGGCGTGGCTGGAGGAGCGGGGCCGGGGGGTTCGGGTGGGGCCGGATCCGACGCATGTCGTGCCCGTGGTGCCGGCGGCGTGCGTCTTCGACCTCGGACGCGGTGGTGACTTCCGGGCACGGCCGGACGCGGCGATGGGCCGGGCCGCGGTCGAGGCCGCGGCAGGCAGTGCGGTCGGGGCGGCTGTCGAGGAAGGGTGCGTGGGGGCCGGGACGGGGGCGGCCGTGGGGTTGCTGAAGGGCGGGGTCGGCACGGCGAGCGTGGTGCTCGACTCCGGGGTGACGGTGGGAGCGTTGGTCGTGGCGAACGCGGCGGGGGCGGTGGTGGATCCGGGGACGGGGGTGCTGTACGGGGAGATGTACGCGGAGTTGTTCGGGGGGCGGCGGGTGGCGTATCCGCCGGCGGGGGTGGTCGAGGCGGCGCGGGCGCGGCTGGGGCAGCTGGCGGCAGCGCGGGTGGCTCCGCCGATGAACACGACGTTGGCCGTGGTCGCCACGGATGCGGAGCTGTCGAAGCCGCAGGCGCAGAAGTTGGCGGGGACGGCGCATGACGGGATCGCGCGGGCTGTGCGGCCGGTGCATCTGCTGAACGACGGGGACAGTGTGTTTGCGTTGGCCACGGGGGTGCGGGAGTTGTCTTCGGGGGGTGGGGATCCGCTCGCGCTGAACGCGCTGCTCGCGGCCGGGGCGGATGTGGTGACGCGGGCGATTGTGCGGGCGGTGCGGGCGGCTGAGTCGGTGGGTGGGTGGCCGTCGTACGGGGAGCTGTTTGGAGAGGCTTGAGTGCCGTCTGCGGGTTGCGTTGTGGCTGGTCGCGCAGTTCCCCGCGCCCCTTATATGCCTGCGGCGGCCCGTTCCCGTCCGGTGGCCGGTTGCGGTAGCGCCTTCGGTTCGTTGTGAGTCGGGGCCGGGGCGGGGGGTGTCCGTCCTCGGTCCGGCCGCCCGTTTCCGACGACGGCGCCCTTGCCCGGTGCCGGCCGCTGCGGGCGGACACCCCCCACCCCGTCCCCTCCCCGCCGTCGGCGACTGCGGCAACGCCGTGGCGCGCGCGGCCACGGGCCGCCGTCCGGCGTAGCTGCGGTCAGCCGCGACGCCGGGCCCTCAGCCCACCCCCGCTCAGCCGCAGCCACGTTCGCCGGAAGCCGCCGGGTGCGGAGCCCAACCCCCCAGCCGCCGGCAGGGAATTGCCGCAGTTCTGTCACGTGGGAACCGGAGCAGTCGTTTGATCGCTCTTTCTTCACGCCTTGGAGTGATCGATGAAAACTGGGAGCAGCCTGTGACAACGCCGGACACAGCAGCGCGGCGCGTACTGGGGGCCTGTGCCGCCCTGATGGTCGGCGCCCTGACCCTCACGGCGTGCGGCGGGAACGCCAGCGCCACCAACGACGACAAGAACGGCGGGGGCGGCGACACCAAGACCTCCGTCGCGAAGATCGCCATCTCGGCCAAGGACGGCTCGACCGGCGCCTCGATCAACAGCACCGGAGTGAAGGTCAGCGACGGCAAGCTGACGGAAGTGAAGATGACGGTGGCCGGCACCGGGCAGGCCGTGGCCGGTGAGATATCCGCCGACGGCAGCACCTGGAAGCCCAAGGAGCAGCTGGAGCGCGGCACGAAGTACCAGATCTCCGCGACGGCGAAGGACTCCGGCGGCCGTACGGCGGCCGCGAACGCCATCTTCACCACCGTCTCGTCGTCGAACAGCTTCATCGGGACGTACACGCCCGACAACGGCACCACCGTCGGTGTCGGGATGCCCGTGTCGTTCACCTTCGACAAGGCGATCAGCGACAAGAAGGCCGTGCAGTCGCACATCACGGTCACGTCCAGCAGCGGCCAGCAGGTGGTCGGGCACTGGTTCGGCGCGCAGCGGCTCGACTTCCGGCCCCAGGACTACTGGAAGGCCGGGTCCAAGGTCACGATGAAGATCGACCTGGACGGCGTGAAGGGCGCCAACGGTGTCTTCGGGGTGCAGAAGAAGGTCGTCACGTTCACCGTGGGGCGGTCGCAGGTCTCCACCGTGGATGTGAACACGCAGACCATGACCGTGGTGCGGGACGGGCAGACCGTGAAGACGATCCCGATCTCGTCGGGCAGCCCCGAGCACACCACGTACAACGGCGCGATGGTGATCTCGGAGAAGTTCACGCAGACCCGTATGAACAGCCAGACGGTCGGGCTGGGCGGCGAGTACGACATCCCGGACGTGCCGCACGCGATGCGGCTGACCCAGTCGGGGACGTTCATCCACGGCAACTACTGGTACAACAAGGGCAATCCGCCCTTCGGCAGCCAGGGAACCAGCCATGGCTGCGTCGGGCTGGCCGATGAGCGGGGCGCGCAGGGGGACACTCCGGCGAAGTGGTTCTACGACAACTCGCTGACCGGTGACGTGGTGGTCGTCAAGAACTCGCCGGACAAGACCGTCTCCCCCGACAACGGGCTCAACGGCTGGAACATGGGCTGGAGCGAGTGGGTCGCCGGGAGTGCCGTCTGACGCGGCAATAGCCCCGTGATGGACGGGCGTTGGCTTCTCGTCGGGCCGTGTGGGAACTCCCCGCACGGCCCGCGCGTTTTCCGGGCATACGTTTTCTCGGTTCCCGGACACGATGTCCGACCGAGGGGCTACGGTATGCACCCACTGGGTGACATGCAGCAAGCGCCGGGAGAAACCTTGAGCGTTCCGTACGAGACCGCAGCGTACGAACCACCCGCGTCGCCGGATGAGCATCTGGCGCGGATTCTCGGCCGCGCCCTGAACTCCTTCGAGCTGCCCGACGACGTGATAGGGCGGCTGGACTGCGCGCTGGCCTACGACGGCTCGCTGCACTCCGCGCACCACAGCGCGGGGCTGCACCGGGAGACGTACCGGCACACCTGGCTCCTCGCGGACGGCCAGGCGCTCACCCTGTGGGAGCTGGTGCACAACACCGCCCCGGGCAGCGACCCGCAGCACGAGGTGTACGTCGACGAGGAGGAACTGCGCGCGGCCACGGCGCTGCTGCCGCTGCCGCCGGAGGGGACGGAGTTCGAGCTGCCCCTGCCGGCTCACCCGGCCCCCGTGCCCCGGCCGCGGCAGGTGTACATCACCGACGACTCGGCCGACCACGCGCGCCGGCTGCTGCGCCGCGCGGAGAACGCCGACCGCCCGGGCGGGGAGACCGCGGCCCTGCTGGCCACGGCGCAGGGGCACCGGATCACGCAGGCGTTCGGCCGTCCGTGCCGGGCGGGCCGTATCGGACTGTCCTTCTCGCTCTACGAGCACGCCTTCCTGCTGCGCGACGGCCGGGAGGTGGCCCTGTGGGAGGTGGAGCACACGGCGACCCCGGACGGGCAGCACATGTGCGAGGTGTACGCGAGCGAGGAGGCGGCCCGGGAGGCGATGGAGCGGCGCGCCGAGCGGGTCTCCCGGTAGGGGGCGCCAGAGCGGCTTCCGGGGCGCTTCGGCGGCTACCGCGGGGATGCCGTCAGTGGCCGTCGCCGAGGCGGCGTACCAGGCTGGCGAAGGCGTCCCGTTCCGCCGGGGTCAGTTCGACGGCCTCCAGGCGGGGGCCCGTCTCGCGCGGGCCCGGGAGGGCGGACAGGGCGGCGTCCGGGCCGAACTGCCGGACGATCGCCTCGTTGCGGAAGCGGCGCAGCATGCGGGTGATGCCGATCAGCCAGGCGATGCCGGCCAGGGCGAGGACGGCCATCCCTGCCGCCTGGAGGATCGAGGAAGGCTCGGGCATGCGTTCCAGTAGACACCACGGTCCGGGACTTTGGCCCCGGACCGTGACGAATCTCGCATGGTACGTCCTATCCTGACAGGCGCCGTGAACAAGTCACAGCGCCTGAAAGGGACATGCGGGCGTTCTGTTCCCTTACGCCGCCACCGGCTGCTTGGCGCCCGGGGCCGCCGTGCTCCCGCTCGTTCCCGGCTCCGAGGTGCCGGGGGCCGCCTTGCGCAGGCCCTTGAGGACGATGACCAGGGCGGTGCTGACGCAGACGCCCGCGCCGATGGCAACCAGGTACAGCAGCGGGTTGCCGATCAGCGGGACGACGAAGATGCCGCCGTGCGGGGCGCGCAGGGTCGCGTCGAACGCCATCGACAGGGAGCCGGTGATCGCGCCGCCGACCATCGCGGAGGGGATGACCCGCAGCGGGTCGGCCGCCGCGAACGGGATGGCGCCCTCGGAGATGAAGGAGATGCCGAGGACCCAGGCGGCCTTGCCGTTCTCCCGCTCGGTGTGCGTGAAGAGCTTGCCGCGCACGGTCGTGGCCAGGGCCATCGCCAGCGGCGGGACCATACCGGCGGCCATCACCGCTGCCATGATCTTCATCGCGGAGTCGCTGGGGCTCGCGACGGCGATACCGGCGGTGGCGAAGGTGTAGGCGACCTTGTTGACCGGACCGCCGAGGTCGAAGCACATCATCAGGCCGAGCAGCGCGCCCAGGAGGACGGCGTTGGTGCCGGTGAGGCCGTTCAGCCAGTCCGTCAGGCCCTTCTGCGCCGAGGCGATGGGTTTGCCGATCACCACGAACATCAGGAACCCGACGATCGCCGAGGAGATCAGCGGGATCACCACCACCGGCATGACGCCGCGCAGGGCCGCCGGGATCTTCACCTTCTGGATGGCTATCACCACGCCACCGGCGATCAGACCAGCGGCCAGACCGCCGAGGAAGCCCGCGTTGATGGTGAGGGAGATCGAGCCGCCGACGAAGCCGGGCACCAGGCCGGGCCGGTCGGCCATGCCGTAGGCGATGTAGCCGGCGAGGACCGGGACGAGGAAGGCGAAGGCCACGCCGCCGATCTGGAACAGCAGGGCGCCCCAGCTGTCGGCCTGGGTCCAGATGAAGTGATCCATCACCGACGGCGCCTTGTTGATCTTGTAGCCGCCGATCGCGAAGCCGAGCGCGATGAGCAGACCGCCCGCGGCGACGAACGGGACCATGTAGCTGACGCCGGACATCAGCCACTTGCGGAGCTTGGTGCCGTAGCCCTCCGTCGAGTCGCCGGTGCGCTCGACCGGAGTGCCGCCGGCCGCGGGGGCGCCGGCGCTCACCTCGCCGCGGGCCGCTTTCTCGCGGACCTCGGTGATCAGTTCGGCCGGGCGGTTGATACCGGCCTTCACGCCGACGTCGACGGTGGGCTTGCCCGCGAAGCGGTCCTTGTCGCGCACCGGCACGTCGTGGGCGAAGATCACACCGTCCGCGTCCGCGATCACCGCCGGGTCGAGCCGGGTGAAGCCGGCCGAGCCCTGGGTCTCGACGGTGAGTTCGACACCTGCCTCCCGGCCCGCGTTCTCCAGCGACTCGGCGGCCATGTAGGTGTGAGCGATACCGGTCGGGCAGGAGGTCACGGCGACGATCCTGAACGGGCGCTCGCCGGCGTCCTGGGCGCTGGTGTCCGTGGCGGCGCCGGCGGAGGCCGCCACCGGCGCCGCCACGGAGTCCTGGGAGGCGTGTTCGGCCTCGACGTCCGCCGGGGTGAGGTCCCCGCGGATCAGCGCCGCCGCCGTGCCCGCACCGCTCACGGAGCGCAGCGCGCCCGTGAACTCGGCGTTCATCAGCTGCCGGGCCAGCGACGACAGGATCGTGAGATGGGCGTCGTCGGCACCGGCCGGCGCGGCGATCAGGAAGATCAGGTCGGCGGGGCCGTCCGCGGCACCGAAGTCGATTCCGGCGGCGCTGCGCCCGAAGGCCAGCGTCGGCTCGGTGACATGGGCGCTGCGGCAGTGCGGGATGCCGATGCCGCCGTCGAGGCCGGTCGGCATCTGCGCCTCGCGCGCGGCCACGTCGGCGAGGAAGCCGTCCAGGTCGGTCACCCGGCCCAGCGCCACCATGCGCTCGGCGAGGGCGCGGGCCGCCGCTTCCTTGGTCGTGACGGACAGGTCGAGGTCGACCAGTTCCGCGGTGATCATGTCGCTCATCGCGGGCTCCTTAGCTCGCGTATCGCCCGGTCGGTGGAGTGGGCGGGAGGGGGACGGGGGTGGGGAGGGAGGAGACGGGGGCGGGGGCGGCCGGTGGCACGGGCAGTAAGCGGGAGCCGCGCCGCGCGGGAGCGGTCACGTGGCGGGTCATGGCACCGGCTCCTTCAGCGGACGGTCCACCGGCACCCGGTCCGTGACCGTCACGGCCGCGGGGTCGAGGTCGGCCGGGGTCGGCATGACACTGCCGGGCAGAGTTACGGCGGCGGCGCCGTGGGCGACGGCGGAGGCGAGGGCGCCGGGGCCGTCGCCGCCGGCGATGAGGAAGCCGGCCAGGGAGGAGTCACCGGCGCCCACATTGCTGCGTACGGCGTCCACGCGGGCGCTGCCGAACCAGGCGCCCGAGCCGTCCACCAGCAGCTGGCCGTCGGCGCCCAGGCTCGCGAGCACCGCGCCCGCGCCCATCTCGCGCAATTCCTCGGCCGCCTTGAGCGCGTCGCCCACCGTGGCGAGGGGGCGTCCGACGGCCTCCGCGAGCTCCTCGGCGTTGGGCTTCACCACGTCGGGCCGGGCCCGCAGCGCCTCCAGCAGGGCGCGCCCCGAGGTGTCCAGCGCGATCCGCGCGCCCCCGGCGTGCGCCCGGGCGACGACATCGGCGTACCAGGAGGGGGCGAGTCCCCGGGGCAGGCTGCCGCAGCAGGCGATCCAGTCGGCGCCGCGGGAGGCCTCGCGCACCGTCTCCAGCAGCAGTTCCTGCTCGGCGGCCGTCAGGTTCGGGCCGGGCGCGTTGATCTTCGTCAGGACGCCGTCCGCCTCGGCGAGCGCGATGTTGGAGCGGGTGGCCCCGGCGACCGGGACCGGCGCGACCTCGATGCCCTGAGCGTCGAGCAGCTCGGCGACGACCGCGCCCGGCGCACCGCCCAGGGGCAGGACGGCGACCGTGCGCTGCCCGGCGGCCGCGATGGCGCGGGAGACGTTCACGCCCTTGCCGCCGGGGTCCGTGCGCTCGGTCTCGGCGCGGATGACATCGCCGCGCCGGAGCGCCTGGACCTCGTAGGTGCGGTCGAGGGACGGGTTGGGGGTGACGGTGAGGATCATGCGCGTACTACTTCCGTGCCGCCGCGCTCGATGCCGGCGGCGTCTTCGGGGCTCAGCCCGCTGTCGGTGATCAGCAGGTCCGCGTCGCTCAGGTCGCCGAAGCGGGCGAAGTGCTCCTGGCCGTGCTTGGAGGAGTCGGCGAGCAGGACCACCCGGCGGGCGGCGGCGACGGCCGCGCGCTTGACGGCCGCCTCGGCGAGGTCCGGGGTGGTCAGGCCGTGCTCGGCGGAGAAGCCGTTGGCGGCCACGAACAGCACGTCCGCGCGGATCTCGCCGTACGCCCGCAGCGCCCAGGCGTCCACGGCGGCACGCGTACGGTGCCGTACCCGCCCTCCGACGAGATGGAGCTGGATGCCCGGGTGGTCGGCGAGGCGGGCCGCGATGGGCAGCGAGTGCGTGACGACGGTGAGCGAGGACTCCAGCGGCAGCGCGGCGGCCAGGCGGGCGACCGTGGTGCCGGCGTCGAGGATCACCGTGCCCTCGGTGGGCAGTTCGGCGAGGGCGGCCTTGGCGACGCGGTCCTTCTCGTCGGCGGCGGTGGTCTCGCGCTCGGTGAGGTCGGGCTCGAAGTCGAGGCGCCCGACGGGGATGGCCCCGCCGTGCACACGGCGCACCAGCCCGGCCCGGTCCAGGGCCTTCAGGTCACGGCGGATGGTCTCCGCCGTCACCTGGAACTCCTCGGCGAGCGACACCACGTCCACCCGGCCGCCGTCCCGGGCGAGCCGGAGGATCTCCTGCTGTCGCTCCGGTGCGTACATGTCCGTTCGCCTCCGCCTCATACCCGAACGTGTGGTTTCACTGGGAGACTACGCCCGGATTTCTGGAAAGTAAACAGGTTCGGGCACAACCAGAAGTAAACGGGCATGACCAGGCATGAGAGAAGGGACCCGGCGCGTCATCAGCGCCGAGCCCCTCGCCCACGACCGGCAGGTGAGCGTCAGGACACCAGCTCCCGCTCCTCCTCCGGCGTCTTGAGCTCCTCCGCCGGAGCGCCCTCCACGTGCTGCGCCGGACGCTTCGGCAGCGCGGACATCAGCAGGAAGATCACGGCCATCACCGCGGCCACCCAGCCCAGCGCGTGCTGGAAGGCGTGCACGAAGGCCGGGCCGGCCTCGGCCGGGGTGAGCCGGTCGCCGATCTCGCCGAAGAAGACCACCGAGACCAGGCCGAGGCCCAGCGCGTTGCCCATCTGCTGCACGGTGTTGATCAGCCCCGACGCCGAACCGGCGTGCTCGCGCGGCACCTCGGACAGCACCGCGTCGGTCAGCGGCGCGACGATCAGGCCCATGCCGAGGCCCATCACCACCAGCGGCAGCGCCATCTGCCAGGGCGCGATGGACAGGCCGTAGTGCCCGGCCTCCGCGAGGTACAGCAGCACGCCCAGGGCCATCACCAGCGCGCCCGCCTGGAGCACCCGGCGCCCGAACCGCGGAACCAGCTTCTGCACGCTCATTCCCGCCGCCAGGGACACGGCGATCGAGAACGGCACACCGGTCAGGCCGGCCTTGAGCGGGCTCCAGCCCAGCCCCATCTGCATGTACAGCGTCCACACCAGGAAGAAGACGCCGAGCGCGATCCCGAACACCGTCTGCACGGCGATGCCGGACGCGAAGCTCTTCACCCGGAACAGCGACAGCTCCACCAGCGGCGAGCCGTCCCGCGCCGCCTTGCGCCGCTCGTAGGCGACCAGCACCCCGAAGACGACGAGCGCGCCGGCCATCGAGCCGTACCCCCACAGCGGCCAGCCCAGCTCACGGCCGCGGGTGAGCGGGTAGAGCAGCATCAGCAGCCCCAGCGTGACCAGGGTGACGCCGACCAGGTCGAGCTTGAGGGCGCGCGGGGCGCGCGACTCGGTGATGAAACGGCGGCCGAGGAACCAGGCGGCGACGCCGACCGGCAGGTTGATCAGGAAGATGGGCCGCCACTCGAGGCCGAAGAGGTTCCACTCCGTCAGCAGCGCGCCCAGCAGCGGGCCGGACACGGCGCCGAGGCCGATGATCGCGCCGAACAGGCCGAAGACCTTGCCGCGTTCGTGCGCCGGGAACGTGGCGTGCACGATCGACAGCACCTGCGGCACCATCAGCGCCGCCATGCCGCCCTGGAGCACACGGGAGGCGACGAGCATCTCCGGGTTCACGGCGAAACCGCACAGGGCGGAGGCCAGCGTGAAGCCGCCGATGCCGATGAGGAAGACCCGCTTGCGGCCGTGGATGTCACCGAGCCGGCCGCCGGTGATCAGCCCGGCGGCGAAGGCGAGCGCGTAGCCGGCGGTGATCCACTGGATCTGGCTGAACGAGGCGCCGGCGTCCCGCTGGATGGACGGGATCGCGATGTTCACGATCGTCACGTCGACGAGGTCCATGAAGGCCGCCGTCATCACGATCGCCAGGGCGAACCAGCGGCGGCGGTCCCCGGCGGCGGGGGGTGCGCTGCGGTGCGTTTCGGTCTCGGTGGAGGTCATGCACCGAAGGTAGGACGGCAGTAGGTCAGATCGTGTCCTACTTCTGCGGCATTCTCGACTGCATGACGACCGATACTCCGGCCCGGCTCCTGCAGCTCCTCTCCCTCCTCCAGACGCCCCGCGAATGGCCCGGCGGGGAGCTCGCCGAGCGGCTCGGCGTCTCCCGCCGCACGGTCCGCCGGGACGTCGACCGGCTGCGCGAACTCGGCTATCCGGTGCAGGCGAGCATGGGCGCCGACGGCGGCTACCGGCTCGTCGCGGGCAAGGCCCTGCCCCCGCTCGTCCTCGACGACGAGGAGGCGGTGGCCATCGCGGTGGGGCTGCGGGCCGGTGCCGGGCACGCGGTCGAGGGTCTGGAGGAGGCGTCCGTGCGGGCGCTGGCCAAGTTGGAGCAGGTGCTGCCGTCGCGGCTGCGCCACCGGGTGACCACACTGCAGGCCGCGACCACACCGCTGACCAGCGGAGACGGGCCGAGCATCGCGCCGGAGACGCTGACTGTGATGGCGTCCACGGTGGCCGGGCGGGAGCGGCTGCGGTTCGCCTACCGGGCCGCCGACGGCACCCGGTCACGGCGCCTGACCGAGCCGTACCGGCTGGTGTCGACGGGACGGCGGTGGTACCTCGTCGCCTACGACCTCGAGCGTGAGGACTGGCGGACCTTCCGCGTGGACCGGGTGAGCGAGCCGTTCGCGACGGGCGCGCGGTTCGTGCCGCGGGAACTGCCGGAGGGCAGTGCGGCGGAGTACCTGCGGCGCTCGATGCAGCGCGGGCAGGAGTCCTACGACTATGTCGTCGCGTTCGCCGAGCCGGTGGACGCGGTCGCGGCGCGGGTGCCGGGGTGGCTCGGGGCGCCGGAACCGGACGAGGGCGGCGGATGCGTGCTGCGCGGGCGGGGCAGCGGCCCGGTGGAGTGGCTGGCGGCCCGCCTGGCGACGCTGGGCTTCGACTTCACGGTGCGGGAGCCGGCGGAACTGGTGGAAGGCGTACGGGAGATGGGCGAACGGCTGAGCCGGGCGGCTCGGGCGCGGTGACTCCCGGGAGGACGTGACGGCCGTGATGACGTGACGGCCGCGAGGACCTGACGAGGGTGAAGATGTGACGGCCCGTGGTCGGACGGTGATCGACCGTATGACAGAATCTCCCGTCCGGGCGGGTCACCCCGTGGTTCAGGTACGGGGTGGCCCGTTCTTTCACGGCTCTCGTCGCGCACCGCGCGGCTGTCCCGGAGCGCAAAAGGAGCCGGACTCCGGCACCCGGGGGGGGGGGAGGGCGCCGAAGCCCGGCTCGGGGGACGTCCCGGCGCCGGGGGGGGGGATTGCGCCGGGACGTGGTTCGGTTGGCTCGTGGCTCGGTTGGCTGGTGGGCCGGCCGCTGAAACGGTTCTCCGGGGCGGGAGTTCCGGGCTCCGCATGCGGACACCTGCGTCCGCTGGATCCGAACTCCCTTGCCCTGAGGGGTTGTTCCCCCGGCCCCGTGGGTTGAAGCGGCGGAACAGCGCCATGTTTGCGCGGTGTTTCGCCACCCGGCGCACGCGCCCGCGCACACCGGCCGACGGAATCACGCCCACGCGGGCACGCCGCATCAGGCCGCCGTGCCGGACGCCGGACGCCTGGACGCCCGCGTCAGGCCGCCGCGTCGAAGCCCGTGTCGCGGGCGAGCTTCTTCAGCTCCAGCAGGGCGTGCTTCTCGATCTGGCGGATGCGCTCGCGCGTCAGGCCGTGCTCCTTGCCGACCTCCGTCAGCGTGCGCTCGCGGCCGTCCTCGATGCCGTACCGCATCTTGATGATGGACGCCGTGCGCTGGTCGAGACGGCCGATCAGGTCGTCCAGCTCCTCGCTGCGCAGCAGCGTCAGCACCGACTGCTCGGGGCTCACCGCGGAGGTGTCCTCCAGCAGGTCGCCGAACTGGGTCTCGCCCTCGTCGTCCACCGCCATGTTCAGCGAGACGGGGTCGCGGGCCCAGTCCAGTACGTCGATGACGCGCTCCGGCGTGGTGGCGAGCTCGGCGGCGATCTCCGTGGGCTCCGGGTCGCGCCCGTGCTCACGGTTGAATTCGCGCTGCACGCGGCGGATGCGGCCCAGCTCCTCCACGAGGTGGACGGGCAGCCGGATCGTGCGCGACTGGTCCGCTATCGAGCGGGTGATCGCCTGGCGGATCCACCACGTGGCGTACGTCGAGAACTTGAAGCCCTTGCGGTAGTCGAACTTCTCGACCGCGCGGACCAGGCCGGCGTTGCCCTCCTGGACCAGGTCAAGCAGGGGCAGACCACTGCGGGGGTAGCGACGGGCCACGGCGACGACCAGCCGGAGGTTGGAGCGGATGAAGACGTCCTTGGCCCGCTCTCCCTGGGCGACCAGGGCCTCCAGTTCCTCACGGCTCGCGTCCAGCGGCGACTCCTCGTACCCGTCGAGGATCTGCCGCGCGAAGACACCCGCCTCGATCTGCTGGGACAGCTCGACCTCCTTGGCGGCGTCGAGCAGCGGTGTCCGCGCGATCTCGTCGAGGTACATGCCGACCAGATCGCGGTCGGCGATGTCGCCGGTGGCGCGAACACTGCTTGCCGCGTCGGCCGTCTCGCCGGTGGCGGACTTACGACGGGCGACGGCACGGGTTGCCATGCGTGCTCCCTTGCGATGGTGGGTCAGCGGGTGGTCCGTCGGACACTCGGCACGGCGGGAGGCGCCGCCGAGGTCTTCCGGACCCTCCTCCGGACTCCTCGGACTCTCCTCGGGTGCCCTGCATCCGATGGAAACAACGACTGGAATCCGGACAGAATTCCCAACCCGACCCCCGATTTTTCTGATCATGCAGTACCCTGTCGGACCGCACGCCGCTGTGCGGTCCGACCGGCGGCGAAGGACGCAGGTCAGCGCGGGCTTGAAGGCCGTCCCGGCGCTCCTCCCCGGCCGCTCCGCTCCCGGCGCGGGTGAGACGCCCATCACACGCGGAGCGATCACCCTCACCTCCCTCGGGGAGCGTCCGCCTCGACCGCTCCCCCACCCCGGAAGACGACCGACACCCGCCGAAGGTTGCCAGGGGCGCTGACTCACAGGGTTTTCAGCGGCGGGCCATATCCGGCCTTTATGTCGGGTCCGAGCCGGCGCGAGCCGGTCAGCGCCGGGTCCAGCCGGGACCGAGCCGGTGCGAGCCGGTCAGCCGAACTGGACCGAGCGCTTGGCCAGGCCGAGCCAGAAGCCGTCGATCACCGACTTCTGGCTGCCGAGTTCACCGGCGGCGTCGGCCGCGCCCATGGTCACGAACAGCGGGGCGAAGTGCTCCGTGCGCGGATGGGCCAGGTGGCCGGCCGGGGAGCGGTGCAGGAAGTCCAGCAGGGCGTCGACGTCGCCGCCCTCCAGGGCCCGCCGTCCCCAGTCGTCGAACTCCGCCGACCAGGCCGGAGTGGAGCCGGCGTGCCGCAGCGCGGCCAGGTTGTGGGTGAAGAACCCGGAGCCGACGATCAGCACGCCCTCGTCGCGCAGCGGCGCGAGCCGGCGGCCGATCTCCATCAGGCGCACCGGGTCCAGGGTCGGCATGGAGACCTGCAGGACGGGGATGTCGGCGCCGGGGTACATCTCGACGAGCGGCACGTACGCGCCGTGGTCCAGACCTCGGTCGGGGATGTCCTGCACCGGCATGCCGGGGGCGCGCAGCAGCTTGCGCACGCTCTCGGCCAGCTCCGGGGCGCCCGGCGCGTCGTAGCGGACGCGGTAGTAGTGCTCGGGGAAGCCCCAGAAGTCGTAGACGAGCGGCACGGTCGTGGTGGCGCCGAGGGCGAGCGGGGCCTCCTCCCAGTGCGCGGAGACCATCAGGATCGCCTTCGGCCGCGGCAGCCCGGCGGACCAGGCGGCCAGTTCGCCGGGCCAGACGGGGTCGTCCGCGAGCGGCGGGGCGCCGTGGCTGAGGTACAGGGCGGGCATGCGCTCCTGGGTGGCGGCGGACATCGGCGGCACTTCCCCTCACTTACGGGATCATTCGCTTTAACTCTCAAGCTTTCCTTTTTCCGAGGGTACGCCCGACTTGTTTAAGATTCAAGAACAAGCGCCGTACAGTGGAGGCATGACCACGGCACCCGCATCCTCCGCCTCCTCCCCCGCCGCGGAACCGCCCCGCTGGCTCACCACGGAGGAACAGCGCGTCTGGCGCGCCTACCTGCACGCCACCACCCTGCTCGAGGACCACCTCGACCGGCAGTTGCAGCGCGACGCGGGCATGCCGCACATCTATTACGGCCTGCTCGTGGGCCTGGCCGAGGCCCCGCGCCGCCGGCTGCGGATGACCGAGCTGGCGATGCAGGCGAAGATCACCCGCTCCCGGCTCTCGCACGCCATCGCACGGCTGGAGAAGAACGGCTGGGTACGCCGCGAGGAGTGCCCCTCCGACAAGCGCGGCCAGTTCGCCGTCCTCACGGACGACGGCCTGAAGGTGCTCGAGCGCACCGCGCCCGGCCATGTCGCCGCCGTACGCCAGGCGCTGTTCGAGCGGCTCAGCCCGGCACAGCAGAGGGCCCTCGGCGAGATCATGGAGATCGTCGCCGAGGGCCTCCAGCCCAACGAAGCGGGTGCGGACCTGCCCTGGCTCCGCTAATACACCGTGCGGCCGGTCAGTGGGCCACCACCGGCACCGGCACCTCGTCCTCGATGCCCGCGCCGTCCCCGGAGGCCACCGTGGTGGAGCCCGGACGGCCGGCGTTGACGAAGGTGAAGGCGATCAGCGCGGCGGCGGCGAGGATGCCGACGGCGCACCAGATCGCGGTGCTGTAGCCGTGCACCATGCCCTGCAGCGCGACCAGCTGCTGCTGCGGCTTGCCGGCGGCGGAGGCGATGTGGTCCTTGACGTAGGACGTGGTCGCGGACGCGGCGATGGTGTTCAGCAGGGCGGTGCCGATCGCGCCGCCCACCTGCTGCGAGGTGTTGACCATCGCGGAGGCGACACCGGCGTCCCGGGGCTGGACACCCTGGGTGGCCAGGGACATCGCCGGCATGAACGCCGTACCCATGCCGAGGCCGAGCAGCACCATCGCGGGCAGCAGCTGCGTGGGGTACGAGGAGTCGATCTTCAGCTGGGTGAGCACCAGCATGCCGAGCGCGGCGACCAGGAACCCGGGGCCCATCAGGAAGCGGGCCGGGATGCGGGTCATCAGCCGGGTGCCGATCTGGGTGGAGCCGGTGATCATGCCGGCCACCATCGGCAGGAACGCGAAGCCGGTCTTGACCGGCGAGTAGCCCTTCACGACCTGGAGGTAGTAGGTCAGGAAGAGGAACAGGCCGAACATGCCGATGATCGCGAGACCGAGGGAGAGGTAGATACCGCCCCGGTTGCGGTCGGTCACCACGCGCAGCGGCAGCAGCGGGGCCTTCACCTTGGACTCGACGAGCACGAAGGCGATCAGCGAGACGGCGGAGATGACGAACATCGCCACGGTCACCGTGTCACTCCAGCCGTCGGACTCGGCGCGGGTGAAGCCGTAGACCAGCGCGACCAGGCCGAGGGTGGACAGCACCACGCCGGGGATGTCGAGCGGAGAGCGGTTGCGGCCGCCCTCCGGCTCACGGATGACGAAGTAGGCGCCGAGCGCGGCGACGATGGCGAAGGGGATGTTCACGAAGAACGTCCAGCGCCAGTCCAGGTACTCGGTGAGGAAGCCGCCGAGGATCAGGCCGACCGCGCCGCCACCGCCGGCGATGGCGCCGTAGATGCCGAACGCCTTGGCGCGCTCCTTGGCGTCGGTGAACATCACCGCGAGCAGGGACAGGGCGGCGGGCGCGAGCAGCGCGCCGAAGGCACCCTGCAGCGCGCGGGCGCCGAACATCATCGCGCCGCTGGTCGCGGCGCCGCCGAGCGCGGACGCCGCGGCGAACCCGCCGAGGCCCAGGACGAAGGCGCGCTTGCGGCCCCACAGGTCGGCTATGCGGCCGCCGAAGAGCAGCAGTCCGCCGAAGGCGAGGGCGTAGGCCGTGACGACCCACTGCCGGTTGCCGTCGGAGATGCCGAGGTCGGTCTGGGCGGAGGGAAGCGCGATGTTCACGATGGTGGCGTCGAGGACGACCATCAGCTGGGCCAGCGCGATGAAGACGAGCGCCTTCCAGCGGTTGGCGTCGCCGCCGCTGCGGACGGTGCCGGGAGCCTTGAGGGCTGTTTCGGACATGGAGGTACCCACTTCGGGACTTCGTGACGGAAAAAGCGTGTGGTGAACGGAAAAATCGGTAAGTGACGGAACGGCTCGCCCTGGGTGGGGGCCGGTGAGACCACCGTCCGTTGTGCAGACGGACGGCGTGTGCGGAACTAATCGCTCAGGCGTTGCGCTCGGGCGTCGGGCTCAGGCGTTGCGCTCGGGCGTCGGGCTCAGGCGTTGCGGAGGTCCTCCACGGTGGCCGCCGTACCGGGCAGGGCGGAGCGGGCCGGGGCCCGCAACCCGTCCAGGAACAGCTGCAGATGGCGGTGGACGAAGCGGTCGAGGCTGCCGCAGCCGGTGCCGGCCGGGGGCCGGCTGAGCTGCGCGACGGCGATCACCAGATCACCGACCTCGACGTCGGTACGGAGCTGACCGGCCGCCTTGGCGCGGTCCATGATCTCCGCGATGAGGTCCTCGGCCCCCTGCCGCGCCGCCTCCAGGTCGGGGTGGTTCTTGTCGAAGGTGGTGGAGACCATCGGGCACAGCGCGCTGATCCGCTCGTCGGCGGCCGTGTGCGCGAAGCGCTCCAACGCCTCGAAGGCGTCCCCGGTCTCGGCCAGCGCCTCCTCGGCCGCCCGCGCCGTACGGTCCATGACGGAGCAGACGACCTCGCGGACGAGGGCGTCCCGGTCGGGGAAGTTGCGGTACACCGTGGCGTTGCCGACGCCGGCCCGGCGGGCGATCTCGTCGAGCGGCACGTCGGGGCCGTGCTCGACGAACATCTCCCGCGCGGCGGTGACGATGCGCTCGCGGTTGCGCAGGGCGTCGGCGCGGGGCCGGGGCACCTTGCGCGGCGCGGTTGCGGTGATCGTCACGGTGTACTCCTCGGGCTGTCTGTCTGGGTGACTCACGATCCGGGGACACGGTCCCCGTTTCGCGCGAACACCTGACTAAACGGGGAGACGGTCCCCGGTTATTTCCCGGCGCCGGGGGGATTTTCCGTGACCTGGGTCACAGGTTGGGTTGGGGGCGCGGGCTGGGGCGCGGCGGGCCTGGGTGGGGACGCCGGCCTCCCTGGATGCACCCGAGGCCGCGGCGGCCGCCCTCCAGGGCGGCGAGGTTCTCCTCACCCACCCCGCGAGGGGTCCCACGGGACCCCCGTCCGCCGCTGCCCACTCGAGCGGGCCGGACCCGCCCAACTCCCCACCACCCCAACCACCTCACCACCCACCACCCCCCGATCGGCCCGCTCCAGCGCGCGAGCGCACCCGGTGCAACGGAGGGTGATCGCATGGGTGCAGCCGGGAGTCGGCGGCTGCCTGGAGCGAAGGGCCCTGCATGCAGCCGCAGCGACCCCGGAGGGGAACGCACCGCCGCCGCCGGATACGCCCGCGCCGCACGGCCGCCCTCGCCTCCGTCGCGCTGCTGACCCTCGCCGTCAGTACCACGGCCGGCACCGGGCACCTGACGCCGGGCGCCTCCCCGGCCGGGGCGGGCCCCGTCGCGGCGCTGTCCCGTTCCACCACGCTGGGCCCCTGCATGATCACCGGTGGCCCGTCCGTCCAGATGTCCGAGGGCGTGCCCACCGCCGGCGGCTACGCGCACTCCACGGGGACCGTGCGCGCGCTGACCCTGATGATCGATTTCCCGGACGCGCGGGGACAGGGCAAGGCGATGGACCGCTTCCACGAGTTCTTCCCGCAGACCCAGCGGTGGTTCCGCACCGGCTCCTACGGCCGCCTGGACTACCGCCCGCTCACCCCGATCCCCCACTGGCTGCACCTGCCGAAGCCGTTCAAGGCGTACGGCATAGAGCGCGGCGCCCCCTTCGACCCGGGCTACCGCGCGCTGGTCCAGGACATCGTGGCCGCCGCGGACGACCAGGTGGACTTCAGCGCCTACGACCTGCTCAACGTGCTGGTCACCCCGAACGCGGGCCCCTCCGCCCTGGACACCGTGCTGTCGGTGACCTTCGCGGGCAACGCGGACGCCCCCGTCGCGGACGGAGTCCCGGTCGCCAACGCCTCGTTCGTCTACTCCCGCCAGGACGACGGCTCCGGCTCCTACACCCGCACCGGTTACCGGGTCCTCCCGCACGAGAACGGCCATGTCTTCGGGCTGCCCGACCTGTACACCGCGGACGGCGGGGGCACGGTCGGGCACTGGGACATCATGAGCGAGGACTGGGGCGCCGACAACGACCTGCTCGGCTGGCACAAGTGGAAGCTGGGCTGGCTCGACGCCAACCAGGTCCGCTGCGCCGCCTCCCCCGGCACGGCCGAGTTCCCGCTCACCCCGCTCGCCCGGTCCGGCGGCCCCAAGCTGGTCTTCGTCCCGCTCGACGCCCGTACCGGATACGCGCTGGAACTGCGCACCCGGGAGGGCAACGACGAGGCGGTGTGCCGGCCGGGCGTCCTGATCTACCGCGTGAGCGCCGACGTCGACACGGGCATGGGCCCGGTGCAGGTGTACGACTCGCGGCGCGACAGCGGCGGTTGCACGCGCAGCCCGAACGTCCACGCCGAGCTCTCCGACGCCACCTTCGTCCCGGGCCAGACCTTCGAGGACCCCCACCACGGCATCCGCATCAAGGTGACGGAACCGGACGGCGAGGCCGAAGAGGAAGGCGAGGTGGTGGTCAGGGTGACGCGGAAGTAGGACACCGGGGCGTGGGCCGACCGGAGCGCGGCCATGGTGGCCGAGCGGACGCGGAGAAGCAGGACGCCAGGGCGTGAGCCGGCCGGAGCGCGGCCGGGGCATCGGGGAACGATCGCTCGGCACCCAGGCACCGCACCCCGCCGACACGGTGTCCGCAAGGCACCTACCCCGCCGGATACGGTGTCCGCACGTCCCCTCCCGCCAGCCCGGAGACCGCACGGCACATGCACCCGCCGCCCGACACCGCCCACCCCACCTCCGGAGCCACCGCGCCCCCGGAGGAGGCCGTCACCCCGCTGATCCGCGGTGTCGCCGTACTGCACCGGCTGACGGAGGCGGGCGGCACCCTCAGCCTGAGCGCGCTGGAGCGGACCACGGATCTGGCCCGCTCCACGGTGGACCGCATCACCTCGACCCTGGCCCGCATGGGATACGTCCGCCTGGACGGCCGCGACGCGATCCTGACCCCCCGCGTAATGGAACTGGGCAACGCCTACCTGGCGGCCCTGCGCCTGCCGACGCTGCTGTCGGCACGGGCGAACGCCCTGGCGGACGAACTGGACGAGTCCGTGTCGCTGGCGGTCGCCGACCGCGACGGCATCCGCTTCATCCACCAGGCGACCCGCCGCCGCGCGATGTCGCTGAGCTTCCGCATCGGCGACCTGCTCCCGGCCGAGCGCACGGCCCCCGGCCCGCTCTTCGCCACCGAGTGGACGGACACCGACTGGCGCCGCTGGCACACCCGCCGGGCAGCGGACCCGCACGACGCCGCCTTCACGGCCGTACCGCCGCGCGAACGCCCGGCCCCCGACGAGGAGTTCGTCCACCGCACCCGGCAGGCGGCGAGGGACGGCTGGTCCCTGGACGACCAGCTGATCGAACCGGGCCTGGTGGCGATCTCGGCGCCGGTGCGGGACCCGGGCAGCGGCAGCATCGCCTGTGTGGCCAGCGTGGTGAGCCACACGAGCCGCCACACGGCGGACGACCTGGCGGCAACGCTGCTCCCGCGCCTGCGGGAGGCGGTGCGGACGATGCGGAAGGACCTGTCCGCGCGGTCCGCCGGGAAACCCGCGCCGCCCCCCGCCGGCCTGGCGACCTGGACGACGGCATCGAAGAACGAACTGGGCCGCACCTTCGTCGAATCCCTGGCCCGCGGCCTCACGGTCCTGACGGCATTCGACGAGGGCAGGGGGGCCCTGTCGCTGACGGAGGTGGCAAAGGCGACGGGCCTGGCGAGAGCGACGGCCCGCAGAGCACTGATCACCTACGAGCACCTGGGCCTGGTGGAGGCGGCGGAGGACCGCACGTTCTCCCTGACTCCCGGGGTGCTGTCGCTGGGCTTCCCGCCCCTCTCCCGCACCACGCTGCCGGACATCGCGGAGCCCCACCTGCGCGACCTGACGACCCGCATCCAGGAATCGACGGCCCTGGCGATCCGCACCCCGTCCCCGGACCAGATCCAGTACGTGGCCCGCGTGACGCACCACAGGGTGATGAGCGCGAACATCCCCCTGAGAACCGGCCTCCCCGCATCCCAGACCTCGGCGGGCCGCATCCTGCACCCGCCCGGGAAGGCCGCCACCCCCTACGTCCTCCTGAACGCGGAACTGGAAGCGGGCCTGCGCACGTTGGCGGTCCCGATCCACGACGCCAGAGGCAAGGTGGTCGCGTCCCTGACGACGGCAACGCACGCGGCCCGCCGCACGCGGGAAGACTGCGTGGAGACCCTCCTCCCCGAACTCCTGACGACGGCATCCCAAATCGAGGAGGACCTCCACACGGCGTCCCGCTTCACGCAAGTCCCGCTTGCGTGAGGGTGGTTCGATCAGGTCACCTCTCCCCGTCCTCCCGCCCGGCGATGATGCCGACGCACTCTTCGAGGGCGGCATACAAGGGGCTCACGAAGGCGGCGAGCTCGGCGTCGCCTGCCGCGCCTTCTTCCAACACCGCCCCGACGACGGCGACGAGCACGGCAGCGGCTTCCAGAGCCTGCCGATCGGCCATGGCCTCGAGAAACCCACCGGGCTCGGCGACGACGAAGCCCTCTTTCCCGGTGAGGGGATCGACGCCGATGCTGCGAGGACGCCACACATTCATACGGCGACCTCCTGGGGAACGTAGTCCTGCCCGAGCGTCGCAAGCACGGCAGCCCGCCGCCGCTCCCGCCGAACCCACCACAGCTCACGCTCTTCCCACTCACGCTCGGCGAGAACGACGTAAGGCCGAACAAGGGGAAGCCCGTCGACGAGGACAACCTCGGCGGGCGGCCGCCCGGGGACCGGAGGTACGGGACGCGGCGACGCTGCGGCACAGGCGCGATGAAGCCCGCAAGCAGGCAGCAATAACTGCAGAACGACGGCCAGTAGGCTGCGCATAGGTCGACTCCTAGTCAGTCGGCTCAGGCCCCGGCATGGAAGCTCTCACCTTCCGGCCGGGGCACTTCTGTGCGGGCATGGTATCGCCTTGTATCGCTACGTAGCGATACGTATCCCAAAGAGCGCGTATCAGTGTGCTTGCCTAGCGTCGACTGCATGAACGCTGACGCTGAGATCGACCACGGCGCACCCCTCACGCCGTACCGGCAACTGGCGGAGATCCTGCGTGCGCAGATCCGGCGCGGCGACTGGCAGCCAGGGCGGATGCTGCCGAGCGAAGCACAGCTGGTGCAGCGGTACGGGATCGCCCGCACGACGGTACGCCGGGGCCTCGGCCTGCTCGCCGACGAAGGCTGGGTGTACGCCGTACCCCAGCGAGGCTGGTTCGTCTCCGACCCACTGCCGGCGGACTGAGGACCGGCCCGTGCGACGGGGCAGGGGGGAGAGCACCGCTCTCCTGCAACCGGGCGCGCACGCGGTACACCCAGGAGCGTGCCTGATCGCGGATAACCAGGTACACACCGCGCTCTGGTCCCCCACGCTGACGTCATGGAACTGGACAGCACCCGCCCCCTCTGGCGCCAGATCGCGACGGAGATCATCCGGCGCATCAAGGACGGCACGTACCCTCCGGGCAGCCGGGTGCCTTCCACGCTGGAGACCGCCCAGGAGTTCGGCGTCGTGAACGCCACGGCGGCGACGGCCATGCGACACGTACGGGAAGCGGGCTGGACGCGCGGCGAGGTCGGCCTCGGCACGTTCGTCTCCGACCCCCTGCCTCCGGAGCCGTCCGCCTAGACGCTCGTGGACCTCGCTCCCTCCCCCCAGCAGAGGCATCCGCTACCCTGTCATCAGCCAGCCGGGCTTCCGGCGGCGCCGCCTTCGTAGCTCAGGGGATAGAGCACCGCTCTCCTAAAGCGGGTGTCGCAGGTTCGAATCCTGCCGGGGGCACCAGCGCAAAGGCCCCGGACCGATCATGGTCCGGGGCCTTTGACATCCAGCTTTGACATCAACGGGGGCGGTCACTGACGACCGGAGCGCCTCCGCGACAGGCCGTCCGTGTGGCTCATGTCCTCGGCTGGGTGCACCGCACGACCAGAGCACGGGGACCGGGACGGAACGGCGGCGACGGCCCTTGGAGTCGTGGACGCAGAGGACTCCGCGGCGACGCTGCTCTGCTGGCGGACGTGCGGAGCGCGGGTGGCCGAGGTGGTGGTCCGTGAAGACGGCTGACGCCTGGCAATCACCGTCAGGAGGGTGGTAGCGGGCTGCTGAGCCGACTCGCCGGACGCCACCGCCCGCACTACGTGGTGATCGTCAACCAGCCGCCTTGGCGATGATGCGTTCCATCTCCTCTCGACCGAAGGCCCGCAGCGTCGTCGAACGGGCGTTGCCCACACCACCGAGCTGCAGCAGTGCTGCGGTGACAGTTTCGTCGTCAGGCGCCTCGACGATGGCCACGAGGTCGTACGGACCGACGGTCCAGTAGATACTCAGGAGCTTCGCCCCGAGCTTCTGTACCGCTGAAGCGAAGCTCTCGGCGCGCTTCGCGGTGTCCTTGTAGTTTCGGATCCCTTGATCGGTCCAGCTCAGCAAGGTGACGTACGTCGGCATGTTCTTTCACCTTCACGAGAAGACTCATCCTGAGGTCAAGCTTGGACACCTGGGCTGGAACGTGCACAAGGTACGCACCCGAACGAGCAATACGAGCAACCGCAGGCATCGAGCGGCAGGCTGACATCCACGTCCGACATCAACGACAGCGGACACCAGCGGATCGCCGCGGTTCTCGGCGGAGTAGGTGCAGTCATACATCCGTAGCGATCCGGAGCCGCTGCTGTCGCGGATCGAACTCCTAAAGCGGTGGTCAGCCCTTGTTCCAGCCGTTGACGGTTGATGTTGCGGCCGGTTGGCCGAGCGTAGGCTGGAATCATGGCCACAGCGGCAGGCGAGTACACGATTGGCAAGCAGGTCGGTCGGTTGCTGGTGCGCACCGCTCGCCAGGGCGTGGCCGCAAGGGTTGGACATGACCTGCTCATCGAGGCCACCGAGTGGGAAGGTCACGTCACGATACCGGCGGACCCCGCAACCCAGCCGACGGCGGTGTCGGTACGCGTGGACCTGGGCGCGCTGAAGGTTCTGGAAGGCACCGGCGGGGTCAAGCAGCTCAGCGACGGCGACAGGCAACAGATCCAGCAGACGATGCACAAGCTGCTGCGTGTCGATCGGCATCGATATGCGACCTTCACTTCCACAGGCGTGGAGATCCACGACGACAGCGCAACCGTGGAGGGAGATCTGACTCTGGTTGGGCAGACCCGTCCGCTCCGCTTGGAGGTGCGACAGCGAGACGACGGCAGCGTCAAGGGTGCCGGTAGCGTGGTGCAGTCCCAATGGGGCATCAAGCCATACTCGGGCTTCTTCGGCGCCCTCAAACTTCGCGACGCCGTCGACATCGAGATCACCACCGGTCTTCAGGGGATCGATGCACCAGGCTGACGGCAACGACGGCGAACCCGTGCGATCGCCAGCGGAGCAGGTCAAGCTGCCCGAGCCCAGTCCGAGGAGTGTGCCCGCATCCTCTGGGATCTCATGTTCGGGCCCGGCCCGCAGCGTAGGCCCGGTGCGATGTCTGGGCCGTCTCTGGGCCGTACGAGGTCACCCGGCGCCGACCGACAACGACACAAGCCCACGGCATCTGACTGGTCAGAGCCGTGGGATTCGTCAGTCCCGCTGGTCAGCGATACCGATGATCAGTAGACCGGCTACTGATCACAGTGGCCCGGCACTTGCCACGCCCGTTGAGAGTCCACCGGTCTTCGGGGCTGTCCCCGCCGACGGTCTGGGGACGGCACGGGCCATCCTTCAGTCGTCGCCGATCTGCGCGGACAGCCTCGTGGGTCATGGCCTTCGTCGAAGATGGGACAGACCAGCATGGGCCCGGTCCGTGGTGGCCGGGCCGAGTTCATCAATGCTGGCGCGCACAAAGGATGGACGGCCACCCGGCTGGTCGCAGGTGCTGCAACGCTGGGGGCGTCGGCCGCGGTGACGGGCCGGAAGAACAAGGGCGCCGCAATGATCAATGTGGTGTTCGGAAACGGCGCCGCGCAGACGTACAAGGTGACGCCCGAGGCGGCGACGCTGCGAGCTGCCAACCAGTACGTGACAGCCTTCAACGCTCTCGCCGAGCAGCTCGACGCGGAGTAGCGCAGACGCGCGCGGCCTCGTTCGGGTGTCCGGGCGGGGCCGTCGTCATGTGGTGGGGCAACACTCCGTGCAGGCCGTCTGCCGCACGCGCTGCGCCTCATCGGCCGTGAGACGCACGATCGGGCACGATTCGATGCCTTGCGGAGCGTTGCCTGCGCGGCCGGCCTGGGCCTGAGGCCGCCTCAGGCCCACGGTCACCCGTAGAGGCAGCACCTACGTCCGTCTGGACAGTCTGTCAGCGTCAATCAGTACCCTGCGACGATCAGCAGTGGCACTTCTGGAGGCCTCGTGGAAGTTACCGCTCTCGCCAGTCCCGATCGGTTGTGGTCGGCGCATGAGGTCTTGGCCCGTCCAAGTCCTGTCCCGGCAGCGGCAGGGGTCTACGGGTGGCACTTCGAGCAGTCGCCTCACCCGGACCTAGACGCCGGGCGCCTGCTCTACGTCGGCATAGCCCCGCGGTACATGGCGAGCCGGCCCAGCACACAGAACCTGCGCAAACGGGTGCGCAACCACTACCGGGGTAACGCGGCGGGCTCGACGCTGCGTTTCACCCTCGGTTGCCTGCTCGGACTTGAGCTGCTTCGCGTGGGCAGCGGCAAGAAGATGAACTTCGGCAAGGCCGGCGAAGCCGCGCTGAGTCAGTGGATGGCGGACAACGCGAGGGTGTGCTGGATCGAGCAGGACGAACCGTGGGTCCTGGAGTCACAGCTCATCTCCCAACTCGACCTCCCGCTGAACCTCGACCAGAACCGACACAACGCGTTCCACAGTCGCCTGAAGGAGCTACGGGCCCAAGCTCGTCAGCGAGCACGGGATTTGCCCATCAGTTCGTAGACCGCCGAACGGGCCGCGGCCTGTGTCTGGGCCGTCTCTGGGCCGTCCGAGGCCGCTCGATGGTGGTAAATGACAACCACTTGGCCGCTCACCAACTGCCCTGATCAGCAAAAACCCAGCTCGCCAAGATCTGCGACCCGGACACTGCGCAGGACGCCAGCGAGCTGCATACCCGGCCCTTGGGCTGCAGGAAGGAACCCCTGCAGCGGGTGTCGCAGGTCCAATCCTGCCGGGGGGACCAGCTCAAAGGCCCCGGACCGATCACGGTCCGGAGCCCTGGACATCCACTCCGACGTCAACGCGGCGCGTCAGCTATCCGGGCCGGGCTGATGGCCTCGCCCGGTCGGCCGGGATCACCGCCGTCCCTCCCGCCTCCCCGGCGCGGCCCGCCCCCCCCCCGTCTCCGCCCCCGTCGGCGCCGCACGTCAGCCCGCCGGGTCCAAGAGGATCTTGCGGACGCCGTCGGCGCGGCCGGCGAACAGGTCGTATGCCTTCGGGCCCTCGGAGAGGGCGAAGCGGTGGGAGACCACGGCTTCCGGCTTGATGCGGCCGGCCTGGGCGAGGGCGATCAGGGGAGGGAGTTCGTAGTGGACCGAGCAGAGGCCGATGGCGAACTCCAGTTCCTTGACCTGGGCCAGTCCCATGTGGAAGGGGAACGCCTTGTTCTGGCTGACCCCGATGACGCTGACCCGGCCGGCCTGGCGGACGGCCTTGAGGGCGAGTTCGATCGTCGCGTCCGAACCCACGGCCTCGACCACGGCGTCCGGTCCGCGGCCGTCCGTCATCTCGCGTACGGCCGTGCGCGCGTCCTCGCCCTCGACCGGCTCGACACCGAAGGTGGCCGCGAAGGCACGGCGTTCCGCGACCAGGTCCGCGCCGAGGACGCGGGCGGCGCCCATGGCGAAGGCGGACTGGGCGGCCATGAGGCCGACCGGGCCGAGGCCCACGACCAGAACGGTCTCGCCGGGCTGGATGCGGGCGCGGCGGCAGCCGTACCAGGCCGTGGGGGCGTTGTCCGTGAGGACGACGGCGGCCTCGTCGGAGATGCCCTCGGGCAGGTGCACCAGGTTGACGTCGGCGTGGGGTACGGCCAGCGCTTCGGCCTGGCTGCCCGGCAGTTGGGGGCTCACCCCGTAGCAGAGTTCGATGCTGGACTTGGCGCGCTCGCAGCGGGCGGTGAACCCGGCCGCGCAGGAGCGGCACTGGGCGCAGCCGACCGAGGCGGGCACCAGGACCCGGTCGCCGGGCTTGAACCGGGTGACCTGGCCGCCGGTCTCGACGACCACACCGACGCATTCGTGCCCGGGTGTGTAGCCCGTTTCCGGGCTGAACGGGTTGCCGTGGTAGATGTGCAGGTCGCTGCCGCAGATACCGGCGGTGGTGACCTTGACGACCGCGTCGGTGGGGCTGGTCACGGCCGGGTCGGGGACATCCTCGTAGCGGATGTCGTGGCGGCCGTGGTAGGTCAGTGCCTTCACTGGTCTTCTCTTCCCCTCTGTCCTACGCGTCCGCGTCCGCGACCTGGAGCACGAGCTTGCCGTTGTTCTCACCGCGGAACAGCCGCATCAGGGTCTCGGGGAACGCCGCCACTCCGCCGGGCACCACGTCCTCCAGCGACTTCAGCCGGCCCTGCGAGCGCCACGCGGCCAGTTGCTCGACCCCCTCGGCGTACCGGTCGGCGTAGTCGAACACCACCATGCCCGTCATGGTGGCGCGGTTGACCAGCAGCGACATGTAGTTGGCGGGGCCTTGTGGCGTGGTGTTGTTGTACTGGGAGACGGCCCCGCAGATGACGACGCGGGCACCGCGCGCCAGGCGCAGCAGCACGGCGTCCAGGACGTCGCCGCCGACGTTGTCGAAGTACACGTCGACGCCGTTCGGGGCGTGCTCGCGCAGCGCCTTGCGGATGTCGTCGGTGCGGTAGTCGATCGCGGCGTCGAATCCGAACTCGTCGACCACGAGCCGGCACTTGCGCTCGCCTCCGGCGATGCCTATGACCCGGCAGCCGAGGATCTTGGCGATCTGGCCGACGACGCTGCCGACGGCCCCCGCCGCTCCGGAGACCACGACGGTCTGGCCGGGCTCGGGGCGCCCGATGTCGATGAGGCCGAAGTAGGCCGTCAGCCCCGACATGCCGAGGGTGCCGAGGTAGGTCGGCAGGGGGGCCGCCGCCGGGTCGACCTTGGTGACGCCGAGGCCGTCCGACAGGCAGTACTCCTGCACGCCGAAGGTGCCCGACACATGGTCTCCGACCGCGAAGCCGGTGTGCCGGGAGGCGATCACCTGGCCGATCGCACCGGCGCGCATCACTTCGCCGATCTCCACCGGGCGGATGTAGGACCTGCCCGCGTTCATCCAGCCGCGCATCGCCGGGTCGATCGACAGATAGAGCACCCGTACCAGGAACTCCCCGTCGCCCGGCTCATCGATCGCCTCGTCGGTGTGCGCCCAGTCGGTGGGCTGCGGCTCCCCCACGGGGCGTGCGGCCAGGCGCACCTGGTGGTTGGCTCTGGGCATCTCGGGCTGCTCCTTCGGTGGATCGGGCCGGCGGCCACGCCGCCCTGGTCGTCGTGGGGCACCCGCGCCCCCACGGGCATACCATCCAGTCGGTACGTCCGTGAGGGTAGGGTGCCGTTCCTCCCAGGGCAAGCAGATCACCGCAAGGGAGGTGAAACGGGCAGGTCAGCCCACCAGCTCCGCGCTGCCGGCCGGCTCGCGCCGGTCCTGTCCGTTGGCGCGGTGCCGTTCGATGGACGAGCGCCGGTACACCTCCTGCCGCACCCGCTGGATCTCACCGAGGGGCCGGTGCTCCTCGCGCGATCGCCAGGGCGTGATCGACGTGGTGTCGGCGGCGGCCAGGTTGTCGTCCCCGCCGATGTCCTGGCGCGGGAGATCCACCCGGGCGACCGTCACCCAGGGAGACAGGTCTTCGGGCCACTTCACGGAGGTGTTGTCCACCGGCATCCGGGCCAGATCGGTGTTGAGCTGCACCTGGAGTTCGAAGGAGTGGTCGCGCTCCGCGGCCTCGGCCACCAGGGTGTGGCGGAACGCCTCGTTGTCCGCGCGCACGTCCACGATCTGGTGGGTGAGGGCGGACAGGGACGCGGCCGTCGGCACCGTACGGATCTTGGCGATGTGGTCGCCGTACCGGAAGGCGCCCATGCTGTTGTAGGTGTACGACAGCAGGTTCCTGCGCGGGACCGTGGTGAACGACAGCATGGCGAGCAGTTCGTCCCACAGCCAGCTGCCGGGATCGGTGAGCGTCCCCCGGCGGGTCAGGAACTCCGCCATCCAGGTCTTGCGGCGGGCGGGGTTCACCAGCGCCTCGGGCAGTTCGGCGAACAGGTCCTCGATGACCATGTAGTCGTAGGCGGTGTTCGCGAAGAAGACCTCGTTGTTGATGAGGTTGAGGTCGAAGGTGCCGCTGTCGCGTTCGTCGTCCAGCAGCGAGGGGCCGGGAACGCCGAACAGCTTGACGCCCATGCCGCACGCCGCGCCCAGTTGGTGGTCGGGGCGGTGATGACCCAGGCCGTTGGAGTAGCGGACGACGGCGTCGTACACGGCCGGGCGGGCGAAGATGCCCTGGCGGTAGAAGCCGGTGTTGTCACCGACGGTGACCGTGGCCTTGAGGAGGCCGTAGGTCTTCCCGTGGGCCGTGCGGACGGCGCGGCCGACGCCCTGGCGCTCCACGGAGGCGTGGGTGCGACGCGCCACCTGCTGCACGACCTCGTCCAACTCCTGCTGATAGGTGGGGCGTTCGATGGGGTGGTAATCCTCGTGGCGTATGGGGTTCACGGTGCCGCCTTCCTGTGTCGTGGCGTCCTGCTCCAGACGTTAGTCAGCAATTTAGTTGCGCACAATCTAACTTGCTGTGATGCGCCACACGTCGGCGGGCAGACCGCGGAACGTCACGGCACTCCCCCGGGGCCATGGCGAACGCTCCTGGCCGTTGGGTCCCGGGCGGGGTGGGTCTATCGTCGGAATCATGGGGGCAGGACGAGGAGGGCGGCCGGTGATGCCACAGGACGAGGCCGTGGTCGGCCGCACAGGGACGGTACTCATCGGAACGCGCGGATCCGCGGGTCCCGGTGAGATCCTGGTGCGGGTCAGAGGCGGCTCCGAGACCTTCCTCGCCTGGTCGGAGAACCCCCTGTCCGCGGGCGCGACGGTGCTCGTGATCGAATCGCGGGGATGCCGTGAGGTCGGCGTCATCGAGTGGGTGGATCCATTGGACGCGCTCGGCGACAACGCCGCCGACGCCGACTGAGGAGTACAGGCATGTTCGGATACCGCGTCCCCGCCCCCGACGAGGCGATGTTGATCTCGGGAGGCAGGCGGGGCCTGGGGGGCGCGCCGTTTCGCGTGGTGACGGGACACGGCAAGTTCGTGCTCCCGGTCTTCCGCAAGGTCCGCTTCCTCACCCTGTCCATGTGCGAGTCCGAGGTCACCGAGACCTGTGTGACCAGGCAGGGCATCGCGTTGCACGTCCGCGCGGTCATCGCCTTCAAGGTCGGCAACGATCACGAGAGCATCATCAACGCGGGTCAGCGGTTTCTCTCCGACCAGGAGCAGATGTCGGTGCTCACCGGGCGGATCTTCGCAGGCCATCTGCGGGCCATCATCGGCTCGATGACGGTCGAGGAGATCGTCACCGAGCGGCAGAAGCTCGCCGCGGAGGTCCTGGACACCTCCAAGACCGAGATGGCGAAGATCGGTCTGACCGTCGACTCCCTTCAGATCCAGTCGATCGACGACGGTGACACCGGCTACATCGACGCGATGTCCGCGCCGCACAAGGCGGCCATCCAGCGGCAGGCCCAGATCGCCCAGGCGCAGGCCACCCAGGCCGCGGCCGAGGCGGAGCAGGCGGCGGCCCGCGCGCAGGCCGAGTACGCCAGGCAGACCGCCATCGTCAAGGCCGAGTACTCGGCGGAGGTGGACCGCGCCCAGGCGAAGGCCGCGCAGGCCGGACCGCTGGCGCAGGCGGACGCCCAGCAGGAGGTGCTCGCCGCGCAGACGGAACTGGCCCAGCGGCAGGCCCAGTTGCGCCAGCAGCAGTTGGTGGCCGAGATCGTGAAGCCCGCCGAGGCCGAGGCCGAGCGGGTCAGGATCCTCGCGGCCGCCGAGGCGCAGCGGATGAAGGTTCAGGCGGAGGCGGCGGCCTCGTACGACCGGGTCGCGCTCGACCGGATGCTGATCGACCAGCTCCCGCAGATCGTCAAGGAGGCGGCGGGCGGCCTCGCGGGCGCCAACGTCAACGTCCTCAACGGGGCGGACGGCCTCGGCGAGATCGCCGCCGGTCTGGTGTCCCAGGGTCTGACGATCCTCGACTCGGTCCGGCAGAACCTGAACGGCCAGGACTCCGACGGCCACCGCCCCGACGGCCGCCGCCCGGAGGAGAGCGAGGACAGCGGCCTGCTGCGACTGGCCGCCGGCAAGGAGCAGAAGCCGAAGGACGGCCGGGTGGACGTCGACTGAGCGCGGCAGCGGGCTTGTTCACCCGCGCGAGGCGTCCGATCGGCAACCGCCGGCCCGGTCACCCCTCACGTTCGGTCAGCAGCCGTGGCCCGGCCAGTGCGGGTCCGTCCAGCGGGCCTCGCCGGTGAGTCCGAGCAGACGTATCCGGTGCCGCAGATCCGCCGGTGCGCCCGACTCGCGCAGCCGCGCCGCGGCGTGGCCGAGGAGCCAGGCGACCAGTTCGGCGCGCGTCTCCTCCTCGTCGTGCTCGTACCAGTGGACGCTCCACGGCAGGCTGTCTCGCAGCAGCTCGGACTCCCACTCCGCGGCCGCCTCGGCGAGACGTCGGTCGCTGAGGTGTCCGGTGTGCTTCTCCCAGTCGGCGAGCCAGGGGGCGAGCGTTCCGGACGCCTCGGCGCACATCGCGAAGACCTGGTGCGCCGGAACTGCGGCGTCCGGATCGGTGAGGCTCTGCGCGCACCAGGCGTGCAGGAACTCCCGTACCGGCCCGGCGTGCTCGCCGGGCCACTGCTGCCAGCGGCCGCGGGCGAAGGAGTAGCCGGCCTCTTCCAGCCCGAACAGGGGCTCCACGCGACCGGCGACCAGGGCCCGGGCGAACTGCGGCAGGATGCGGCGCAGCACGGCCGCGTGATCCATCCAGTCGATGGCCTGCCAGGTCCGGCGCAGGAGGTCCGGCTCCAGTTCCACGTCCGGCGTCTTCAGAAGGGCGAGCTCCTCCGCGCTGCCCCAGTGGCATGTGCAGTTGCGCTCGTCCGGATGCGCGCTCATGCCGCGAAAGGTGACGGAGAGGTTGTCCAGGGCGGCGCTGAGGCGGCGGCGTGCGGGATGGTCGGCGAGCTGCATGATGTTCCCGGCCTTCGAGGACTCCGTACGGCTTCCGCCGGCCGAAGATCGGTACCTTACCCGTGGCGTGGGGTCTTGTACCGGCCGCCCGCTTCAGAGGTGCTGGTCGATCCTCTTCTCCTGCTTCAGCTTCTCCAACTCCGCGTCGGAGAGCGGGTGCAGGGTGTCCAGGAGTCGCCGGAGCCCGGGCTCGGCGACCGTCTGGCTGGTGACCTCGAACTCCGCTCTGCCCTGGCGGCGGGTGAGGCTGATCTCGTGGGTTCCGCCGGCGAAGTCGCGGATCCTGACCATCTCGCCGTGCGCGTCCACCGTGCAGGTCACGTTCTTCTCGGCGGGCTCGGGGCATCGGGGGGCCGCGGTGCCGGTGGGCGTACGACGAGCCCGACGTAGCCCGTCTCGTAGCCCTCACGGATCGGGCGGTAGTCGACGATGAACGTGGCAGGGCCGACCTCGGCGTGGGAGACCTGCAGGCCCGGCGGTGCGTCGCCCAGGAACAGGAGCTCCGGATGCTCCCGGTACCGCGCGGCTTGCGTCTCCTCCTCGCCCTGCCGCGCCAGCGCCGGGCCGACGAAGCACCCGTAGGCCACCGCGCCCGCCAGCGCGGCCAGCGCCCCGAGCCGCACCCACCTGCTCGGCACGAAGAACGCCGCCGCGACGGCGTAGGGCACCCCGGTCAGTGCGATCCGGGTGCCGGCGCTGCCGAGGTCGACGTCCCGGCCGTAGGCGACCAGGCCCGCCACGATGCCCAGCGTGCCGAGGACGAAGACCAGTACGGCCCAGCCCAGCCGCCGCCGCAAGGAGCCGTACAGCGGCAGCACGGTCCTCATCGGCAGGGCCGAGATGGTCAGCAGGCCCACGACCAGCGGCACACCGAGGACGAGGCACAGGACCGCCGCTCCGATGCCGTCGGCCCAGCCCGCCACCAGCAGCCCCACACCGAACACCGGCACCGCGGCCGCCGTCATCGCCCAGACCAGGAAGAGATGCAGCGCCGTCAGCGTCCCTCTGCCGCCCTGCATGTCACGGAGCCTGTCGTTCATGTCACGGAGCCTGTCAGGCGCCGCCGCGGCACCACATGAGTACGTGTACTCAGCTGACCACCTCGCCGCGCACGCTGATCATTTCGCCGCAACGGAACGCAGCCAGTCGGCGAGTGCGGCGAAGTCGGGGTCCTGGAGCCCTCTGCCGGGATCAACGCGATGAAGCAGCCACGGGCCGGGGTGTTGGCCCGCGACCCACAGGCGGTCCACGTCGCTGATCTCGTCGTCGACCCAGATGAACGGCCGCCCGTCGGCCCGGTCGACGAGGTGGCGGGTCTTCCAGTGCAGGCCGCGTGGGCTCGTGTCGGCGCCGGCCTCCGGCCACTGCATCACGGGATCACGGGCAACTTCGGCAGACCGATGCGCGGGGCGACAGCCTCGTTCGCTTCTTCCCCCCAGGTGGAGGCCCACACGAGGTCACACCCCAAGGCGAGGAGGCGCGGCCCGGTCCCGGGGACGAGGCGCGCCAGGAGTGGGTTCCCCTGGTCGGTGGATGCCGCGGCAGGTAGGGGGCCGGCCGACGAGCCGAAGGGGATGAGTGGCCCGTCGATGTCGAGGAAGAGGAGAGGGCGCTCCACTGCGCAGGTCACACGCGCACGATAGTCCCGGCCTCCCGCTCCGGCCGCCCCGTCCGCTCTCCCCCGCGTCGCCGCCCTAGGCTGCTGCTCATGATCCACGATCTGCAGCAAGCCACCGAAGAGGACATGGAGTTGGTCGAGTTCGCTCGGCGCATTGTGGAGGACAACGGGGACGGGGAGGTGCACACCGTCGGTGCCGCCGTGCGGGACGTGAGCGGGCGGGTGTTCGGGGGCATCAACCTCTACCACTTCACCGGTGGGCCCTGCGCGGAGCTCGTCGCCCTGGGGCATGCCCGTGCCGCGGGGGCGCGTGAGCTGGCGGCCATCGTCGCCGTCGGAGACAACGGGCGCGGGGTGCTCGCGCCGTGCGGGCGTGATCGGCAGGTTCTTCTCGACTATCACCCGGGCATCCGCGTCCTCGTGCCCACGGACGAGGGGGTCCGCAGCATCTCCGTCGCCGGTCTGCTGCCGCACAGCTATGTGTGGGCCGATCAGGAGGTCTCCGGCGCGGGGCGCGCCGGGACGGTGACGCAGTCACTGGCCTTCCACCGGGACTATCTCGACGCCGTCCGCGCGGGGCGCAAGACGACCACGGTGCGGCGAAGGACTCCGGTCGCCACGGGGCCGGTCGACCTCGTCTTCGAGCTGGAGGAGGACCTGGTGCTCCCGGGCGTCGTGACGGCGATCCGTCACAAGACGGTCGGTGAGCTGACCGAGCAGGATGCCGTCGCCGACGGGTTCCGCGATCTCGCGACGCTGCACGACCGGCTGCGCTACCACTACCCCGACATCGTTCCCGGTGATGACATCGCCATCGTCCACTTCCGCCTGGCCGACGCCTGAACCCCGCGCGAACGTGCTCCCTCACCCACTTGGCGACCCCCGGGTGCCGCCCGGTGCCGCTCCCGCAAGCATGGGAGCGGCGTCGGGCGCCCGGACGTACGTCCCCCGGCACGGCATCCACAGTCCGGCGACCACACCGAGGATGCCGGCCTCGCGGCGGACGTCCTCGATCGCCTCGTCCAGGCGGGTGGTCACTCGCGGCCGAAGCCGTGCGGTCGGACCTGGTCGTGGTTCTGGTCCTGGTCGTGGGCGGCGCCGCACCCGGTATGGGCGGCCGCGGGAGTCACCGCCGTCGGGGCCAGTGCCGACGCCACGAGCGCGGTGGTGAACAGGCGGCGGGAGGGGATACGTCGCATGTCGGGGCGCCCTGTCGGGGAGGGGGCTGAGAAGGCAACGGCACCATCCGGGAACCGGAAGCAGCGCGTCCTGGTGTGCGCCGTCCTCCCGAGTCCACTCGTTCGGTCCCCCGGGTGTTCCGCGACGGGGTATCGGCGTCACCCTCGATCGCTACGATGCGCGCCGGGGCCGCGCCAGGGGGGCGCGGAAACGTTTCCGGAGGGGGATTTCCTGTGTTTGTGCTGTTCATCCTGCTGCTCATAGGCGCCGTCGTGCTGTTTCTCGTCGGGCGCAGACGTGACGAGACGGGCTGGAGGATCGGGGCCGCGCTCAGTGCCGTGGCCGGACTGCTGGCCGGAGCGTTCGCGTGTGTCCACGTCGTGAGCGCCTACGAGGTCGGCGTCCCGGTGGCCTTCGGGAAGATCGGCGCGCCGCTGACGTCCGGCGTCCACTTCAAGTCGCCGTTCACCGACGTCACGTCCTTCTCCACCCGCCCGGTCGACCTCGACCTCAACGGCAAGGACGTCGTCGAGGTCCGTTCCTCCCAGGGCGGTGTGCTGTACGCCGACGTCACCATCAAGTGGGCCGTGGTGCCGGCGAAGGCGGTCGAGCTGTACCGGCTGGCGGGCAGCGAGGACGCCGTCGAGCAGCGGCTGGTGCTGCCCGACAGCCGCGAGATCATCCGCAACGTCTTCGCGAAGCACACCAGCGAGGAGGGCTACGCCTCCGCCCGCGAGCAGATCGGCGCCGAGATCGCCGACCTCGTCAAGCAGCGGCTGGCACCGCGCGGGATCGACGTCACCACCGTCAACCTGCGCAATGTGCGGCCGTCGGACAAGCTGCAGGACCAGATCGACAAGAAGATCCAGCAGGAGCAGGCCACCGAGCGGGCCACCGAGGCGGCCCGTACGGCGAAGGCGGAGGCGGAGCGCAAGCGGATCGAGGCGGAGGGCATCGCCGCCGCCAACAAGATCATCGAGCGGTCGCTGAGCGACAAGGTGCTGTACAACCAGTGCCTGGAGGCCTACAAGGAAGCCGCGAAGGCCAACCCGGTGTACGCCGTCCCGTGCGGCACCGACGCGAACGGCACGCCGGTCATCGTGGACGGCAGCAAGAAGTGACGCCACGAGTCGTCATGGCGCCTCCGCGCGCTCCTCGTCGAGCAGCACTCCGCCCGGTGCGCCCGCCGTCCCGGCCCGCGCCAGCCACGCCGTCACCGTCAGGGAGGTCAGGGACAGCAGGGCCATCGCCGTTGCCGGGGACGTCAGTTGGGCCAGCGTGCCCGCGAGTGTGGCGCTCGCTCCCTGGAGGGTGAGCATGCCCGCCGAGTGCAGTCCGAGTGCGTGGCCGCTCAGGTCGTCGGGGGTGAGCCGCATGAGGCGTTCCTGCTGCAGCAGGCTCGCGCTGAAGCCTGCCGACGCCGTCGTGACCAGCACGGCCGCAAGCCACAGCGGGGGGTACAGGGCGAACGCGGCGTAGGGGGCCGCCAGCAGGACCAGCAGGGGGGTGATCAGGCGGGGGCGGAGCGTTGGCGGCACGAAACGGCCCGCCGCCAGGTCACCCAGCAGCATTCCCAGCGCCGCGCACGCGAACAGCGTGCCCGCCGACGCGGGGGTGTACGGGACGTACAGGGACTCGCAGCCGACGATCAGGCCGTTCGGGATCCACAGGCCCAGATACGTCAGGCGGCGGGGGCGGGATCGCCACAGCGTGCCGTTCGTCCGCCAGGTGGTGCGGACCGACGGGCGGCCCGTCGCCCGCGGGGGCCGTGCGGTCAGCCCCCAGCGGGTCGCCGCCGCCGACACGACGTACAGCGCCGCCGAGAGCAGCAGGGTCGTGTGCGGGCTCAGGTAGGCCAGCAGGGCCCCGCCCAGGCCGTAGCCCGTGATCTGCATCAGGCCGCTCAGCATGGTGAACACCGAGCGGCCCAGCAGATAGCCGTCCTTGGTGAGGATCTGGTTCAGCAGGCCCCAGCGCACTCCGCCGCCGAGCGACGCCACCAGGCCCTGCGTGAGGATCACCAGGAACACCGACCAGATCGGCAGGGCGGGGATCGCGAGGAGGGCGGTGCCCGCCGCGAACGTCAGGGAGATCGCCGTCAGGGCCCGCCGAGGGGGCAGGCGGTCCGCGCCCGACAGAAGCAGGGTCGCGCCCAGGACCTGGGCGAGGGACGGGCCGAACATGCTCACCGCCGCCAGCAGCGGTGAGCCCGTCGCCCGGTACACCAGCGTCGCCAGTGCCAGGGCGCCGGTCGTCTGGGCCGCGGTCAGGGCCGCGCTGGACAGGAAGAGCGGGGTGAACTCGGGGGTGCGGAACAGGTCGCGGTAGCTGCGCATGCCCCACAGGGTCGAAGCTGCCGGGGGTGCGGCCGTACTCTTTCGCCCACACGCGAAAGGTCGAGTCACACGCGAGAGGCCGGTGGGGCATGGGCTGGTGGCAGGTCAACGCGGACACACTGGCCGGCAGCCGGTTCGTGATCTCGCCGCTCGCGGAGGTCTTCGCCTCCCTGAAGCTGCTGCACTCGGCGAGCGGGTCCCACCCCGGGGAGCAGGAGTGGCTCCGCACCCACCTGCCCGCCTACCGCGCCCTGCTGGCCCGCGACAGCGTGACCGCGTCGCTGGTGCGGGCCGGGCTCGGCCGGGAGTGGATCGCCGACTTCCTCACCCCGACGCCGTACGACGGGGAGGACTTCGGTGACGCCGTCGCGCGGGTACGGCAGGTCGGGGGCGCGCGGGCGCGGGCGCATCTGCGCATGTCCCTCGCCGGGGCGCTGCCCGCCGGGCTGGAGCGTGACGATCTGCCCGAGCGGGCGGCGGCGCTGCTGGAGTGGGTGTGGGAGGAGACCGTCCTGCCGTTCTGGGAGCGGCGCCGACGGGTGCTGGAGGCCGATGTGGTCGCACGGACGGCGCAGGTCAGCCGGGGTGGCTGGGCGGCGGTACTGGACTCGCTCCGGCCGGGGACACGATGGCTGGGCGAGAACCGGTTCCAGGTCAATCCGCACGAGTACCCGCCGCGCGAGATCGCCGGCGCGGAGCTGGTGTTCGTGCCGGTCACCCCGCGCACCGGGTGGGTGAGCTGGGAGGACGGCCGGCGGTACGCGGTGGTCTATCCGTGCGTGGGCGCGCTGGCCGGGGACGGCGGGCCCCGGGTGCCGGCGAGTCTGGGCGGGCTGCTGGGGCCGGGGCGGGCCGCGGTGCTCGTGCTGCTCGCCTCGCCGATGAGCACGACCCAGCTGGTCGCCGTCACCGGGCAGGGGCTCGGGTCGGTCGGGCGGCATCTGCGGGTGCTGCGGGACGCCGGTCTGGTGCTGCGGCGTCGGGCGGGGCGGTCGGTGCTGTACACGCGGACGGTGGCGGGGGACGTGCTCGTCGAGGCGGCGGGCGCCCGCCCCGAGGCCCCCACCGGCAACCTCCCCGAGGGCGCCGCCGTCATGTAACCCCACCCCGCTAGGCTCCGCTCATGACTACTGACGCCTCCTCCCCCCTCGACGTCGAGATCGGCGCCCTCACCGGCGGGCCCGCCGACCTGAAGAGTTACACCGGGCAGGTCGTGCTCGTCGTGAACGTGGCCTCCAAGTGCGGGCTGACCCCGCAGTACAACGGCCTGGAGAAGCTGCACGAGCGGTACGCCGAGCGCGGCTTCACGGTGCTCGGCGTGCCGTGCAACCAGTTCCTCGGGCAGGAGCCGGGCAGCGCCGAGGAGATCGCCGAGTTCTGCTCGGCGACGTACGGCGTGACCTTCCCGATGACCGAGAAGGTCGACGTCAACGGCGAGCACCGGCACCCGCTGTACCAGCGCCTCGTCGGGGCCGCGGACGCCGAGGGGCACAGCGGGGACATCCGCTGGAACTTCGAGAAGTTCCTGATCGGGCGGGACGGCCAGGTCGTCGCCCGCTTCTCGCCGCAGACCGAGCCGGAGGCGGCGGCACTCGTCGCGGCCGTCGAGAAGGCGCTCGGCTAGCCGGACCGGGTTGACCTTGCCCCTGGGGCAAGGACCAGCGTTCCCGTCACCGGGCCAGGTGGGCCCGGTGACGGAGGATGGCGTCGTGGACGACGACCTGCTGACGATCGGCGCGTTCGCCGCGCGGGCCCGGCTCTCGCCGAAGGCCCTGCGGCTGTACGACCGCCTCGGCCTGCTGCGCCCGGCACACGTCGACGGGGTCAGTGGCTACCGCTACTACCGCGCCGGCCAGATCGACCGCGCCCGGACGGTCGCGCTGCTGCGGCAGCTGGACATGCCGCTCACCGTGATCGCCGAGGTGGTCGAGGCCGCCGAGCGGGACGGGAGCGCGGCGGCCGACCGGCTCGGCGCGTACTGGGCCGGCGTCGAGGAGCGGATCGCGCGGCAGCGCACACTCGCCGGGTTCCTCCGTGGACGACTGTCCGGAAGGGGATTCGAGATGTACGACGCGTTCGAGGTGGAGACGGTCGAGGTGCCCGCGCAGGTGGTGCTCGCCGAGAAGCGGCACACGCTGGCGGACGAGCTGCCCGCGTGGATCGGGGCGTCCATGGGGCGGCTGGAGGCAGCGGCCCGGGAGTGCGGTGGGGTCGTGGCGTCGCCGTTCGTCGTCTACCACGCCGAGGTGTCCATGGAGAGCGACGGTCCGGCCGAGTCCTGTGTGCCCGTCGCCGACGAGGAGGCGGCCCGGGCGTGGGCGGCCGCCCGCGGGCGGGCCTGGGAGACGGTGGTACGGGTGGAGCCGGCACGCCGGCTGGCGTACACGCGGATCACGAAGGCGCAGGTCGCGCACCCGCAGATCCTCGCCGCCTTCGAAGCGGTGGAGGCGTGGATGAAGGAGCGGGGGCTGGAGTACGACGGCCCGTGCCGGGAGATCTACTTCGCCGACTGGGACGCTGCCGGCCCCGAGGACCCGGTGTGCGATGTGGCCTTCCCCGTGCGGTGACCGACGGGTGTCACGGCTGAACCGGCTTTCCCCGGACGGACTTCAGGGTCCGGCGGGGAAAGCCGAGCCCTCTCGGCAAGGACGGCGAGCTCGTCGAGAGGGCCCTCTTCGTGGCGCTGTGTCGTGGGGGGTACGCGGGTCTCAGGAAGACCCTCCCCTCAGGACTTGACCGCGGTGACGAAGGCGCTCCACGCCTCGGCCGGGAAGGACAGGATGGGCCCCTCGGGGACCTTGGAGTCCCGTACGGCCATGGCGGCCACGACCGGCGACTTGATCTCGACACACGCGCCATTGCCCGTGGAGTAGGAGGACTTGGTCCACGAGTCCGTGGCGCCCTGACGAATTGCCATGTCTGCTCCGTATTGCCTGAGGAGGGTTGTTCGATTCACGCCAACCTTGTTGCCTGATTGGCGTGATCGACGCTACTCGCCCCCCTGGGGTCACGAAGCGACTATTCACTCGTTGGATGGCATATTCCAGAGGAGACTTCCATCCCGGCCGTTGACTGGTGTACCGTGCGGCACTTTCAACGGCCGGGCCCGCACAAGGCGGTCGTCAGCGGGCGTACTCCTTGGCGATCCGCGAGATGTACTGCAGCGACTGGTCCACGTTCAGCGCCTGCGCCCGCAAGTGCTCGTACATCATGGCGTACTTGTGCACGTCGTTCGGCTTCTCCAGGTAGAGGTCGCTGGTGACGCCCTCGATGTAGACGACGCTGGAGTCCGCGGCGTCCGGGAACTCCAGGATCGCGTACTGGCCGTTGAGGCCGGGATGGGCGCCCATCTCGAACGGGATGACCTGCACGGTGACGTGCGGCAGCTGCGACTGCTCGACCAGGTACTCCAGTTGGTCGCGCATCACGGACTCGTTGCCGACCACTCTGCGCAGCGCCGCCTCGTCCAGCACCGCCCACAGCCGCAGCGGGTTCTCCGGCGCGGTGATGCGTTCCTGCCGGCGCATGCGCACCTGCACACGCTTGTCGATGTCGGCCTGCGCGGTCTCCGGCAGCGCGCCCGCGATGAGCGCCTCCGCGTACTGCCGGGTCTGCAGCAGACCGGGCACCACCTGCGGGTCGTACACCCTCAGGCTCGCCGCGTCCGTCTCCAGTCCGATGTAGACGCTGTAGGGGATGTCGCCGAAGGTGTGCCACCAGCCCTGCTGGCGGGAGTCCTTGGCCATCTGCATCAACGAGTCGACGACCCGCTGGTCCTCGACCTCGTAGACGCTGCACAGGTCGCGGACGTCGCGCTGGCTGATGCTGCGGCGGCCGTTCTCCAGCCGGCTGATCTTCGACTGGGACACGAGGAGCCGCTCGGCGACCTCCTCGGCCGTCATGCCCTTGAGCTCACGGAGCCTGCGCAGCTCCTGGCCCAGCCGGCGCCGCCTGACAGTGGGATTGACATTGGACGCCACGGGACGTGCACCTCCGGCTGCGTGCCTGTTGCTAGCAACTTTGCGTATCTGCTGTTGAGCAGACTGCCACCAAGCGGGTTCCTACCGCTGCCGAACGGTGGATATGCGGCGAAGACGCGTACGGCCCCTCGCACGTGGGTACGGGCCGGCCTCAGCGGTGTGCGTGCGGGCATGCGTTCGCGCGGGGCGGCGCGGCCGGGCCCTTCGAGGGCGTACGGCCGGGCCGCCCCGCGCGGACGCGCGGCTCCCGAACGGGTCCTGGTGGTGGCGCCGGAGGGCGCCGGTGGTGCGGTGCGGTGCCGTGACCGCGGCTCAGTGGGCCACGACGCGCGCCATGCCGGCCCGGTGCGGCTGCACCGGAACCCCGCGAGCGGGTTCCGTCGCCGACCGGGCTCCGCCGGCCTGCCGGCCGGGGGGCGCTCCGCGGCGTGGCTGTGCCGCCGCGCCGTTCTGCACGTCCATGACGGCGTGCGCGACCAGCCCGCCCATGGGGTCGTGCCGGATCAGGTCCCGCAACCGGGAACGGGACGAACGGCCCTCGTTGCCCGGGTACAGGTGCTTGCCGAGACCGACCGCGTGGGCCAGGGCGGCGAGCGCCGCGGTCCGCGGGTCCGGCGGTACGCCGGTGCGGATCGCCGAATCCAGCCGGGCCCTGATCTCCCGGCTGATCTCGTTGTCCGTCGCCTGGTAGCGCGTCGTCGGCAGCACTCCGCACATCTGGCCCTCGACGGCATGCACCATGCCGCACCGCTCCAGATGCGAGAGGTAGGTCTGGCGGAGCCCGAGACGCGGCCCGCCGATCCAGTGGACGGCCCGTACCGGAGCGCCGCGCCTTCGCAGCAACTCCAACGCGCAATCCAGAGTTGGATCTCCTGTCGGCCGTGGTACCACCACGGCGATACGATCCCCGTCTGGGGCTATCCGTCCGGCCAGCGCCAGCTCCACTAGCTGTGCTCCGGCCAGACCCAGGTCGAGCGACTGCGGCTGTGCAGTGGTACCCGTGGTCGGGTCCAGTGCCAGCAGCAGAAGCTCCTCCGGAAGTGTTCTGCGGCTCCTGCCCATCCATGCCTCCCCGCGTGGATGAATGACAGGGTGACCCCTCTCACATTGGTCTGTCGAGGGTGCGTGACCTGTTTGTAAGGGAACCGGCAGGTATGTCGTTCTCGTCCTACGCAGAAGTCGGGGCCGCAGACAGGACACTGGTACATGGTTCGGACAGTGCCGTGGGGCGGTGTTCCGGGCGGCGGTTCACGGTTTCGGCAGACGCACGGAGGGCGTGCGGCGGCGTATGGAGGAGGCATCGGTGGCGGGCGAGTCCCCCGACAGGTCGAAGCAGCGCGAGTCGTCGGCGGAACCGACGCCGGGGAGCGCGACGTCGGTTCCCGAGGCCCGGAACGAACGTTCGGGCGACTCCGCCGCGGGGGGCCCTGACCCTCGGCTGGCGGTGGCCCGCGAGGCCGACCCGCCCCGCGGGGGTGTGGACACGGCCACCCGGGTGCTGTCGGTGCGCGACCTGGCGGAGGACGCCGGGGAGAGCGAGGCCGACGGCGGTTCCGAGGCTGGTTCCGAGGGCGCCTCCGCGGGTGATTCCGAGGGCACCTCCGAGGGTGATTCCGAGGGCACCTCCGAGGGCGGGGCGGACGGCGAGGAGACGGCGGCGGCCCCGGAAGACGACGCCTCCGACGACGCGCCGCGGGGCGAAGCGTCCGAGCGCGAGGCGTCCGACGACGACGCGCCGGAGGACGAAGTTCCGGAAGACAACGCGCCGGAGGACGAGACCCCGGCCGATGACGCGCCGAAGGACGCGGCTCCGAAGGTCGAGGCCCCGGACGGCGACGCCTCCGGTACGGACGGCGACGCGCCGGGTACCGAAGGTGACGCGCGGCTGCGTGAGGCCGTGGCGGCCTGGGTGAGGTCGGCGGACTCCGACGGTGGTCCGGCGCAGGCGAAGGGCTCCGAGGGGCCGGAGAAGGCCGCGAAGGCCCCTGCGGAGGGCGCGGAGGGCGCCTCCGCGGACGCCGGGGCTCCGGAGAAGGACGCCGAGGGCGAGAAGGCCGACTCGCGTACGGCGGACGAGGCCGACGCCTCTGCGGACGCCGAGGACGCCGAGGACGCCCCCGAGGACACTCCCGTCGGCAAGGGCGGCGATCAGCCCACCACCATGCTCAAGATCGGCGACGCCCCCAAGGCGCGCGTCGGCAAGGGCAACATCGACCAGCCGACCACCATGCTGAAGCTCGGCGACGTCAAGCCGAAGCCCGCCGGGCAGCCCAAGGACGCCGAGGACAGCACGTCCGGCAAGGACGCCCAGGCCGGCACGTCCGCCAAGGACGGCAAGTCCAAGGACACTCCGTCCGACAAGGCCCCTGAGGACGCGAAGCCCGCCGAGTCCGAGGCCGAGCGGACCAGCAAGTTCGTCGCGCTCAAGCCCCTCGACGACCCCTCGACCCGTAAGCCCCCGCGCCCCGCGCAGCCGCCCGTGAGCGAGGCCACGACCGCTCTGCGCCGGGTCACCCCGGACGCCAAGCCCGCCGGCGCCAAGCCCACGCCCGCTCCCGCTCCCGCTCCCGCGGAGCCGAAGGCGGCCGCCCCCAAGGCTGCCCCCGCCGAGGCCACCGCGGCCATCCCCCAGGCCGGCCCCGAGCGCACCACGCAGCAGCCGCTGCCGCCGAAGCCGCCGCTGGATCTGCTGGCCGAGCTGACGAACACCCCGCCGCCGCCGCAGACGCCGCTGCGGAGGGTGGTGCGGCGGGTCAAGATCTGGACGCCGCTGGTCCTCCTGCTGGTGATCGTCTTTGCGATCGCGCAGGCCGTGCGCCCGCTGCCGACGCCGGCGCTCGACCTGACCGCCCAGGACAGCTACACCTTCGACGGCGGCAAGGCCACCATCCCGTGGCCGGCCTCCGGGCAGGCCGCCCTCGATGTGCAGGGCATCGGCACGTTCGGCTCGTCGGGCGACCAGAAGCCCGTGCCGATCGCCAGTGTCGCCAAGGTGATGACGGCGTACATCGTCCTGCGCGACCACCCGCTCGAGAGCGGGGCCGACGGGCCGAAGATCGGCATCGACAAGACCGCCGAGGCCCAGTCCGACGCCGGTCAGGAGTCGACCGTGCATGTGACCGCCGGTGACTCGATCACCGAGCGGGAGGCGCTGGAGAGCATCCTCATCGCGTCCGCCAACAACGTGGCCCGTCTGCTGGCCCGCTGGGACTCCGGCTCGGAGCAGGCGTTCGTGGCGAAGATGAACGCCACCGCCAAGAGCCTCGGCATGGCCGACACGACGTACACCGACCCCTCGGGTCTGAACAACACGACGGTCAGCACGGCCGTGGACCAGGTGAAGCTGGCCAAGCAGGCGATGGAGCAGCCCGCGTTCCGCGAGGTCGCGGCGATGATGGAGTACGTCGACTACAAGGGCGTCAAGCACCCCAACTGGAACGGCCTGGTCGGTCACAACCACGTCGTCGGCATCAAGACCGGCACCACCACGTCGGCGCTCGGCAACCTGGTCTTCGCGGCCAAGAAGGACGTGAACGGTGTGTCCCGCCGGATCGTCGGTGCGGTGGTGCGCCAGCCCGCCGGCGGCCCGGAGAACACCATCCTCAGCGCCGCCCTGGACGGCGGTGACAAGCTGATCCGTGGCGCACAGGCGGCGCTGCAGTCGAGGACGATCCTGAAGAAGGGCGACGTCGTCGGCTACGTGGACGACGGTGTGGGCGGCCGTACGCCGGTCGTCGTCACGCAGAACGTCACGGCGGTCGGCTGGGCCGGGCTGAAGGTGAAGCTGTCGTTCGCGGCGGACGCCCTGCCGCACACGGCGAAGGCCGGTACGAAGGTCGGCACGCTCACCGTCGGTGACGGTTCGAGCGAGGCGGTGAAGGTCCCGGTCGCCCTGCAGAAGGACCTGACCGAGCCGGGCTTCGCGGCCAAGCTGACCCGCCTGGGCTGACGCCCCGGCCCGCGCGGGCCCGCTCACCCCGGGCCCGCGCACGCCGTCGGCGGAGCAGCACGGCAGAGCCCCCCGGCCGGGTGCGTGCTAGCGTCCCGAGACGGGACGGGTCGCGGTTGCGGCCGAGAACAGAAGACGGGAACTGGGAGTGCCTTCAGGTGGCCACAGCGGAGCCGACACGCGCCGACGACGCCGGTACGGGATCGAGTACCGGCCCTCGAATAGCGCTGCCTGAAACCGGCCCGTCCGGCGGCGGCGACGACCGCCGCGACCGTTTCCGGTCCGCCTTCCTCGCACTGCGGGAGCGGATGCTGCGCCACCCGGTGCTGTGGGTCACCGCCCTCGCGGGCGTCCTGCACATCGTCTGGTTCTTCACCTTCGCCAACAGCGGCGGCGATCTCGCTGCGCAGGACGCGTGGGCGGAGTTCGTCGGCCGGCACCCGGACTCGGCCTACAACCTGGCCTGGTACGGCGGTATGCACCCGGTGTCGTACAGCGTGGTGTCGCCGTATCTGATGTCGGTGCTCGGCGTCCGTACGACCATGATGATCGCCGGTACGGTCTCGGCGGGGCTGCTGACGCTGATCCTGATCCGCAGCCGCGCGGTGCGCAATCCGCTGTGGGCGACGATGGCCGGGGTGTTCGCCCTGATCTGCAACGCCATCTCGGGGCGGGTCACCTTCGGTCTGGGCATGATGTTCGCGCTCGGCGCGGTCGCGGCGGTCTTCTGCTGGCCGTACCGCTGGCGCCACAAACGCTGGGCGAAGGCGCTGTGCGCGGCGCCGCTCGCCGCGCTCGCGACGATGGCCTCGCCGGTGGCGGGGCTGTTCGTGGGTCTGGTGGCGGTCGCGCTGTTCCTGCAGAAGCGGCGGCCGGGCGCGTGGGCGCTGGGGATCGCGCCGTCGGCGGTGGTGGCGGTCTCGGCGTGGCTGTTCCCGTTCTCCGGTACGCAGCCGATGTCGTTCGGGTCGGCGTCCCTGCCGCTGCTGTTCTCGGCGATCGTCCACTTCGCCGTCCCGCGTACGTGGCGGACGGTCCGGTTCACGGCGGCCGTGTACGGGCTCGCGGTGCTGCTGGTGTGGCTGATCAGCTCGCAGATCGGCTCGAACATCACCCGGCTGGCGATGCTGTTCGCGGGGGTCGCACTGGTGGCGGCGCTGCCGTTCACCGTGCCGAAGTCCCGCAAGTGGTACGCGGTGGTGGTGGCCTTCGTCGGTTTCGTCGGCTGGATCGGCTACAAGACGGTCGACGACATCATCCACACCGCTCCGGCCGCCAACTGGTCGCGTGAGCTGGCCCCGCTGGTGAACCAGCTCCAGCAGGTGGGCGCGGAGAAGGGCCGGGTGGAGGTCGTCCCGGCGCGTTCGCACCGCGAGGCGTCCGCGCTCGCGCCGTACGTGAACCTGGCCCGCGGCTGGAACCGCCAGGCCGACATGGAGCGCAACCCGCTCTTCTACGACGACACCCTCAACTCGGCGAACTACCACGAGTGGCTCCAGCGCTGGGCCGTGCACTACGTGGTCGTGCCGAAGGACGAGCCGGACGGCGACGGCGGGCAGCGCGAGCGGGCGCTGGTGCAGCGCGGGCTGCCGTATCTGCAGCAGATCTGGGGCGACGACCAGTGGCAGCTGTTCCGGGTCACCGACCCGGCGCCGCTGGCCGAGCCGGACGCGGTCGTGGTGCGCGCCGAGCAGGGCGAGATGACGATCCAGGTGAGCAGGCCGGGCCGGATCCTGGTGCGCATCCCGTACTCGCCGTGGCTGAGCATCGTGGACGCCGAGGGCAAGAGCCTGAAGGCGCCGCAGGAGACGGACGCCTCCAGGCACCGCGCCGAGGGCACGCCGAAGTCGTACGACAACGTCAACGGCTGCCTGATGCAGACGGACGAGGACGCCGACGGCGACAGGTGGACCGTGCTGCTGGCGCCGAAGGCGGGCACGTACCGGCTGGCGGCGCCCTACCAGCTGCCGCGCGGCACGCCCTGCCCCGACGAGCTGAAGCAGACCGTGCGGACGCCGTAGGAATCGGGCGGGGATCAGCCGGGAACCAGCGTGGACGGACCCGGGAGCCGGGTATCGGCTCCCGGGTCCGCCCGCTTCCTGGCTGTTCATGTGAGTGAACGACAGACATCAAGTCGAACGTTTTTACCGTGACTTGACCTTACGCTCGCTTGTCGTGTTCATGGGACTGACCCCACGATCGGCCGCATGAACAGTCTCGACTGGGCCGTACTCATCGGCTACTTCGGTGTGATGGTGGCGATCGGCGTCTGGTCGCACAAGCGGGTGGACGACGTCAGCGACTTCTTCACCGCCGGCGGGAAGATGCCCTGGTGGCTGTCCGGCATCTCGCACCACATGTCGGGCTACAGCGCGGTGATGTTCACCGGGTACGCGGGCATCGCCTACACCTACGGCGTCACCTCCTTCATCACCTGGTCCTTCCCGATCGCCCTCGGTATCGCCATAGGCTCGAAGCTGTTCGCGCCGCGCATCAACCGGCTGCGCTCGCGGCTCCACGTGGCCTCCCCGCTGGAGTATCTGAAGAACCGGTACAACCTGCCCACCCAGCAGGCGCTGGCCTGGTCCGGGATGCTGCTGAAGATCGTCGACGTGGGCGCGAAGTGGGCGGCCATCTCGACCCTGCTGTCGGTGTTCACCGGGATCTCGCTCAACCAGGGCATCCTCATCACCGGCGCCATCACGGCCGTGTACTGCACGATCGGCGGGCTGTGGGCGGACGCGCTGACCGAACTCGGGCAGTTCGTCATCCAGTTGCTGGCCGGGGTCGCCATGTTCGTGGCGGTGGTGCTGAAGCTGAACGACAAGGGCATCGGTTTCCTCGGCGCCTGGGACGAACCGGCCCTGCACGGACACGGCAAGCCGCTCGTCGGCCCCTACGGCACGGTGTTCCTGCTCGCGTTCTTGTTCATCAAGCTCTTCGAGTACAACGGCGGCATGCTCAACCAGGCCCAGCGCTACATGGCCACGGGCAGTGCGCACGAGGCCGAGCGCTCGGCGCGGCTGTCCGCGGTGCTGTGGCTCGTCTGGCCGGTGGTCCTGTTCTTCCCGATGTGGATGGCCCCGCTCCTGGTCCACGCGCAGAAGCCGGACGGCTCCGACTCCTACGCCCTGATGACCGAACAGCTCCTGCCGCACGGTGTGCTGGGCCTGGTGATCGTCGGGTTCTTCTCGCACACCATGGCCATGTGCTCCTCCGACGCGAACGCCATCGCCGCGGTGTTCACCCGGGACGTGGCGCCGGTGCTGTCGCGGCGGGCGCGGGAGTGGGGGCAGCGCTCGGGCCTGGTCGCCGCGCGGGTGACGACCGTGGTCTTCCTGGGGCTGTCCATGGCGGTGGCGACGCAGGTCAACTCCCCCGCGTTCAAGGACATCATCACCGTCGTCATCAAGTGGGTGGCGGGTCTGATGGGCCCGATCGCCATCCCGATGATGCTGGGCCTGCTGCGCCCCTTCCGCCGCTCCGGCCCGACGGCGGCCCTGACCAGCTGGGGGCTGGGCCTGCTGGCCTTCTGGCTGGTCAACTACCCGATCAGCTGGCAGATCGAGGGCGGAGTGCCGCTGCAGTACCAGGTGTCGATCCCGCTGGCGGTGTCCCTGGTGCTGTACATCGGGATCGGCTGGGTGAAGCCGGAGGACACCCCGGAACGGCTGGCGATCATCGCACGGGTCAACGGCGACGACGACGCGGCGGCAGCGGTTCGGTCTCCGGCGCAGGGAGTGGTGGGAGCGCCGTAGGGGCACCTCGCCGTCGGCCGGTGCGGGGGCGTCGTGGCTGGTCGCGCAGTTCCCCGCGCCCCCGGGGGAGGTGCAGCCGACGCCGGCTTGAAGCCGCCGCGCCGGCCCACCCGCCCCTTCAGGCGCGCGGATACCTGGCCAGCCAGCCCGGTGACGCTCCCATCGGCCCGTGCAGCGCCGGACCCTGGGTCATTTCCATGGCGAAGTCGTCGGCGAGTTCCAGGAGTGTGGGGCGGCCCTCCAGTTCCGCCAGCCAGGCCGGAGGGAGGGCCGTCTCCCCGTGCAGGGCGCCGAGGAGGCCGCCGGTGAGGGCGCCCGCCGGGCCGGAGGGGCCGTCGTGGTTCACGGCGAGGCGCAGACCGTGGCGGACGTCCTCGCCGACCAGGGCGCAGTAGACGGCGGCGCCGAGCACACCGGCCGCGGTGCCGTCCCCGAGGAGTTCGGTGACGCGGGCCGGGGTGGGCAGGCCCTGCCGCACCGCGCCCAGGGCGTGCTGGAGGGCGTCGGAGACCGGCCGGTGGCCGGGGCGGGCGGCGAGCAGCGCGAGCGCCTGCTGGACCGCGCCGTCCAGACTCTGACTGCGGGCGAGACCGTGCACGATGGCCGCGTACGCCCCCGCCGCGAGGCCGGCGACCGGATGCCCGTGGGTGTGCGCGGCGCACTCCACGGCCAGCTGGACGACCAGCTGCGGCTCCCAGCCGACGAGCAGCCCGAAGGGGGCGGAGCGGGCGGCGGCCTCGGGACCGTCCTCGGCGGGGTTCCTGGGCGCCTGAAGGGTGCCCATCGTCTCGTCGCCGAGCCCGAGCAGCAGTGCGCGGGGCGGCTCGCGGCGGGCGTACAGCCACTCCTCGCGGGCGAGCCAGCCGTCGTCCTTGCGGCGCTCGTCGGGCCCCCAGTCCCGCTGGGTCGCCAGCCAGCGCCGGTACGCCCGGTGCAGATCGGTCGGCGGATGCCAGGCGCCGGTGTCGCGGCGCACCTGGGCGCGGATCAGCCCGTCCACGGTGAACAGGGTGAGCTGCGTGCGATGGCTGACGGCGCCGCGCCGGCCGTGCGCCGGCACCAGGTCGGCGACGCCCTCGGGGCCGTACGCCTCCCGGATCGCGGCCAGGCCCAGCCCGTCCACGGGCGAGCCGAGCGCGTCCCCGACGGCCGCCCCGAGGAGCGTGCCGCGCACCCGGCTGCGGAAGTCCTGCTGCTCGGCTCGTCCCCAGACGGCACCGGACGTCGCGCCCACCCAGACCTCCCGGGACCGTCCATACGTACGACGCGCAGCACTGTAATCGAACGGAGGTGAGGGGTTCAGGGGCGGAAAGGGCGGAAAATGTGCGCGGCGGCGGGCCGGGGCCGGTCAGGGCTCCCGGTCCGCCCCGGCCCCGTGCCGCGCGTGCTGTCGCTGCCCGGCCGTCCCCGGCAGCCAAGGGCGATACCGCGCGGGGAAGTTGAGTACTGCACGGACGGTGTCGGCGGTTGGGCACAATGATCGGCATGACCACCCCCACCTCACGCGCGCTTCCGCTCGCCGCCGGGCTTCTCACCGGTGTGCTCGCGCTCTACATCACACTCGTCGCCTTCGGGAACATCACCGATTTCGGGACGAATCAGGCGTTCGTCCAGCACGTCCTGGCCATGGACACCACGTTCAAGGACGACGACCTGATGTGGCGGGCCATCACCGGCAAGGGCCTGCAGAACGCCGCCTACGTCGCGATCATCGCGTGGGAGACCCTCGCCGCGCTCGTGCTGATAGCCGGGACCGTCTGCTGGGCGCGCCGGGACCACGCCCGCGCCCGGCGGCTGTCCACCTACGGCCTGCTGATGCTGATGCTGCTGTTCGGCGCCGGGTTCATCGCGATCGGCGGCGAGTGGTTCGCCATGTGGCAGTCGAAGAACTGGAACGGTCTCGACGCCGCGACCCGCATCTTCCTGATCAGCGGCGTCGTGCTCATCGTCAACCACCTGGCCGGCCAGGACCCCGTCACCGCCGGGCACCGGGCGCCCGCCGAGGAGCAGCCCGCTAGCTGACGACCGCGACCGTCGTCCCCGGCGTCGCGAACGTCCACAGCGCCGCCCCGTCGGCCGCCCGCATCCGGATGCCGCCCGTGCGGCTCCCCGCGGCGGGCGGCGGCGGGGAGGAGCCGTCGACCGCGTTGGAGAACGCGATCGACACCCCCGATTTCGCCGTGAAGTACACGATGTGCTCGATCCGCACGCCGTCGGAGCCGGTCGTGGTCTCGCGCCGCGTCGACACCTTGTACGTCCCCGGGTCGGGGCTGACCGTGCCCGCCCACACCGCGAACGTGCGGCGCGGGGCGTCGCTCGCGTCCACCAGCCACAGCCGGTGCCGACCGAGCGAGTACACGACCCGCCGCCCGGTGCCCGAGCCGTCCGGGACCGCGGGCGGCACCGCGGGCGCCGGGTGCGGGCGCGCCGACGCGCCCGGCCGGGCCGCCGACGCCGTGGGCTTCGCCCCCTGGTCGGCCTGTACCGTCAGCGCCGCGACCGCGGCGACCGCGCCCACGGTCAGCGCGGTGGTCCAGGCCCACGAGGGCAGCCGTCGGGCAGGCACCGCTACGCATCTCCTCAGTCTCCGGCCCCCGGCATGTCGGGGGCCGGATCATCGTACTGCCCTGGCGTGGGCGCCCCGCCGGTCAGTCCAGCACCGGCAGCAGTTCCGGCAGGTGGCCGTCCGAGGCCTCGGCCGCGCGCCGCCGTTCCTCCGGGACCTCGCCGTACAGCGTCGTGCGGGGCCTGGCCGGGCGGCCCGCCGCCTCAGCCACCGCGATCAGGTCCTTGACCGACTTGTAGGAGCCGTAGGAGGAGCCCGCCATGCGGGAGATCGTCTCCTCCATCAGGGTGCCGCCCAGGTCGTTGGCGCCGGAGCGCAGCATCTCGGCGGCACCCTCCGTGCCGAGCTTGACCCAGCTGGTCTGGATGTTCGGGATGTACGGGTGCAGCAGCAGCCGGGCCATCGCGGTGACCGCGCGGTTGTCCCGCATCGTGGGGCCCGGGCGGGCGATGCCCGCGAGGTAGACGGGCGCGTTGGTGTGCACGAAGGGCAGGGTCACGAACTCCGTGAAGCCGCCTGTGCGCTGCTGGATCCGGGCGAGCGTGCGCAGGTGGCCCAGCCAGTGGCGGGGCTGGTCGACATGGCCGTACATCATCGTCGAGGAGGAGCGGATGCCCAGCTCGTGGGCCGTCTCGATCACCTCGATCCAGGTGGCCGCGGGCAGCTTGCCCTTGGTCAGCACCCAGCGGACCTCGTCGTCCAGGATCTCGGCGGCCGTGCCGGGGATCGTGTCCAGGCCGGCCTCCTTGGCCGCCGTCAGCCACTCGCGGATCGACATGCCGGTGCGGGTCGCGCCGTTGACCACCTCCATCGGCGAGAACGCGTGCACGTGCATGCCGGGGACGCGCGCCTTCACGGCCTTCGCGATGTCGAAGTACGCCGTGCCGGGCAGGTCCGGGTGGATGCCGCCCTGCATGCACACCTCCACCGCGCCGACCTCCCACGCCTGCTGGGCGCGGTCGGCGACCTGGTCGAGGGAGAGCGTGTAGGCGTCGGCGTCCGTGCGGCGCTGGGCGAAGGCGCAGAAGCGGCAGCCGGTGTAGCAGACGTTGGTGAAGTTGATGTTCCGGGTGACGATGTACGTCACGTCGTCACCGACCGCCGACCTGCGCACGTCGTCGGCCACCTGGCACAGGGCGTCCAGCGCCGCCCCGTCCGCGTGCAGCAGCGCCAGCGCCTCGGCGTCCGTGAGCTTGGCCGGATCGTCGGCGGCCGTGCGCAGCGCCTGGCGGACGTCGGTGTCGATGCGCTGCGGCGCCATGCCGGGGGCGGCCGCCTCGCGCAGGGCGGCCCAGTCGCCGTACACCTCGTCGAAGTCGTCGCGGCGGTCGGACGTGCGCCCCTCGGTGTCGATCGAGGTGTGCAGGTCGGTGCGGCCGGTGGCGGTGAAGACCTCCTCCGGTTCCTGCCACGGGTGGCCCTCGACGACGGCGTCCTCGCGGGCCAGGCCGGTGTCCGGGTCGGCCAGGGCGCGCACGTGCGGCAGCAGCCGCGGGTCCAGCCAGGGCTCGCCGCGCCGCACGAACTCCGGGTAGACGCAGAGCCGTTCGCGCAGCTCGAAGCCCGCCGCGCGGGACTTCCCGGCCAGCTCCTCGATCTGCGGCCAGGGGCGTTCGGGGTTGACGTGGTCGATGGTCAGGGGCGACACCCCGCCCCAGTCGTCGATGCCGGCGCCGATGAGCCGCTCGTACTCGGCGTCGACGAGGTTCGGCGGGGCCTGGAGGCAGGCGCTCGGGCCCATGATGAGCCGGGCCACGGCCACCGTGGCGAGAAGGTCGTCCAGTTCGGCGTCCGGCATGCCGCGCATCGCGGTGTCGGGCTTGGCGCGGAAGTTCTGGATGATCAGTTCCTGGATGCCGTGGTAGGCCCTCGACACCTTCCGCAGCGCGAACAGGGACTCCGCGCGCTCCTCGTACGTCTCGCCGATGCCGATCAGCAGGCCGGAGGTGAAGGGGACGGAGGAGCGGCCGGCGTCCTCCAGGACGCGCAGGCGTACGGCCGGTTCCTTGTCCGGGGAGCCGTGGTGCGGGCCGCCCGGCTCCGACCACAGCCGGGTCGCGGTCGTCTCCAGCATCATGCCCATCGACGGGGCGACCGGCTTCAGGCGCTGGAAGTCCGTCCACGTCAGCACACCCGGGTTGAGGTGCGGGAGCAGGCCCGTCTCCTCCAGGATGCGGATGGAGACGGCGCGGACGTAGGCGATGGTGTCGTCGTAGCCGTGCGCGTCGAGCCACTCGCGCGCCTCGGGCCAGCGGTCCTCCGGCTTGTCGCCGAGCGTGATGAGGGCTTCCTTGCAGCCGAGGGCCGCGCCCTTGCGGGCGATGTCGAGGACCTCGTCGGGCGACATGAACATCCCGTGCCCGGCGCGCCGCAGCTTGCCGGGCACGGTGACGAAGGTGCAGTAGTGGCACTTGTCCCGGCACAGCCGGGTGAGCGGGATGAAGACGCTCTTGGAGTACGTGATGACGCCGGGGCGGCCCGCCTGTTCCAGGCCCGCGTCGCGGACCCGGGCGGCACAGGCGGCGAGGCCGGTCAGGTCCTCGCCGCGGGCCTGGAGCAGCACCGCCGCCTCGGCGACGTCGAGGGCGACGCCGTCCCGGGCGCGTTTGAGCGCGCGACGCATGGAGTTCTCGGTGGGGCCGGATCCGGGGGTCGCGGAGGTCGTCATCCTTCGAGGATACGAGCGTGATCGGGAAAGCTTCCGAGGACAGGAGCGCGATCAGGAGAGGTGGGGGGCGTACTCGTCCAGCGTCCGCAGCACTTCCCTCTCCCCGGCCGGGGGCAGTTGCAGCACCACCTCCTCGATGCCGAGGCCGGCGTAGTGGGCGAGCTTGCCCGGGGTCGGGTGGACCGCGTAGGGGACGACCTGGAGGGCGGAGGGGTCCCGGCCCGCGTCGGTCCAGGCCGCGCGCAGCAGGGGCACGGACTCCGTCAGGCCGCGGCCGCCGATCGGGAGCCAGCCGTCGGCGTACGCGCAGATGTCCGCGAACAGCTTGGGGCCGGCCGCCCCGCCGAGGAGGGTGCGCGGGCCGAGGACCGGGCCGCGCGGCGTCCGTACGGGCTTGGGGTGGGCGAGGCTCGGGCGCACGCTGCCGAACTCGCCCTCGTGGCCGGTCGGTTCCGGGGCCCACAGGGCCCGCATCAGCGCCATCCGGTCCCGGACGAGGGCCCGCCGGGTCCGCCACGGCACCCCGTGGTCGTCGGCCTCCTCGACGTTCCAGCCCAGGCCGACGCCCAGCGTGACGCGGCCGCCCGAGAGGTGGTCGAGGGTCGCGATCTGCTTGGCCAGGTCGATCGGGTCGTGCTGGGCGACGAGCGTGATGCCGGTGCCCAGGCCCAGCCGTTCGGTGACGGCGGCGGCCTGCCCGAGGGCCACGAACGGGTCGAGGGTACGGCCGTACTCGCGCGGCAGGTCGCCGCCGGCCGGGTAGGGGGTGGTGCGTTCGACGGGGATGTGGGTGTGCTCGGGCAGGTAGAGCCCGGCGAAGCCGCGCTGCTCCAGCTCGCGGGCGAGGCGGACGGGCGTGATGGTCTCGTCGGTGAGGAAGACCGTGACGGAGATACGCATGGGGGGATCTGTACCGCGCGGGACGGCGGTAGTCGATACCGTCCGGTCGGTCCAGATCCGTACGGCGGACACGCGCCGGGCACGCCGCTCCCCGATTCCCTTGCGGTCTACCGGAGTTCACGCCCGCCCGGCACAGTGGCGGCCATGTGTGACGACAGAGCAGACGGAAACGCCATCGGCAGACGCGCCCTGTTCGTGACGGGAGCCGCCGCCGCGCTTACGTTGGGGAGCGTGACCTTCGCTGCAGCGGCTGACGGGGGCCGGGGCGGCCAGGAGACGCAGACCGTGCGCGGCACGCTGCCCCCCGGCGCCCCCGACTTCGTGTACGTCCCGGTCGAAGTACCGACCGGCGTACGGGAGATCAAGGTCTCCTACACCTACGACAAGCCCTCCGTGCCGGCCGGCACCCCGGGCAACGCGCTCGACATCGGCCTCTTCGACGAGCGCGGCACCGACCTCGGCGGCAAGGGCTTCCGCGGCTGGTCGGGCGGCGCCCGCACGGAGTTCTTCGTACGCGCCGACGACGCCACCCCCGGCTATCTGCCGGGCCCGGTGCGCGCGGGCACCTGGCACGTCGCGCTGGGCCCGTACACCGTGGCCCCGCAGGGTCTGACGTACGAGCTGACCATCACGCTCACCTACGGGGAGCCCGGCGAGACGCCGAGGCCCGCGTACCCCCCGGAGCGCGCCAAGGGGCGGGGCCGGGCCTGGTACCGGGGCGACTGCCACCTGCACTCCTGGCACTCCGACGGCCGCCGCACCCCCGCCGAGATCGCCGCCCTCGCCCGGGCCGCGGGCCTGGACTTCATCAACACCTCCGACCACAACACCAACTCCTCCCACCCGCACTGGGCGGCCGTGGCCGGCGACGACCTGCTGGTGATGCTCGGCGAGGAGGTCACCACCCGCAACGGCCACGTCGTGGCCCTCGGCACCGACCCGGGCACCTTCGTCGACTGGCGCTACCGGGCCCGCGACAACCGGTTCGGGAAGTTCGCCCGCCGCGTCCGCCAGGCCGGCGGTCTGGTCGTGCCCGCGCATCCCCACGCCACCTGCGTCGGCTGCAACTGGAAGTTCGGCTTCGGCGACGCCGACGCGATCGAGGTGTGGAACGGGCCGTACACCCCCGACGACGAGGTGGCGCTCGCCGACTGGGACAGCATGCTGGTCGCCTCCGTGCGCGAGGGACGCGACTGGATCCCGGCGATGGGCAACAGCGACGCCCACCGCGACCCGGACCCCGTGGGCATGCCGCAGACCGTCGTCCTCGCCGACGACCTGACCCGCGAGGCGATCCAGGCGGGCATCCGCGCCGGCCGCTCCTATGTCGCCGAGTCCGCCGAGGTCACGCTGTCCTTCGGGGCGAGCGGCGGGCGGGGCCGGCACGCCGGGATCGGTGAGCGGCTGGAGGTGGACCGGGACACCCCGGTGACCGTGCGCCTGGAGGTCTCGGGCGCCCCGCGCTGCACCGTGCGGTTCGTCACCGACCAGGGCGTGCTGTTCACCGGCGCCCCGCTGCCGGTGTCGGGCGCGGGAACCGTGGAGTGGCGCACCACCGCGTCGTACGCTGCCTACGTCCGCGCCGAGCTGCGGCACGAGGCGGCGGCGGGTCCGCTGCCGGGCGCCCTCGCGGCGTTCACCAACCCGGTCTTCCTCGGCCACCGCTGACCTTCGACTGGAGCGTTCGTGTCCCGCCTCGCCGATCTCCGCCACCGGTACACCACCGCGTTCCAGCGCCGCCTCAACCCGGTGCTGCGCCGGCTGCCCACGCAGACGGTGCTGGAGACGACGGGGCGGGTCTCCGGGCTGCCCCGGCAGACCCCGGTGGGCGGGCGGCGGGTCGGCGGCTCCTTCTGGCTGGTGTCGGAGTTCGGGCTGCGCTCGCAGTACGTGCGCAACATCCAGGCGGATCCGCGGGTGCGGGTGCGCGTGCGTGGCCGCTGGTACACCGGCACCGCCCGCCTCCTGCCCGACGACGACCCGGTCGCCCGGCTGCGCCGCCTGCCGCGCGTCAACAGCGTCGGGGTGCGGGTCCTCGGCACCGATCTGCTCACGGTCCGGGTCGACCTGGACTGACCGCCCGGCCCGGCGGGGGCCGCTTCTCCGGGGGGACCGTTTGTGTGGGTCCTGTGACCGCCCGCCCGGCGCCCTGTGATCGGTGTCGCCCACGGCTGACGCATCCGCCACGAACAAGGCAAACTGACGGGGTTGCTCGGGATCTCCAGGGGGGACGGCGATGGACGGTGTTCCGCGGGTGCCGGAGCAGAGGCGCCCTGACTCCGCGGCGGAGTCGGCGGCCTTGCGCTTCGGTGTGCTCGGCCCGGTGCGGGCCTGGCGCGGCGAGGACCCGCTGGCGACCGGTTCCCCCCAGCAGCGGGCCCTGCTCGCCGCGCTGTTGCTGCGCGAGGGCCGCACGGCCACGGCCGCCGAACTGATCGACGCCCTGTGGGGCGAGGAGCCGCCGTCGCAGGCGCTGGCGGCGCTGCGCACCTACGCCTCCCGGCTGCGCAAGGTGCTGGACGCGGGCGTGCTGGTCAGCGAGTCCGGCGGCTACGCGATCCGCGGCCCGCGCACGCTCGACCTGGCCCTCGCGCAGGACCTGACGGCCGAGGCGGACAAGGCCCGGGCGGCCGGGGACCTGTGCCGGGCCCGCGAGGCACTGCGCCGGGCGCTCGCCCTGTGGGACGGGGAGGCGCTGGCGGGCGTACCGGGCCCGTACGCGGAGGCGCAGCGGGTCCGTCTGGAGGAGTGGCGGCTGCAACTGCTGGAGTCCTGCCTGGACATGGACCTGGAGCAGGGTTGCCACGCCGAGGCGGTCTCCGAACTCACCGCGCTGACCGCCGCCCACCCCCTGCGCGAGCGGCTGCGCGAACTGCTGATGCTGGCCCTGTACCGCAGCGGCCGCCAGGCGGAGGCCCTCGCGGTGTACGCCGACACCCGCCGCCTGCTCGCCGAGGAACTCGGCGTGGATCCGCGCCCGGACCTGCGGGAACTGCAGCAGCGGATCCTGCGCGCCGACCCGGCGCTGGCTCAGCCCTCCTCGGCGCCCACCGAGCCGGTGACGCCGCGGCCGCGCCCCGCGCAACTGCCCGCCACTGTCCCGGACTTCACGGGCCGGTCGGCCTTCGTCCGCGAGCTCGGCGAGATCCTCGCCTCCGCCGAGGGCCGGGTGATGGCCGTGTCGGCGCTGGCCGGCATCGGCGGCGTCGGCAAGACGACGCTGGCGGTGCACGTCGCCCACCAGGCCCGCGCGGCCTTCCCCGACGGGCAGCTCTACGTCGATCTGCAGGGCGCGGGAGCGCGGGCCGCCGAACCCGAGACGGTCCTCGGCTCCTTCCTGCGCGCCCTCGGCACGGCGGACTCCGCGATCCCGGACTCCCTGGAGGAACGGGCGGCGCTGTACCGCTCGGTGCTCGACGGCCGCCGTGTCCTGGTCCTGCTGGACAACGCCCGCGACGCGGCCCAGGTACGGCCTCTGCTGCCGGGCACGGCGGGGTGCGCGGCGCTGGTGACCTCCCGGGTGCGCATGCTGGACCTGGCCGGGGCGCACCTGGTCGACCTGGACGTGATGGCGCCGGACGAGGCGCTGGCCCTGTTCACGAAGATCGTGGGCGAGGAGCGGGTGGGCTCGGAGCGCGAGGCGGCGCTGGACGTGGTCGCGGCGTGCGGCTTCCTCCCGCTGGCGATCCGCATCGCGGCGTCCCGTCTGGCGGCCCGGCGCACGTGGACGGTGTCGGTGCTGGCGGACAAGCTCGCCGACGAACGCCGGCGCCTGGACGAACTCCAGGCCGGGGACCTGGCGGTGAAGGCGACGTTCGAACTGGGCTACGGCCAGCTGGAACCGGCCCAGGCCCGCGCCTTCCGTCTGCTGGGCCTGGCCGACGGCCCGGACATCTCCCTCGCGGCGGCCGCGGCGGTCCTCGATCTGCCGGCCGAGGACACGGAAGACCTCCTGGAGTCCCTGGTCGACACGTCCCTGCTGGAATCGGCGGCGCCCGGCCGCTACCGCTTCCACGACCTGGTGCGCCTCTACGCCCGCGCCTGCGCGGAGCGCGACGAATGGCCGCCGCGGGAACGGGATGCGGCCGTGTCCCGCCTCCTGGACTTCTATCTGTCCACGGCAGCGGGCGTGTACGCGGTCGAACGGCCGGGGGACCGGCTGGTGGACCACCTGGCGGGCACCGAGTATCCGGGGCTGGTCTTCGCGGACCGCCACGCGGCCCAGGACTGGCTGTACGCGGAGGCACACACCGTTCTGGCGCTGGTGCAGCAGTGCGCCCGCAGGCCGATGCTGCGGCGCGCGGTGGATCTGCTGTGGGCGGTGAAGGACCTGGCGGAATCGGGGGCCAACTCCAAGCAGTACGAGGTCGCCGCGCACGCCCTCAGGGAAGCGGCCGACCTCGCGGACGACCCGCGGTCCCAGAGCCGCGCCCTCGTCACCCTCACCAACGTCCACCTCGTGGCCGGCCGCTTCCAGCAAGCGGATGACGCCGCGCACCTGGCGATGGAACTGGCCCACTCCGCGGACGACCGGGCACCCGTCTGCTGGGCCGCCAACGACCGCGGCATCATCGCGCTCTACCAGAACCGTCACGCCGACGGCGAGGCGTATCTGCGGCAGGCCATCGAGAGCTTCCGCCAGGACCGGAACCTCGCCGGCGAGGCCAGCGCCCTGTGCAACCTCTCACGCATCCACCTGGCGATGGGCGAGGTCACCAGCGCGGTGGACCTCGCGCAGCGGGGCATCGTCATCTACGACCGGCTGGGCCACACCCTGCGCGGAGCCAACGGCCGCTACGCACTCGGTCTGGCACTGACCGGACAGGGCGACCTGGACGCTGCCGTGGACCGCCTGACCGAGGCGCTCGAGGTGTTCCGGGACAGCAGGCAGCGCCTGTGGGAGGGAATGACCCTGTTCCGGCTCGCGGAGGCCCGTCTCGCCGGCCGGCAACCGGCCGGCGCGGCCGCCCTCGTCGAGCAGGCGCTCGCCCTGCTGCGCGGCATCGGAGGCGAATGGCGGCGCGGCAACGTCCTGACCGTTCTCGGCCGTGCGCTGCAGGCTCTCGGGCAGAGCGGCCGGGCGCACGCCTGCTGGCAGGAAGCCCTCGGCATCTTCGAACAGCTGGGTTCGCCCGAGGCCGCGGACGTCCGTCTCCTGCTGGCTCCCTCGGCCGTCGCGTAGCGCACGGCGGCACGTTCATCGTTCGTTTATCGCGGGCAGGCAGTCTCGTCCTGTCGATCCGTCGCGTCGGGGGGCAGACGGGTCAGCGGTGATCACCACCGCTAGGGTGAACGACCCTGATATGCCCGCCCGGCGGCCATCGGGGGAGCTGCCGGGCGGGCTTCGCCACCATTCAAGGGAGTTGCAGATCGATGAGCGATGCCAAGAAGGACTCCACGGTCAAGCCGCTCGACAACCACGCCACGGACGTCGACACCGTCACCACGCTCGACAACCACGCGACCGACGAGCAGATCACCACGCTGGACAACCACGCCACCGGCATCCCGATGAAGCCGCTCGACAACCACGCCACGGACGAGACCGCGTGATCTGACCACCTCCGCAGGGGGATCCGGCCGCGGCGGCACGGAGGGGGAGTCGCCGCGGCCGTGGCTTTTCCGCTCGGGGTTCAGGGGGTCGACGTCACCGGGTCCGCCAGTTCGCCGACCTTGCAGCGGCGGACCGTGGCCGCGTTGCCGACGACGTACTCCTTCGTGGCGGTCGTTCCGCCTGCGGGGACCTCGACGTGGTCCACTTCGGAGTCGACCAGCTTGCCCTTGGCGTCCAGGAAGCTGATCCGCACCTCGAAGGTGCCGTCCTGGGCGTTGGGGTTGCGCAACTCCACTGTGGCGTACGGCTGTTTCCTCGTCGCGCAGCTCACCAGCTTGACGATCGCGCCCTGCTGGGGCGTCGCGGTCGCGGCGGCGGCGCTGTCGTCGGCGTAGCTGTCGTCGCCGGCGTAGGTGTCGTCGTCATCGTCGTCGTAGGCGTCGTGGTCCTGATGCGAACTGCTGCAGCCGCCCCCGCTCGAACTGTGCCGGCTGCTGCTCTTGCCGCTCCTGGAGGAGCCGGACTTGGACTTGCTGACCTTGCTGCCGCCGCTGCTGCCGCCACTGCTGCTGTGGCTGCCCGTGGAGAACCCCGTCAGCGACAGGACCACCAGCGCCGACACGGTCAGGAACCTGAACTCGCGACCCCATCTGCTCATGGGGTCACCCTAGGGGCGGCTGGTCACGGACATGTCACCGCGCGGCGACCGTCCCGTACCCCGCGCGGTGTCGGCCGTGGCAGCGGCGCGGCGGCCGCTCCAGGCACCCCGCACATCCGCGTCCGGGGGCCGCCGTCACGCCGTCCGCGCCGTCCCCGTCCCCTTCTCCGCGTCCAGCGCGTACACGCAGCGGTCCTTGCTGCACGCGTACACGACCCCGTCGCGCACCAGGGGCGAGCCGGTGATCTCACCGCCCGTGGCGAGCTTCCAGCGCAGCCGGCCGTCGTCGGCCTTGAGCGTGTAGAGGAGGTGGTCGGTGGAGCCGAAGTGGATGCGGCCCTCGGCCACCGCGGGCGCGCCCACGATGTCGCCGCCCGCCTGGAAGCGCCACTTGGGCGTGCCGGTCACCGCGTCCAGGGTGTACAGGCCCTTGCCGCTGCCGACGTGGACGTGACCGGCGACGACCAGGACCGGTTCGACGGAGGCGCGGGACTCGGTGGCGATGCGCCAGCGGTCGCGGCCGTCGGTGGCGTCGAGGGCGTAGACCGTGCCGAGGTAGTCCGCCAGGTACACCCCGCCGCCGGTCACCGCCGGGCCCGGCACGAAGGCCGGCGGGCAGAGGAACACCGCGGGCGCCTCGAAGTGCCAGCGCACCATGCCGCTCGCCACGTCGAGGGCGAGCACGCGGGTGCCGGCGCTGACGTAGACGTAGCCGTCGGGGGCCTGGGTCAGGCGCAGCGGGACGCCGCCGCAGGAGGCCGCGTCACCGATGGGGTACGACCAGCGCTCGTCGCCGGTGCGGGCGTCGAGGGCGCGCAGCCGGGCCTCCTGCCAGACGTAGACGGTGCCCTCGTGCAGGGCGGGCCCGGCCTCGGGGGACTCGAAGTCGGTCTGGACGCCGGTGATCTCCCACAGCTTCTGCCCGTTCGACGCCTCCCATGCCTGGACGCCGCCGCCTCGGGTGCCGGTGACGACCGTGCCGCGCTCGGCCTTGAGGGAGTACACCCACGCGTCGGTCTGCAGCCGCCACAGGTCGCTGCCCGTGCGGGCGTCGAGGGCGAAGAGGGTGGGGCCGTCGGAGGCGTGGACCCGGCCGTCGGTGACCGCCATCGACCAGGCCACGTCCCGGGTCTTGAAGCGGCGCCGGCCGGTGGCCACGTCGAGCGCGTGCACCTCGAAGGAGGTGACGTAGACCAGGTCGCCGCCGACGGCCGGGGTGCCCCAGACGTCGTTCGACATGCGGAAACGCCACGGCCGCCAGCCGCTCTGCTGCTGCTCGGGCGGCGCCGGCGGCGGATGGGGTACGGCCGGGTCGGCGCCGCCCACGCCGGGGCGCGGCTTGGACCAGGAGGCGGCGAGTGCGGCCTCGGGCGCCGGTGCCTTGACGGCGGCGGCGCGGAGGTCGGCGACACGGGGGCCGGGGCCGATCGGCACGGCGGCGCCGGCCAGGTGGACCGGGCCCGTGCCGGGTGCTCCCGCGGAGACCGGCGCAGCGGGGACGGCGGGGGCGTGCGGGGGCGGCGGCGGGATGGCGGGTCCGGCTCCGCCGCCGGATCCGCCGCGGCCGCCGCTGCGCGGGCCCGCCGGGGCCGACTTGGCGGCGGGGCGGCCGCCGCGGCGGGTCTCGATCATGGCGACGGCCTTCTCCGGCAGCCATGCCGAGGCCGTACCGCTGTCGTCGGAGCCGGAGCCGAACAGGTGCGGGGCGAGCTGGGCCTGGAGGTCGGCCGGGCTGGGGCGGGCGGCGGCCTCCATCTGCATGCAGGACTCGATCAGCGGGCGCAGCTCGTCGGGCAGGCCCTCCAGGTCGGGGCCCTCGCGCAGCAGCATGAACACGGTCTCGACCGGGTTGGCGCCGTGGAAGGGCGGGTGGCCGGTGGCCGCGAAGACCAGGGTGGAGCCGAGGGAGAACACATCGCTGGCGCCGGTGACGCTGCGGGAGTCCTTGGCCTGCTCGGGGGACATGTAGGCGGGGGTGCCGACGGCGACGTTCGTCATCGTCAAACGGGTGTTCGATACGCCGGAGGCGATACCGAAGTCGATCACCCGGGGGCCGTCCTCGACGACGAGGACGTTGGAGGGCTTCAGGTCGCGGTGGACGAGCCCGGCGCCGTGGATGGACTGCAGCGCCTCGGCGACGCCGGCCGCCAGCCAGCGCACCGCCTGGGCCGGCAGCGGCCCGCACTCGTTCACTATCTCCTCGAGGGAGGGCGCGGGCACGTACGCGGTGGCCAGCCACGGGACGGCGGCGCGCGGGTCGGCGTCGACGACGGCCGCCGTGTAGAAGCCGGAGACCGCGCGGGCCGCCTCCACCTCGCGGGTGAAACGGACCCGGAACAGCTGGTCCTCGGCCAGCTCGGTACGCACCGTCTTGATCGCCACGCGCCGGCCGGACGCCGAGCGTGCCAGATAGACCAGCCCCATGCCGCCGGCCCCCAGCCGCCCCAGCACCTCGAACGGCCCGATCCGCCGCGGATCGTGCTGCGTCAGCTGATCCACCACTTGCCTGCCACCTCCCCGTACGAGCCGCGTATCACCTGCTTGTGGACACGGCCGAAGTGCAGCGTCTCACCACCGCACCGCCGTGGCGGCACGCACCCTGATTCTTCCTGTCCCGGGCAGCGGTTGCGAACCCGGTGACGAGAGGGGTGTCTCGCACTATTTCAGGATGAAAGTGACAGTTCAGACGCGGTTACGGCCGCTCCAGCACCGCGAACGACGCCCCCTGGTCGTCCGTGACCACCGCCACCGTGCCGTAGGACGTCGTGAACGGGTCCGCCTGCACCCGCCCGCCGAGCCGCTGCACCCGGCCGAGGGCCTCCGCGCAGTCCCCCACCCGGAAGTGGACCAGGAAGTGCGGTGGCATCTCGGCGGGGAAGACATCGATGACCGGGGCGCGGCCGAAGCGGGGCTCGGCGCCGGACCCGAACAGCGCGTCGTGGAAGAGATCGCCGTAGAAGGTGTTGGCGGCGGCGGTGTCGCGTGCGTACAGCTCCACCCAGGCGAAAGTGCCCTCGTCCCGGCTGCGGCCGAAGCCGGGGTGGCTGCCCGGCTGCCACAGGCCGAAGACGGCACCCTCGGGGTCGGTGGCCAGGGCGGCGACGCCCAGCTCGCCGATCTGCAGCGGGGCGGTGACCACCTGTCCGCCTGCCGCCCGGATACGGCGGGAGAGCGCCTCGGCGTCGGGGGTGGCGAAATGGACGGTCCAGACGGTGGGCAGCCGCCCGTCGGTCTTGCGGGCGAGCGCGGCGACCGGTTCCCCGTCCAGGCGGGCCCACACGGAGTCGCCGTGGGCGGCCTCGAAGGTCCACCCGAAAAGCTCACCGTAGAACCGCTTGCCCGCCTCCACGTCCGGCAGCTGGGCGTCCACCCAGCAGGGGGCGCCCTCGGGGTACGTGGATGAGCTGTTTTCGGCCATGCCGCCAAAGTAACGGGACCGCGCGCACCGCGCAGACCAGGCACACCAGCCTCCGCACCCCCGTGCACCCCATTTGCAGTCGGCCAAATCGCGCTCCGACACCCCCTCGGTAAGCTGACGGCATGACAGGACAAGTGCGTACCGTCGACGGCCGCGTGGCCGGCCGGCGAGGGCAGGCGACCCGCCAGAAGCTGCTCGACTGCCTCAGCGAGATGCTCAGCTCCTCTCCGTACCGGGATGTCAAGGTCATCGACGTGGCCCGGAAGGCGGGCACTTCGCCCGCGACCTTCTACCAGTACTTCCCGGACGTCGAAGGCGCCGTCCTGGAGATCGCCGACCAAATGACCGCCGAGGGCGCCGTCTTGGCCGAGCTGGTGAAGGGCCGGTCGTGGGCCGGCAAGGCCGGCTGGCAGAGCGCGCAGGAACTCGTCGACGGCTTCCTCGAGTTCTGGCGCCAGAACGACGCGATCCTGCGCGTGATCGATCTCGGCGCCGCAGAGGGCGACAAGCGGTTCAACAAGATCCGCATGAAGATCCTCAACGCGGTGAACGGCTCCCTCGCGGAGTCGATCTCCGAGCTGCAGGCCAAGGGCAGGATCGACAAGGACGTGAACCCCGCGGCGATCGCCGGTGCGCTCGTCGCGATGCTCGCGGCGGTCGCCTCCCACCAGAAGGGTTTCACGGCGTGGGGTGTGAAGCAGGCCGAACTGAAGCCGAACCTCGCGCTGTTGGTGCATCTGGGCGTCACCGGCAAGAAGCCGACGCGGTAGGCGCCGGCACTCCGCCCGGCCTGTTGCACCGAGCCCCAAGTCCTGTCTGGCAGGCGGTGGTCCACCCAGGTGGACCACCGCCTGCTGCGTATCCGGCTCCGCCGTGTTACGGAGTACGGCCCCGCAGTTTCCGCCCCGGAGGCCCATCCCGGTACGGACAGCGGAGCGTCACGCCGGCAGCGGGCGGTCCTTGACCACGTGCTTCATCACCAGCGTGGACGTCAGGCGCTGGACGCCCGGCAGGGTGGCCAGGCGGTCGTCGTAGAGGCGCTGGTAGGCGGCGAGGTCCGCGGCGACCACGCGGAGCAGGTAGTCCGGTTCGCCGAACAGCCGCTGCGCCTCCACCACCTCCGGCACCTCCCCGAGGGCCCGCTCGAAGCCGGCGACCGTCTCCCGGTCCTCCTGCCGCATCGAGACGAAGACCAGCGCCTCGAAGGTCAGCCCCACCGCCGCCGGGTCCACCATCGCCCGGTATCCGCTGATCGCGCCCGACCGCTCCAGCTCACGCAGCCTGCGATGGCACGGCGAGACACTCAGGCGCACCCGCGCGGCCAGCTCCGTCACGGTCAGCCGCCCGTCCTGCTGAAGCTCGGCAAGGATTTTCCGGTCCACGTCGTCCATGGGGCAAATCTTCCCCCGACGTGCGAGAGCGAGGGCAAATTTCGGGAACACTTTCGGGCGGATCGCGCCTAATGTCCCCGGTATGGACTCCGCGACCCTCCTCTCCTTCCTCGCCCTGGACTTTCTGCTGGTCTGCGTGCCGGGCGCCGACTGGGCGTACGCGATCGCCGCGGGCCTCGGCGGCCGCAGGGTGACCCTGGCCGTCGCCGGTCTGGTCGCCGGGTACGCGGTGCACACGGCGCTGGCGGCGGCGGGGCTCGCGGTGCTCGTCGCGGGCTCTGCGGCGCTGCTGACCGCGCTGACCGTGGTGGGCGCCGGGTACCTGGTGTGGCTGGGCTGGAACGTGCTGCGTCGGCCCGTGACGCCGGACGCCGGGGAGTCGATGGACGCGCGGGGCGGCCTGCGGGTCTTCGGGCGCGGGGCCGCGATCAGCGGTCTGAACCCCAAGGGGCTGCTGCTCTACCTCTCCGTCCTGCCCCAGTTCCTCACCGTGCGCGGCGACCGTCTGCCGGTGCCGGCGCAGACCGCCGTACTGGGCGTGCTGCACATGGCGTGCTGCGCCGCCGTCTACCTGGCGGTCGGCCTGCTGGCCCGCGCGGTGCTGGGCGCCCGGCCCGCCGCCGCCCGCGCGGTCACCCGGACGTCGGGTGCGGCCATGCTCGGCATCGGCGCGTTCTTGCTGGCGGAGCGCCTGGCCACGCTGTGAGGACGGCCGTGCCGGGGTCAGGGCCGTCCTGGCACCGTCAGCAGCCGCCCCTCCACCGTGCCGATCACCACCCGGCCGTCCTCGGCGGCGGTCAGGCAGGTCGGGGTGTAGGTGTGCCCGCCGAGGGTGAGGGGCGTACGGCGTACGACCGTGCCGTCCGTGGCGTGCAGGGTGAGCAGCTCGCGCCCGCCCGTCACCGCGTGGAGGTGGCCGTCGTGGACGTCGACGTCGGTCACCCGGGAGTCGAAGCGGTGCGCCCAGAGCGGATCGCCGCCCGGGAAGGCGCGGCGCACCAGGTGGTCGTTCCGGCGGACCGTGCAGGCGTGCACGAGTCCCGGGCCGGCCGCGTCGTCGACGTACACGGCGGGCCCCGCGTGCGGGGACGCGCCGGGCGTGCCGTCCCAGGACAGCGGGAAGAGCCGCTCGACACCGGCCGGGGAGAGCCGGACGACCCACTTGTCCAGGTGTTCCGTGCGGGTGCCCTCCTCGCCGTAGCCGCGCAGAACCAGCAGATGCGGCGAGCGGCGCACCCGCAGCCCGAACGAACGGTCGCTCTCCCCCAGCGGCACTTGAGCCAGGCGCCGCCCGCTCGGGGTGTACACGACGCTGTCGTACGGGGGCCGGCACGGGCCGGGGAAGATGTCGCGGGAGTCTCGGGCGACCCAGGCGCCGTCGGCGCGCCAGGCGAGGGCGACGGGGAAGTCGAGCTTGTGCTCGGCCAGTTGGCTGCCGTCGGCGAGCGAGAGGCGGCGCAGGAAGGTCGTCGGGTTGCCGCTGTCGCCGTAGCGGACGGTCACCCAGGCGCTCTCCTCGTCCGGTGAGACGTACAGATGACCGCCGTTGCGGTGGAAGGACTCCTCCGGCTCCGGCACCGACCACAGCAGGGTGCCCTCCGGCGACCAGCACTCCAGCAGGGTCCCGGTCTGCAGGGCGGCGAGCACCCGGCCGTCGCGCAGCGACTCCACGAGGGCCACCCCGGAGCGGCGGTTCCAGGCCCGGCCGTGGTCGGCGGCGAGAGCGGCGAGGTACTGCTGCGGATGCCTGATCTCCGGTCCCTCCGTCCGGCTCCAGTCGACCGCGATCTCCGCGCGCGGCCAGCCGAGCGGCGCCGCGAGGTCCTCGGCACGCACACCGGACCAGTCGTCGCGCACGACGGTGGCGCGGGTGTGGGTGTTGCGGCCCGGGTCCGCGAAGTCGACGACGGGTTCGGCGAAGAGCACCTCCAGCCGCCGGGCGTCCCGCCAGCGCAGATGGACGACCCCGGCACCGGCGACAGTCATGCCGGTCCGGCGGCGCGTCCCGGGCTCGTACAGGTACAGCCCGCCCCGGCGCTCGAACTCGTCCCCGGCCTCGGTGCCGACGGCGAGGACGGGCAGCCGCGGATGGAAGGCCAGCAGCTCGACGCCCTCCTGAAGCCGGAGCTGGTCCCACAGGGCCAGATCGGCCGTCCGGTACACGACGACACGGCCGTGATCGGCGCCGTCGGTCGCGTGGCAGCTGACGGCGAGCCAGCGGCCGTCGGCGCTGACGGCGGTGACGTACGGGTGACCGATCTCGGGGAACGGGTCGTCGGGTATCAGACGCATCCGGCCGAGGCTACCGCCCGGTGATCTTCGCGCCCCGGCCATACTTCCGCTCATGGCAACCCACCTGCACGAGCTGCTGAGGTCACTTCGGGTGTGGGACCCGGAGGTGACCCGGCTGCCGTCCCTCGACCCGGACGCCGCGCCCGCCGATCCGCTCGCCCTCTTCGAGGAGTGGTTCGCGGACGCGGTGGCGGCCGGGCAGCCGGAACCGCACACCATGTCGCTGGCCACCGCGGACGCGGAGGGCCGCCCGGACGTGCGGATCGTCATGCTGCACGGCGCCGACGCCGACGGCTGGGCCTTCGCCTCGCACGCCGTCAGCCACAAGGGCCGCCAGCTCGCCGCACGCCCGTATGCCGCCCTCTGCTTCTACTGGCCGGTGCTGGGACGGCAGGTGAGGGTGCGCGGGCCGGTCACCGTGGCACCGCCCGCCCAGGCCCAGGCGGACCTGCACGCCCGCTCCACGGGAGCGCTGGCGGCCGCGCTCACCGGGCGGCAGAGCGAGCCGCTGGAGTCCGTCGAGGAATTGCGGCGCGCCTCGCAGGCCGCGTGGGACCGGGCTCGGCGGGAGCCGGACGCCCAGGCACCGACATGGACGCTGTACCGGCTGCGGCCCGAGGAGGTGGAGTTCTTCCAGGGGGACGAGGCGCGGCGGCATGTGCGGGTGGTGTACCGGCGGCAGGACGGTGGTGAGTGGGTCAGGGGGTTGCTGTGGCCGTGACTTCGGCGGTCGAGGCGTCTGCGGGCGCGAACTCCCATACCGTGAAGTCGGCCACCGGACGGTAGCCGATCCGCTGGTACAGGGCGTTGCTGGTGGGGTTGGCCAGGTCGGTGAAGAGGAGGACCTCGTCGGCGCCGGTGGCGAGCGCGGCGCGGCTGACCTCGACGGTGGCGGCGCCCGCGTAGCCGCGGCCACGCAGGTCGGCCGGGGTGTAGACGGGGGCCACCCGGACCTGCCCGGCGACCAGACGGGTCACGCCGGCCATGGCGACCGGGATGCCGTCCGGCCTCTCCCAGAGGGTGACGCCGCCGTAGGCGATCCGCGCGTCGGCCCAGGCCCCGGCGTCGGTCGGCGCGGATTCGCCGACCGCCTCCGCGAACTCGGCGAACCAGCGGGCGAGCAGGGCGCGGTCACCGGCGGTGGCGACGCGGGGGCGTCCGGGCGGGGACGGCTGGGGTGCCGTCAATTCGCCGAGGTGGTACAGGCGTTGCCGCTTGTCGGCCTGGCCCGTGGCGCCGGTGCGGCGCTGCCAGGCAGCCGCGAAGGCCGCCGCCGTGTCCTGGTCGGCGGTGACGCCGGACGGGTCGTGGCCCTCGGCGGCCAGATGCGCGGCGAGTGCGTCGGCGTCGGACTGGGACAGGGCGGTGACGTTGAGGGGCCACGGGGGCGTGCGGACGAAGACGGCCTCGACGGTGCCGGCGCGTTCCAGGACGCCGAAGACGGGGTCGCCGTCGCCGAACGCGTGCAGGCCGCGGTGGCGCAGCGCGTCGGTCACGGAGAGGGGGAGGGTGTGGGCGGCCGGACGGGAGTGCAGGAAGGTGCCGGCGCGGGCGAGGAAGGCGTCGAGGTCCGGGGTGCTCCACCAGTCGCTCATGCGGGTGCCTCCTGGGAATCGGGGCCAGCCTTGGCGTTGTCGTGCGGCTCGGGGTCGGTCGCGAGGCGGGCGTGCAGGTGGCAGTCGCGGAAGGCGTCACGGCGGCCCGCCTCCCACATCGCACCGCGCAGGGTGCCCTCGTAACGGAAACCGCAGCGTTCGGCGACCTTGCAGGAGACGTCGTGGCCCACGGCGTGGTCGAGTTCGAGGCGGTGCAGGGCGAGGTCGGTGAACGCCCAGCGGGTGGCGACGGACAGGGCGCGGGTGGCGATGCCCTGGCCGCGGGCCTCGGGGAGGATCCAGTAGCCGACGGTGGCGGAGCGCATGGCGCGGTCGATCCGGCTGACCCCGATGTGGCCGAGCGGGGTGCCACTCTCCACGTCCTCCACGCAGAACGCCACGCCGGTGCCGGCGTCGGCCGCGTCGGCCTTGGCACGGAGGGTGGCGCGGGCGTCGGCGAGGGTGGCGATGGGGCGCAGCGGGGTGTTCCAGCGCTGGAACTCCGGGTCGGAGCAGCCACGGAGGAACGTCTCGGCGTCGGCGTCCGAAGCGGGGTCCCAGCGGCGGAGGCGGAGGTCGTGGGTGCGGAGGGCCGGGGCGGGGGTCATCCGGTCATTGAACATGAGGGGGTGAGGTGGGGGGCGGGGATTTTTCCCTGCGGGTGCCTGCCGGCGGCTTGGGTGGGGTGAGGTTGTCGTTCGAGTGCAGGGTTCATTGTGGCTGGTCGCCGTTGCCTGCGGCGGCCTGTGCGGGTTTCGTTGTGGCTGGTCGCCTTTGCCTGCGGCGGCCTGTGCGGGTTTCGTTGTGGCTGGTCGCCGTTGCCTGCGGCGGCCTGTGCGGGTTTCGTTGTGGCTGGTCGCCGTTGCCTGCGGCGGCCTGTGCGGGTTTCGTTGTGGCTGGTCGCGCAGTTCCCCGCGCCCCTTGTATGCCTGCGGCGGCCCGTTGCTGTCCGGTGGCCGGTTGCGGTAGCGCCTTGCGTTGTCTGTGAGTCGGGGCCGGGGTGGGGGGTGTCCGTCCTCGGTCCGGCCGCCCGCGTCTCAGAAGGGCACCGTTGCCCGGTGCCGGCCGCTGCGGGCGGACACCCCCCACCCCGTCCCCTTCCCGCCGTCGGCGGGTGCGGCCCGTCGTCGGTGCCTGCTCAGTTGGGGGCGGGCAGTCCACTGAGCCCGGCGACTTTCTCGCCCGGATCACCCGTACCACCGGCGGATCTTCACAGCCGTGATCAATCCGCAACCAATTCCCCTCTTGACCGAGACCCATCAAACGCGGGCGTGATTACGCTCGCGCTCATGGTCGACTCCCCCACGTCCCCACGCCCCGCGACCCCGGCGGACCGCCCCGTGTACGTCGTCGGCGGCGGTCCCGGTGGTCTGTCCGTGGCGTACGCGTTGCGGGCCCGGGGTGTGCGGGCCGTCGTACTGGAGAGGGCGGACCGGGTCGGCGCGTCCTGGCGCGGTCACTACGACCGGCTGCACCTGCACACCACCCGCCGTCTGTCCGGCCTGCCGGGGCTGCCGATGCCCCGCCGGTTCGGGCGCTGGGTGGCCCGGGACGACGTGGTGCGGTACCTGGAGAGGTACGCCGAGCACCACGAACTGGAGATCGTCACCGGCGTCGAGGTGACGCGCATCGACCGCACGCCCGACGGCTGGCTGCTGCACGCCACCGGCGGCCGGCAGCTGACCGGCGCCGCGGTGGTCGTCGCCACAGGCTTCAACCACACGCCGTACGTCCCCGACTGGCCCGGACGGGACACCTACACCGGCGAGTTCCTGCACGCCGGCCACTACCGCAACGCCGAACCGTACGCCGGCCGCGACGTCCTGGTCGTCGGCGTCGGCAACACCGGTGCGGAGATCGCCGTCGACCTGGTGGAGGGCGGCGCCGCACGGGTACGGCTCGCGGTGCGCACCGCCCCGCACATCGTGCGCCGCTCGACCGCGGGCTGGGCCGCCCAGTACACCGGTGTCCTGGTACGCCGCCTGCCGGTACCCCTGGTGGACGCGCTCGCCCGGCCCCTGGCCCGGATCAGCGTGCCCGACCTGTCCGCACACGGCCTGCCCCGCCCCGGCACCGGCCTGTACAGCAGGGTCACCGAGGGCGCCATCCCGGTACAGGACGTCGGCCTCATCGACGCCGTACGCACCGAGCGGGTGGAGATCGTCGCGGCCGTGGAGGGCTTCGAGAGCGGCAAGGTGCTGCTCGCCGACGGCACCCGGATCGAGCCGGACACGGTAATCGCCGCCACCGGCTACACCCGCGGACTGGAAAGCCTCGTCGGCCACTTGGCCGTACTGAACGAAGACGGCCGCCCCACAACCCACGGGGCCCGCACCCCCCACAACGCGCCGGGCCTGTACTTCACGGGCTACACCAATCCCATCAGCGGCATGCTCCGCGAACTGGCCCTGGACGCGGAGAAGATAGCCAAGGCTGTCATCCGAGCCCACGGCACCCATATCTCCCGACTGCCCGCCCACAGCTAGACAGGCACCGACGACGGGCCGCAGCCGCCGACGGCGGGAAGGGGACGGGGTGGGGGGTGTCCGCCCGCAGCGGCCGGCACCGGGCAAGGGCGCCGTCGTCGGAAACGGGCGGCCGGACCGAGGACGGACACCCCCCGCCCCGGCCCCGACTCACAACGAACCGAAGGCGCTACCGCAACCGGCCACCGGACAGCAACGGGCCGCCGCAGGCATATAAGGGGCGCGGGGAACTGCGCGACCAGCCCCCACCCAGCCGCAGACGAACGACAACCTCACCCGCCCAAGCTGCCGGCAGGCACCCGCCCTCCACCCCGAATGACCAACGCCATCAACGCGGCCACCGCACACAACGCCCCCGACGCGTACCACACCACGTCATAGCTCCCGAAGACATCCCGAGCCACTCCCCCCAGCCCGGCCACCACCGCCGCCCCCACCTGATGAGAGGCAAGCACCCACCCGAAGACGATCGCGCTGTCCTCCCCGTACCGCTCCCGGCACAGGGCCAGCGTCGGCGGAACGGTGGCCACCCAGTCCAGCCCGTAGAAGACGATGAAGAACAGCATCGGCGGATGCACACTCGGCGCCAGCAGCATCGGCAGAAACAGCAGCGACACCCCCCGCAGCGCGTAGTACACCGCCAGCAGCCGCCGCGGCGAGAACCGATCGGTGAACCAGCCGGAGGCAATCGTGCCGACGACGTCGAACACCCCGATCACCGCCAGCAGCGAAGCCGCAGCCGTCACCGGCATCCCGTGGTCATGCGCCGCAGGCACGAAGTGGGTCTGCACCAGCCCGTTCGTGGAGGCGCCGCAGATCGCGAACGTCCCGGCCAGCAGCCAGAATTGCCCCGTCCGCACCGCGGAGAACAGCACGGTCAGCGCACGCCGCGCCGCACCCGTCACGGGCGCGGGCTTCGGCACGAACGCGGACGCGCCGTACGGCTTGGCGCCCACGTCGGCCGGGTGGTCGCGCAGCAGCAGCCAGACGAACGGCACTACGGCGAGCGCGGCGAGGGAGACCGTGACGGCGGCCGGCCGCCAGTTGTGGTTGCGCTCCAGCATCCAGGACAGCAGCGGCAGGAAGATCAGCTGCCCGGACGCCGAGCCGGCTGTGAGGATGCCGCTGACCAGACCGCGCCGCTCGGTGAACCAGCGGTTGGTGACGGTCGCCGCGAACGCCAGCGCCATCGAGCCGGAGCCGAGCCCGACCAGCAGGCCCCAGCACAGCCACAGTTGCCAGGCCGCCGTCATCCACACGGTCAGGCCGGAGCCGATCGCGATCACAGTCAGCGCGGCGGCGACCACCCGGCGGATGCCGAAACGGTCCATCAGCGCGGCGGCGAAGGGCGCGGTGAGGCCGTACAGGGCGAGGTTGAGGGAGACGGCGGCGCCGATCGTGCCCCGCGACCAGCCGAACTCCGCGTGCAGGGGGTCGATCAGCAGTCCGGGCAGGGAGCGGAACGCGGCCGCTCCGACGATCGTCACGAAGGTGACCGCGGCGACGAACCACGCGCGGTGGATGCGTGGCCGCCGTACGGGCTCCTGCCGGGCGGTGAGTGCTTCGGTCGTCTGCGTCACGTCCTAGAGCTTCCTGGGTGGGCCACCCTCGAACGAGTGGCCCGAAGGACAGCGTTCGCTAGGATCGGGCCATGGATTCAGCCGACCCCGCCGACTCCGCGGACGGCTTCCGTCCGCACCGCATCGTCGTCCTCGCCCTCGATGGGCTGCTCCCCTTCGAACTCGGCATCCCGCACCGCATCTTCGGCCGCCCCAAGGACGCGCTGGGACGGCCCCTGTACGAGGTGGTGACGTGCTCGGTGCGCCCGCCGGGCCCGGTGCAGACGGACGCCGACTTCAGCGTGTACGTCCCCCACGGCCCCGAGGCGCTGGCCCAGGCCGACACGGTGATCGTCCCGGCGTCGTACGAACTGGGCCCGCTGTACGACGAGGGCGTGCTCACCGGCGAGCTGGCCGCCGCGCTCGCGCTGATCCGCCCCGGCACCCGGCTCGCCTCCATCTGCACCGGCGTGTACGTCCTGGCCGCCGCCGGCTATCTGGACGGCCGCCCGGCGACCACGCACTGGGCCGACGCCGAGCGCTTCCAGCGGCTGTTCCCGAAGATCGCGGTCGACGCGGACGTTTTGTTCATCGACGACGGTGACGTGCTCACCTCGGCCGGGGTGGCCGCCGGGATCGATCTGTGCCTGCACATGGTGCGCCGCGACCACGGCACGGCCGTCGCGAACGACGTGGCCCGCCGCACGGTCGTTCCGCCGCACCGCGACGGCGGGCAGGCGCAGTACATCGACCGGCCGGTGCCCGATCCGCAGCAGGCGACCACGACCGCGGCGCGGGCCTGGGCGCTGGGGCGGCTGCACGAGCCGATCCAGCTGCGGGACATGGCCGCGCAGGAGTCGATGTCGGTGCGCACCTTCACCCGCCGCTTCCGCGAGGAGACCGGCGTCAGCCCTGGCCAGTGGCTCACCCAGCAGCGCGTGGAGCGGGTCCGGCACCTGCTGGAGTCCACCGGTCTGTCCGTCGACCAGGTCGCCCGGGACGCCGGCTTCGGCACGGCCCAGTCGATGCGGCAGCACCTACAGGCGGCGCTCGGCGTCACCCCCACCGCTTATCGCCGCACTTTCCGCACCACGGCCGGCCGCGTCGACGGTGGCGAGGTCGGCGCCCTGGGCTGACCGCGCCGCGCAGCGCTCGCCCCACCAGCCGACGGCCGTCAGCAGCAGGGTCAGACCGACCCCGGCGAGGACGGCAGTGGACGGCGTCGTCACCTTCAGCAGGGCCCCGGCCAGGGAGCCGGTCGCCGCGTATCCGGCGCCGGCGGCCGCGTACATCACGGAGTAGCCGGCGGCCAGGGCGCTCGCGGGCAGCGCCTCGCGCAGGGCGAGGTTGCGGGTGAGCATGGCGCAGGACTGCAGCAGGCCGGCCGCGGTGAGCGTCACCGCGATCGCTGCGGTGTGCGGTATCAGCGCGGCCAGGGTCACGCACAGGGCCGTGCCGGTCATCAGCACCAGGCTGCGCGTGGGCAGCCGCCAGGGCCAGTTGCGCAGCCCGTACAGGAAGGCGCCGACTCCCGCGGCCACCGCCATCAAGGTGAGCAGCGGGCCGGACCAGCCGACGCCGACGCCGCGCTGCTCGAGCAGGGCGGGCAGCATGATCTCGGCGAGGCCGAGCGTGGTGAGGCTGGCCGCGCCGGTCACGTAGACGGGCCAGGCCCCGGCGAGGACCCGCGCCCCTGCTCTGCCGCCGCTTGTGCCGTCCCCCGCGCCCGTGGTCCAGCCGGCCGGCAGCAGCCACAGGCCCGCGACGGACGTCGCCATCAGCGCGGCCGCCAGCAGCAGCGGCACCCGTGGGGCGGCGCCGAGGGCGAGACCGGCGACGAGGGCCGGGGAGATCGCCCACACGCCCGACATCAGGATCGACTCGGTGGACATCGCCTGCGGCACGGCCCGTTCGGGAACGAGCGCGGTGAGCAGGCTGCGCAGGCCGCCGGCGGCCCCGGCGGGCGCCGCCCCGGCGAGGAGGGCGAAGGCGGCGAGGACCGTCGCGGGCGCACCCGGCCAGGCGCCGAGCCCGGCGAAACCGGCGGCTCCGGCCAGCAGTCCCGCCGCCAGGTGCGGGCGGGCCCGGTCGGGACGCAGCCGTGTGCCGAGCAGGGGGGCGCCGACGATCTCGCCGATGACGTAGGCCGTGGCGAGGGCCGCGCCCAGGGAGTAGCCGCCGGGCCGCTCGCGGACCAGGAACACCACGGCCAGCGGGGCCATGGCGACCGGCATCCGGGCACCGAGGGCCGTGGCGGCCCAGGCCAGCACCTGTTTCGAGGCAACGTCGCGGTAGGTCATGTCATGACGGTAAGGGGCGGCGCCGACAGCCCGCTCCGCCTGTGGAAAACCTGGTCCGGATCAGCCGCATACCCGTTCAGCCAACGGTGGTTGACGGTGCGTCATGCGCTGGGGAGTGCCACGCGGCCCGGCGCGATGACGGCACGCGTCGCCGCCGCGGGTCGGAGCAGGAAGGGGGGTCCGGGAAAAGGAACGGGAATCCGGAAAAGTTGTCCACAGCCTGTGGACAGAGATCGGCGCTTCCAACGGCCGACGGCGCGCGGCTGCCCGCCCCGAGCACGGCACCGCGCACCGTCGGCCGGCTCCGGCGCACCAGCCCCGGCCCCCTCACCCCTGAGCCCTCGGACAACCGCCGCCGAACCGGACGACCCGCACTCGCCGAGGACGCCCGTCACCGGCACCCTCGCCGTCCCCTCACGGCGGATCGCTGACCACAAGCGTGATCAAACGGACACTCGTCGTCAACACGGCGAAGGAGAAATGTTACTTACACCCCGTTTGTCACGGGCGCGCACGGAAGCACACCCCGGGCGCACGGCAACTCCCCGGGGATCGCACAGCAGGACAGGGCACAGCAGGGTCGCGTCGCGGCGCGCGGCTCACGACACCCGGGCCCGCCGGTCACACCGCCTCGAACGCCAGCCCCTCGTACGGCGCCACCAGGCCTCCGCAGACGCTCGCGGAGTCCCGCGCCGCGCTGCACCGGTCCAGTTCGCACCAGATGCGCTTGCCCGCGCCCTCGCGACTCCAGCCCCACCGGTCGGCGAGTCCGTCGACGAGGGCGAGGCCCCGGCCGCCGGTGGCGTCGCCGTCCACGCAGCGCGGCACGGGCGCGCACTCACTGGAGTCGGCCACCTCCAGCCGCACCGTCGCCGATTCGGCCGCGACGCCCGGCAGGGACAACCGCAGCACGGCCGGATGGCCGGTGTGCACCACGGCGTTGGTGACGAGCTCCGACACGAGCAGGATCAGCGTCTCGGCGAGGGGTTCGTCGGCCGCTATCCCCGAACCGGCGAGCCTCGAGCGGGCCCACCGCCTGGCCCGTCCGACCTCCGCGGGGTCGGGCCGGATCTCCAGCTGCACTTGAAGCACCTGCACCGCTCACACCATCCGAACCGGCGGACACATGGCCGCGCGCCACGCGAGCACCACGACGACGAGAGCCACGATCGTAGCCATTTTCTGCATGGCCAGGACAATGGCCGGAGCCTGGATCACGGAACGTGAAACCCTTGTACGCCAGCTTGGTTGACGTACCGTCACCCCAACAAGCGCTTCGGGCATATTCCAGCGCGAAGGAGTACCCGTGCGGCATACTGTGCGACGCTCGTCAGGGGGAGTCGAACAGCCACCACCGGCATGGCTCGTACCGGGAACCACTCGCATCTCACACAAGGTACCGGAGCCACCCCTCGACTCCGGGCCGTGACGACCCCCTCCGAGGACACAACCCGGTATCGACGCTCCGTGACACCGGATTGCCACGATCCGCGACATCTTTGGCCATGACTCAGCTCCCTCGCCGGTCGCACAACTCCCGCGCTCTGGACGGCCGGTGCTACTGCGGCACCGTGAACCAGCGGGCGAAGGCGGGCACGCTCTCCGCCTCGCCGACCTTGCCGTCGCCGTCCGCGTCCAGCGTGGCGGCCGCAACCTCGGCCCGCTCCCGCGCGACACCCAGGGCGCGCAGCACGCGCGCGGTGTCGGCGACGGTGGCGAAGCCGTCGCCGTCGGTGTCGGCCACCGCGAGGGCCGCGTGCAGGAAGGGGCGGGCGATCTCGGCGAACCGCTCCGGGTTGTCGCGCAGCCGCTTGACCGCGCAGGTGACGAACTCCTCGCGGGTGATGCGCTGATCGCCGTCCCGGTCGGCCATCCCGGCCATGCCCTGCCAGAACGCCTCGGCGCCGGCGTACAGCGTCTGCCCCTTGTCGGAGCGGGCCGCGACGCCGAACTCCGCGAGCAGCGCCTTCGCGGCGACACTGAAGTCCGCGCGGTCGATCCAGCCGTTGCCGTCCTGGTCGAAAGTGGCGAACCGGGCGGCGATCTCACGCTCGTATTCGCTGCTGACCATCTCTTCTTCGGCCGCCTTATGTCGGGGTGGGTGGTGCATCCGGCATGCGAGCGTACGACGCACGAACGGGCGCGGCGGGGAGGCGACGGCGGCTGTACCGAGACCGGCGGAAAACCGGGACAACACTGTGGCAATCGGTGTGAAACGACTCACACCTCAGGCCGACAGCGGCTCCTCACCGACGGCGCCCTCGAGGTCGGCGTGCACATCGAACAGACGGCGCACGCCGAGGGCTCCGAGGACCCGGTTGACGTGAGAACCGTCCACAGCCCCCTGCGCGGGCAGCACCAGGCGCAGCCGACCCCGGCACGAGCGCAGCAGGCGGCGGGCGGCGATGAGGACGCCGACCCCGCTGGAGTCGCAGAACTGCACCTGGGACAGGTCGAGGACGAGGCTGTGCCGGCCTTCGGCGATCACGTCGTGCACCCGTTGCCGCAGCACCGGCGACGTGACCAGGTCCAGCTCGCCCGACACCTGGAGCACGGCCCACGCCCCTTGCTCCGAGTCGGTCACTTTGAACGTCACCACCACGCCCCTTGCTCGCCAAACGGAAGGAATTCTTACGCTTCCTTGCAGCGCGGCTGCCCAGCGGCGTTTCCCTGAAACGCCCCGTCGAAAACGGGTCCCGATCAAAATCGGCTTGTTTCAGTCGGATTCAATCTCATTTCGATACTGTTCGATCGGACGCTGCGGTGTTCCGGGGGCGGCTCCTCCGGGTAAGCGCCCTAGCACGCACGGCCCCGAAGGGGGCGCACATTGGCACAAAGGGGCGTGCGTTGTCAGACGTGCCGACTACATTCGAGGTGTCGATGGGCGCACGCTGAAGACGGGCACGGGCTGGGTGAGGGGGCCGTATGGCGAAGAAGGACGCACCGCCCCGCTGGGACCGCAAGATGCAGCAGCGGCTGGCACGCGGGGAGGCGGCAGCCCTCGGCGAGCTCTACGACCGTTTCGCCTCCCTCGTCCACGGGCTCGCGCACCGCGTGCTCGGCGACGAGAGGGCCGCCGACAGCGTGACCCGCGAGGTCTTCGCCCATGTCTGGGAGCACCCGGACAGCTACGACCCGAAGCGGGGTCCGCTGCGCACCTGGGTGGCCGACCTCACCCGCCGGATGGCCGTGCAGCGGCTGCGGGCCACCGAGACCGCGGCGCTCGCCCAAGGGGCGCCCGGCTCCCCCGACGAGCTGGAGCGCAAGGTGCGGCACGCCTCGGTGGCGGCCCGCGCCGACTACATCGTGCAGGCCATGCCGGCCCCGCTGCGCGCCGCCCTGGAACTGGCCTACTTCCAGCGCCGCGACTACCGCCAGACCGCGGCCGACCTCGGCGTCACCGAGGACGAGGCCCGCCGCCGGCTCCGCCTCGGCCTGCAACTGCTGTCCACGGCCCACGACGCCGGCACGCCCGGCGCACCACCGGAGTACGGGGGTGCCGCGTGAACGACGCGGAGGGCTTCGCGTCCCACGGCGACGACCGGGACCTGCCGGCGGCCGCCGGCGAGAAGGAGGGCCGGGAGACGGCACACGGCACGGGCGCGACGACCGGCGGCCGGGTCGGACCGGAAGTGCGTGGCACGGACGCCTGGGGGGACATTCCGGTGCAGGGGGTGAGCGGTGGGGAATTCATGGAGCCCGGGGCTTCCACACAGCCCGGCGAGTCCGGGGAGCCCAGGGGTCCCGGGGAGCCTCGGCAGGGGGCTTCCGGGGAGGCGTACGAGTCCGGTGACGGTGGTGGCGGCGGTGCCGCCGGAGGCCCCGGCGGCACCGGTGGGCCCGGTCGCCCCGGAGACAGAAACGGGGACGGGGACGGGTCCGGCGGTTCCGGGGTGCCCGATCCCGGCCGGCCGCCGCGGATACCCCTGCCCCGGGCGGCCGTCGAGGACAGCGGACAGCCGCTGCCCGACCCACCACCGGCACCTCAGCCGCCCGCCCTGCCGCACCCGGTGCTGAAGTCGCTGCTCGGGGCGTGGGCGCTGGCCGCCTGCTCCGCGGAGGAGACCGCGGCCGTGGAGGAGCACCTGGGCGGCTGCGGCACCTGCGCCGTCGAGGCGCGGCGGCTGCGCGAGGCCGTCGGCCTGCTCCAGCGTCCCGAGAGCCTCGACCTCGACCCCGGCCTGCGCACCCGGGTGCTCCAGGGCTGCCTCGACCGGCGCCCGCCGCGCATCCCGGTGCCGGAGTGGGCGAGGGCGTACGACGCCGAGACGGCGCGGCTGGACGCGTTGCTGCAGGACTTCGGGGACGCCGAGTGGCACGCGCCCGTGCGGCTGCGCTGGTTCGAGGCCGACGTGACCACCACCCGCCGTACCACCGTCGCCGGGGTGATCGCGCATCTGCTGGCCGTCGACGGACTGGTCGCGGTGGCGCTCGGCCTCGACGACCCGCTCGCGGACGTGTCCCCGCAGGCTCCGACGCCCGCGGGGCGCACGGAGGCGTACTGGCGCGCCTCGCGCTTCCCGCCCACCCACTCGGTGCGCGGGCCCTGGCGGGAGCAGAGCCATGAGCTGGTGCGCACCGTGTCGTTCACCGGCAGCACCGCAGGCCTGCTCCAGGTGCCGTACGGGGAGGGCGAACTGCCGCTGCGGGACGCGATGCTGGACCGCGCCTTCGAGTGCTGGGTGCACGCCGGTGACATCGCCGAAGCGGTGGACTACCCCTACGCCCCGCCCGCGCCGCGGCACTTGAACGGCATGATCGACCTGGCGGCGCGGATGCTGCCGCAGGCGCTGGCGGCGCGCCGGCAGGCCGGGCTGACCGCGCCCGGCGCGACACGCCACCTCGTGCCCGCCGGGCGGCCGGGGCGGAGCCTGCGGCTGGAGATCGAGGGCTCGGGCGGGGGCGAGTGGCTGATCCCGCTGGACTCACCGGCGGCGGTGGCCTCCGCGGAGCACGAGGTGGCCCATGTCGCCCTGGACGACGTGGAGTTCTGCCAGGTGGCGGCCGGCCATGTGTCTCCGGCGGAGGCCGCGGCGGGGCAGGTCGGTGACAAGGAGGCGATCAGGGATGTGCTGTTCGCCGTGGCGGGGTTGAGCAGGATGTAGGGGGCAGCGTGCGGCGGGGGTGACTGCACCCACCCAAGGGGCGCGGGGAACCGCGCGACCAGCCCCGTACGACCCGCAGCCGCGCGACCGCCGAAACCGCCCCGCCCCTCAGGCGAAGACGACCGTCCGGCGGCCGTTCCGCAGAATCCGGCGCTCGGCGTGCCACTTCACGGCCCGCGCCAGCGCCTGGCACTCCACGTCACGGCCGATCGCCACCAGCTGGTCCGGCGTGACGTCGTGGCCGACGCGTTCGACTTCCTGCTCGATGATCGGGCCCTCGTCGAGGTCCGCCGTGACGTAGTGCGCGGTCGCGCCGATGAGCTTCACACCGCGGGCGTGCGCCTGGTGGTACGGCTTGGCGCCCTTGAAGCTCGGCAGGAAGGAGTGGTGGATGTTGATGATCTGCCCGGAGAGCTGCTTGCACAGGTCGTCGGAGAGCACCTGCATGTAGCGGGCGAGGACGACCAGCTCCACCTTCTGCTCGCGGACGAGCTCCAGCAGGCGGGCCTCGGCCTCTGCCTTGGTGTCCTTCGTCACAGGGATGTGGTGGAAGGGAATGTTGTAGGAGCCCACCAGCTCGGCGAACTCGGTGTGGTTGGAGACCACCGCCGCGATCTCCACCGGCAGCGCCCCGATCCGGGCGCGGAAGAGCAGGTCGTTCAGGCAGTGCCCGAACTTGCTGACCATGAGGACGATGCGCATCTTCTCGTCGGCCCGGTTGATCTGCCAGTCCATGTGGAAGGAGTCACCGATCGCCGCGAAGCTGGCGCGCAGCTTGTCCACGGTCACCGGCGCATCCGCCGAGAAGTGGACCCGCATGAAGAACAGACCCGTGTCGTGGTCGCCGAACTGCTGGCTGTCCTCGATGTTGCACCCGGTCATGAACAGGTAGCTGGACACCGCGTGCACGATGCCCTTCTTGTCCGGGCAGGAGAGGGTGAGGACATACTGGTCGGCCGGGGCGGCGGCGGGCACGGGCTGCTCAGTCATGCGTCACAGGATCTCATGCCCCGCCCCGCGCGTGGTGCGGTCGTCCGCTACGCGGACCGCGTCAGGAGGTGCAGCACCTCCAGGGTGCGCGGCGGCGCGTCGGGGTCGTCGCCGTCGCTCGTCGCCATCCGCACATGCGCGTCCCGTGCCGCGCGCACCGCCTCGGGCCACTCCGGGTGCTCCATGTACGTGGCGACCGGGGCGTCCGGTCCGACCTGGTGCATGATCCGCAGCACGCGCAGCACCGCGGTGTCGACGAGCGCCGCCTCCTGCGAGTCGCGGAAGATCGTCCCGACGTACTTCTCGGCGGACCAGTGGTCCAGCCAGGTGTCCTCGACCAGGCGGTACACGGCGTCCGTGACGTCGCCGTAGCCCTCCTCTCCGGCCAGCCAGACGTCGCGCTGGAATCCCGGGTCGGAGAGCATGTGCAGCGCGGAGCGCACGTTGCTGCGCCAGCGCCACCACGGCATGTCGTTGTGTGGCATGCCGCCCATGGTGCTGGAGCGACGGCCGCGACGGGAAGACTTCTCCGAACCTTGCACGGTCATCGATCGTACGTTCCCTTTTCGGGCCGCCCTTCCGGCCCCCCGTAATTCACCTTCACGTCACCGTCCGTTGACCATGGGTCACTCCCCGGTTGGTGATGTGGGGGAATCGTGCGTGTGCATGACCGGCAGGCGACGCACGCGCAGCACCGTCCCCCCCTTCACCACCCGGCCTCTGACCAGAGCCGCCACAGCGGCGGCGGCCACGGTGGCGTGCGTGTCGCTGGCCGCCGGTTGCGGGATCATCCCCGGTGCCACGGGGGGCTCCGGGGACGATCCCGTCACCGTCATGACCTGGGCACCGATGGAGACCACGGCGACCAACAAGCCCGGTATGCCCGCCTTCGCCGAGGCCTACGCCCGGTGGGTCAACGCCCACGGCGGCATCAACGGCCGCACGCTGAAGGTGCTGACCTGCAACGAGCACAACGACACCGTGGCCGCCGCCAAGTGCGCCCGGCGCGCGGTCAACGAGCACGCCGTCGCGGTCGTCGGCTCCTACAGCCAGTACTCCGACTCCTACTTCCCGCCGCTGGAGAGCGCCGGCATCCCCTACATCGGCGGCTACGGCGTCACCACCGCCGAGTTCACCAGCCCCCTGTCGTACCCGGTCAACGGGGGCCAGCCGGTGCTGCTCGCCGGTCTCGGCCGGGAACTCGCCGCCCGCTGCGGCCACGTGGCGCTGGTGCGCCCCGACACCATCGCGGGTGACGAACTGCCCTCGCTGCTCGGCGCCGGGCTGAAGGCGGGCGGCCACGCGGACGCCGGGGACCTGGTGGCCGACGAGGACGCCACCGAGTACGAGGCGCAGTCCGAGCAGGCGCTGAAGCAGGCCGCCCGGGGCTCCGGGAAGAACGGGTGCGTGGTGCCCGCGCTCGGTGAGCGCACCGGCACCTTCATGGACTCCTTCCGCCGGACCCGGGCGCAGTACCCCGGGGTGGGGGCGGCCACGGTGATGGGCAGCGTCGACCAGACCGCCGTCGACGCCTCGGGCGGGAGCGCGGGGCCGTACGAGGGGTCGTACATCACCGGCTGGTACCCGGTGTCGACCGATCCCCGCTGGGACGGGATGAAGCAGGTGATCAGCGAGCAGGCGTTCACCGACAACCGCATCGATCCGGCCGACGCCGGGGTGCAGACGACCTACATCGCCTACACCGCGTTCCGCAAGGTCGTGGAGTCCCTGCGCGGCGGCGAGGTGACCGCCGACACCGTCCGGCACGCCCTGGACGACGGCGTGCCGGTCACCACGGGCGGGCTGACGCCGACGCTGAGCTGGCCCTTCGCGGGCAAGCTCGCCCCCATCGGCTTCCCGCGCCTGGTCAACACCGACGTCACCCTGCAGGTCGTCCGGGACGGCCGGCTGGTCGCGGCCCGCAAGGGCTTCGTCGACGTGACGGACACTCTGAAGAACGCGCACCTGAACTGAGAGCGCCCCGGGGCGGCACGGCCCCGGGGCGGTTCACCACCGGCGGCTCACAGCTGGCCGGCCTGCCGCTGGGTCAGCCCGTACTGCTGCGCGATCGCGTTCCACATCTGGGCGGCCTTCTGCTTCTGCACGCTGGCGGTGCCGCTCGCCCGGTTGCCGGCCTGCGTCTGCGGGGTGCCGGCGGCCTTGCCCTTGCGGCACAGCTTCTTGTTGCCGGCGACCTGGTCGGCCCACGCCGCGTAGTGGGTGTCGGCCGACGCCGAGGCCTGCCAGGCGCTCTTGAGGGCGCCGGTCAGCGCGGCATTGTTCGGCAGCTTGTCCACCGGCACCGACGCCAGCCGGGTCACCAGACCGGTGCGCTGCTGGGCGGCGTCGCGCAGGTTCTTCGCGGCCGGGCCCAGGTTGCGGCAGCTCTTGACGTCGGCGACCGCCGCGATCACCGCGGCGCGGCTGCTGCCGCTGTCGGCGAGCAGCTTGTCCAGGGCCACCGCCTGCTCCTTCGCCGGGTCGGCGGCCGGGGCGGCAGAGGAGGCGGTGGTGCTGGGGGCCGTCGCGGAGACGTTCGCCGGGGCGTCGTCCTTGGCGTCGTCGGAGCCACCGCCGGCGCCGAGCAGCGCGCCCGCGCCGATACCGACGACCGCGATGCCGACGCCGATCGCGGCGAACAGCGGCACCCGCGAGCCGGTACGGCCCCCGCCGCTCCGGCCCGATCCGCCGTCGTCGTCCCGCGCGCCGCGCCGGCCGCGGGCCGGTGGCACGTACCCGGGCCGGGGCGCGCCGGGCCGGCCGTTGCCGATCTGGGGCAGCTGCTGGGTGGCCGCCGCGGGGGCGCCGGCCGGCTCGTCGCGGAACAGCCCCGCGAACTCGGCCGGCGGCTGCCGCTCGCCGTATCCCGGCTGCGCGCCGGGCTGTGCCGCGACCGGCGGGATGTACTGGGTGGCCTGCGCGTCGGGGTCGGCGGCCGGCGGCAGCGGACCGGAGCCGGGCTGCGTGCCCGGGTGCTGCGGGGCACGGCCGAGGAACTGGGTGGCCTCCGCCGGCGCCTCGGGCGGCAGCGCGCCGGGGCCGACAGGGGGTATGTAGCGGGTCGCCGCGTCGTCACCGGGCTGGGCGGGGACGGGCGGGATGTACTGCGTCGCCGCGTCGCCGCCACCCGCGGCCACCGGCGGCAGGTACTGGGTCGCGCTGTCGTCGGCGGGCGGGAGGGGGCCGCCGTAGCCCGGAGCGGGAGCCCCGGCGGGAGGCAGCGGTGCGCCCTGACCGGAAGCGGAGACCGCCCCGCCGGCCGAGGGCGGCTGCCCGGGGGCCGTCTGCTGCCCGGCGGGCATCACGGCGCCGTAGCCGCCGGAGTGCGGCTGCGGGGTGCCGTAGGCGTCGTGCGCGGCGGTTGCCGGGGTGTACGGCGGTGGGGTGCCCTCGGCGGGCAGCGGGCCCGCGCCGCTCTGGCCGGCCGGGGGCCACTGCTGAGCGCCGGACCACCCCTGGTCCGGCGCCGGGGCGGGACCGGACTGCTGCTCGGGACCCCACGGGCCGCCCCAGGCCTGCCCGCCCGCCGGCGCCGCTCCCTGGCCGCCGTACTGCGCGCCGGGGGCGGCACCGGGCTGCGGGGCACCCTGATACGGCCCCGGCTGCTGACCCGCGCCCTGCGGCCCACCGGCGTACGGACCGCCGCCGTAAGGGTTTCCGGCGTGCGGTCCCCCGGCGGGATTCCCGGCGTAAGGGCCCTGTGCGGAGCCGCTCATGCCCGGCAGCACGGGCTCGCCGCCGTCCGAGGGCAGCACGATGCCTTCGCGCGCGGGCTGCGCCGAGGGCTCCTCGCCCTGTCCACTCTGCGTCACCGGGACTCCTACGAATGGGGGACCTTGGTCAATCGTCGGCTCACGCTACCGGGTCCCCGGATGCCCATGCCACGCAGCTGAGGGAGGCACCTCCTTCCCTGTGATTCCTGTAACAAACCCGCGCTCCCGCACGCTGTACAAGGTCCCCACGCGCGTGCGCGCCCCGTTCACGCCGCCGTCTGCAGCTCCAGCCGGGCGCCGAACTCCCGCACCACCGACTCCTCCCGGTACGGCTCCAGCCGTTGCTGGAAGTCCTCCAGATACTCCGCGCCCCGGTTGGACCGCAGCGACTCCAGCAGCTCGACGGCCTTCAGCCCGGTCGCACAGGCCTGTTCGATCTCCCGCTGCTGCACCTGTGCCGTGGCCAGCAGGACGTATCCGATGGCCCTGCGCCGCGCTCTGCCGGCGGGGTGCCCGGCCAGCGACTGCTCCGCGTAGCGCGCGGCCGCCTCCGGCTGGCCCAGATCGCGGTGGCAGTGCGCCAACTCGTCGGCGAGATAGGCCTCGTCGAAGTGCGCGATCCACGCGGGATCGTCGCCGGAGGCCGGGTCGGCGGACTCCATGGCGCTCACCGCGCGACCGCTCGCCGCGTGCGCGGCGCGCACATCGCCCAGCAGGGCGTGCCCGCGCGCCTCCGCCGCGAAGAACATCGCCTCCGCGCGCGGGGTGACGCGACCGCGCGCCCCCTCCTGCGCCGCCCGCGCCAACTGCGCGATCTCCCGCGGGTTTCCGAGCTGCGCGGCGAGGTGACTCATGGACGCGGCCAGCACGTATCCGCCGTACCCGCGATCGCCCGCCGCCTGCGTGAGGCGCAGCGCCTGGATGTAGTACCGCTGAGCGAGCCCGGGCTGGCCGGTGTCGACGGCCATGTACCCGGCGAGTTCCGTCAAGCGGGCCACGGCCGCGAAGAGTTCACGGCCGACCGCCTCCCGGTACGACCCCGCCAGCAGCCCGGAGACGACGCTGTTGAGGTAGTGCACGACCACCGGCCGCACATGCCCGCTGCCGTACTGGTGGTCCAGCTCCACCAGCGCCTGCGTCATCGCGCGCACCGCGTCCACGTCGGACAGGCCCACGCGCGGGCCCGCCTGCCGTGCCACCTGTGCGTCGGGCGCCGAGATCAGCCAGTCGCGGCTCGGCTCGACCAGCGCCGAAGCGGCGACGGACGATCCCGACAGGAAGTCGCGCCGCCCCACGTCGCTGCGCCACAGCTCACAGACCTGCTCGATGGCTCCCAGTACCGTCGGCGAGAACTGGAGGCCGACCCCCGACGCGAGGTTCTTGCCGTTGGCCATGCCGATCTCGTCGATCGTGACCGTACGGCCCAGTTTGCGGCCCAGCGCCTCCGCGATGATCGCCGGCGCCCGTCCCCGCGGCTGCTGCCCGCGCAGCCAGCGCGCCACCGACGTCTTGTCGTACCGCAGATCGAGTCCGTGCTCGGCGCCGCACATGTTGACCCGGCGGGCGAGCCCGGCGTTCGAGCAACCCGCTTCCTGGATGAGCGCCTGCAGCCGTTCGTTCGGCTGCCGCGCGACGAGAGGCCTTGCGGCCATTGGCACTACCCCCTGTGGCTGCGGTGCCTGCCCGTGCACCGAGTTGTCGTGTCTTCCAAGGCCTTCTCCACTCGTCGAGCGAGCCGCCGGGCGGCGTGAAGATCGGGCCGTGAAGATCAATGCCCAGCGGACATACCGAAAATGCGAGGCATGGGCGGATTGCCGGGGTAACGGCGGATGCCGCCCCCCACGTGGTTACCCGCTCACCACCTCGAACCTTCCGCGCGCCCCCGCCTGTGCATCCGTGCGCCCCGGACGCCGAATCGATGCTCCTCCCCCGCGCGCGACGCATCCCGTAACCGGAGGTGGGTGCGGGAGTTGAGTTCCACGTGGAAGAGACGATCCTGGGCACCGAAACCGCGCAGATCCCGAAGCAGCGCGGGGAATCCCTGCTGGAAGCCGCAGTTCGCTATGCCGAGGAGCGCCACTGGGACGTGTTCCCCGGCACCTGGCTGGAGGCCGCCGACGGGGTACAGGTCTGCTCCTGCGGCGACCCGGCGTGCACCGTACCCGGCGCGCACCCGGCGCGCGAGGACTGGCCGACGCAGGCGACGGGCAGCGCGACCGTCGCGCGCCGGATGTGGCAGAAGCAGCCGACGGCGTCCATTCTGCTGCCGACGGGACGGACGTTCGACGCGCTGTCCGTGCCGGAGACAGCCGGGTTCCTGGCGCTGGCCCGGATGGAGCGGATGGAGCTGACGCTCGGGCCGGTGACGCTGGCCCCGGACCGGCGGATGCACTTCTTCGTGCTGCCGGGCGCGGTGGCGAAGCTGCCGGAGCTGGTGCGCAAGCTGGGCTGGTCGGTGTCTTCGCTGGACCTGGTCGCGCTCGGCGAGGGGACGTATGTGGCCGCGCCCCCGACCCGGTTCGGGTCGCGGGGGGCCGTGCAGTGGGCTCGCCGCCCGACTCCGGCGAATCGGTGGTTGCCGGATGTGGAGGAGCTGGTGTCGCCGCTGGCGTACGCCTGCGGGCGGGATCGGTAGGTGTGCGCCCACTGAGCTGCCGGGTCCCGCTGTCTGGCGGGTGCGGGTTCGTGGAGGCCTGTCGCGCGCACGCGGCGTAGCCGTATATCAGGCACAGTCCCGCACCGCTTGTCGGCGTTCCTCCGCCGTAGGCTTCCCTGCGACGGAGGGAGACGCGGTGGGTGCTAGTGCCGTACGGGTGCATGGGCTGTGGAAACGGTTCGGTCAGCAGATCGCTGTGAGTGGGATCGATCTGGAGCTGCCCGCGGGGCGGTTCATCGGGCTCGTCGGGCCGAACGGGGCGGGGAAGACCACCACGCTGTCCATGGTCACCGGGCTGCTGCGGCCGGACCAGGGCACCGTCGAGGTCGTCGGGCACGACGTGTGGCGCGACCCCGTGCAGGTGAAGGCGCGGATCGGGGTGCTGCCGGAGGGGCTCAGGCTCTTCGAGCGCCTGTCGGGGCAGGAGTTGCTGGCGTACACGGGCAGGCTGCGCGGGCTGCCCGGCGCCGAGGTCGACAAGCGGGCCGGTCAGCTGCTCGACGTACTGGACCTGGCGGGCAGCCGGCACAAACTGGTCGTCGACTACTCGACCGGCATGCGCAAGAAGATCGGGCTCGCCGCGGCGCTGCTGCACAACCCCGAAGTGCTGTTCCTGGACGAGCCGTTCGAGGGTGTCGACCCGGTGTCCGCGCAGACCATCCGGGGCGTCCTGGAGCGCTACACCGCCTCCGGTGCGACCGTCGTCTTCTCCTCCCACGTCATGGAACTGGTGGAGTCGCTGTGCGACTGGGTGGCCGTGATGGCGGCCGGCCGGATCCGGGCGCAGGGCCCGCTCGCCGAGGTGCGCGGCGCGGCGCCCACCCTGCAGAAGGCGTTCCTCGAGCTGGTCGGCGCGAGCGGCCGGCACACCGGGATGGACCTCGACTGGCTGGGCGGCGGCGGACGATGACGAACGTGACCGCCACCGTCGTACGGCTGAAGCTGTCGCTGCTGCGCAACGGGCTGCGCCAGTCCGGGGGGCGGCGGGCCGCGTACATCGCCTCCGCCGTCGTCACCCTGCTGTTCGCCGCGCTGCAACTGCTCGGGCTGATCATGTTGCGCGGGCACGCGCACGCCGTCTCCCTGGTGGTGCTGCTGGTCGCGGTGCTGGCGCTGGGCTGGGCGGTGATGCCGCTGTTCTTTCCCAGCGGGGACGAGACGCTGGACCCGACCCGGCTGGTGATGCTGCCACTGCGGCCGCAGCCGCTGGTGCGGGCGCTGCTCGCGGCCTCGCTGGTGGGCATCGGGCCGCTGTTCACGTTGCTGCTGCTCGTCGGGTCGGTGATCGCGGTGGCGCACGGGGCTGCCGCGTACGCCGTCGCCGTCGCCGTCGTCGCCGTACCGCTCGCGCTGCTGGTGTGCGTGGCGCTGGCGCGGGCGGTCGCGGCCGCCAATGTCCGGTTGCTGAGCAGCCGCAAGGGCCGCGATCTGGCGGTGCTGAGCGGTCTGGTGATCGCCGTCGGCGCGCAGGTGGTCAACTTCGGCGCGCAGCGGCTGGGCGCGGCCGGGCTGGGGCAGCTGGACCCGGTGGCGGCCGTGGTGCGCTGGCTGCCGGGGGCGTCGGCGCTCGGCGCGGTGGACTCCGTCAGCAGGGGCGCGTACGGCGTCGCGGCCGGGCAGCTGCTGGTGAGCCTGGGTGCGCTGGCGGGGCTGATCGCCGTCTGGGCGCGCACCCTGACCAAGGTGATGACCGCGCCCGACGCGTCCACCCTGCAGGCCGCCGAGCCCGCCGGGCGGGAGCGGGGCGCGTCGCGCGGGCTTGCGCGGCTGCTGCCCGCCGGGCGCACCGGGACGGTCATGGAGCGCAGCCTGCGCTACATCTGGCGCGACCCCAAGACCAAGGCGGCCTGGGTGACCTCGCTGGCGATCGGGCTGATCGTGCCGGTGTTCAACGCGCTGCAGGGCACCGGCTCGATCTACTTCGCGTGTTTCGCGGCGGGCATGCTCGGCATCCAGATGTACAACCAGTTCGGGCAGGACACCTCCGCCTTCTGGATGGTCGCCATGGCCATCTCCTCCCCGCGCGACGCCTACGTCGAGCTGCGCGGGCGGGCCCTGGGGCTGCTGGTGGTGACCCTGCCGTACGCGACGCTGGTGACCGTCGTGACGACGGCGCTGCTCGGCGACTGGGGCCGGCTGCCCGAGGTGCTGGGTCTGTCGCTGGCGCTGCTCGGCGCGATGCTGGCCACGGGCGCGTGGACGTCGGCCCGTTTCCCCTACTCCATCCCGCAGGAGGGCCACAAGAACGTGGTCGCGGGGCAGGCCGGCCTGGCCTGGATCGCGATCTTCGGCGGCATGGTCGCGGCGGCCCTGCTGTGCGCGCCCGTCATCGCGGTGACGATCTGGCTGAACGTCACCGGTGAGACCGGCGACCACGGCTGGCTGCTGCTGCCGGTCGGCGCGGTGTACGGCACGCTCATCACCTGGCTGGGACTGCGGCTGGCGGCCCCGCGGACGGCGGCGCGACTGCCGGAGATCCTGTGGGCGGTGAGCAAGGGGTGAGTCAGGGGCCGGGGTGAAGTGCTGCGAACCGAAGGGTGCTTCGCGATCGCCGGCCGTGCGCCTGGCCTTTCCCGGCAGGCGCTGACGGGCGCATACCGACACGCGCCGAGGTGAGGTCAGGCGGGCTGTGGGGCGGGCGCTGCCGAAGCGGCCGCGGCCTTGCGGGTCTCGCGCATCATCAGCAGGCCGTTGACCACCATCAGTGTCGCGGTCAGGGCGTGGACGCCGAGCGCGGTGGCCACGGAGCCGTGGTGGGCCAGCACGTTGGTCATGTCGCCGTACGCGGCGAGGGCCTCCACCAGCAGCACCCAGCCCAGCGCCCGGCGGTGTCCCGTCACCAGCAGGATGCCCAGGACCAGGGCCAGGACGACATCGCGGATTCCCTTGATGATCAGGAAACCGTCGCCGTCGCCGGACGGCCGGCTCGGCAGGCCGTAGCCCGGCGCCGTCGTCTCCGGGCTCAGGATGTACTCCGTCCCGAACCAGAGGATGAAGAGGACGAAGGCAGCGGCCAGGACGGTGTTGATCTTCTTCAGCGCCATTGTTCTTCTCCTTGCGAGTCTTCGCCGGCTGGGTGAGCTTCGTGGAGTCTCTGCGTGCGGGCTCAGACGAGGGCGGCGACGAGCAGGGTGAAGGCGGCGATGATGACGGCGACGCGGACGTAGTGGTAGCGGACCCAGCGGTTCACCTGCTCTTTCCAGTCGGCGGGCCGGTTGTGGGGGGTCCACGTCTTGTTCCGGTTGTTGATCGGGACGAGCAGCAGGAGCGACATGATCACGCTGAGGATCAGCAGCGCGCCGGCGGTGACGACGAGGCCGGTGCCGTGATGGTGCCGTCCCGCGACGGCCCAGACCGCGACGAGGACGAGCGAGCCGATGTACCAGAACGGCATCACGGCGCCGAGCATCCGGCCCCCGTGGGCGTGGCCGAGTTGGCCACTGTCCTCGGGGAGTGCGTTGAGGATCGGGTTCATGACGAAGGCGACGGAGAACTCCACCCCCACCATCACGCCGACGACCACGGTGGTGATGACTTCGAGTGCGCTGAGCATGGTGCCCCTCCCGGAATCTAGCGTTGCTAGCTGATGTGAGCAACGCTAGTACTGCTGCCGCTTGATTGTCTAGCGATGCTAGGATTCGAGTCATGTCGGTACAGGAACGCAAGCAGCGCGAACGGGCGGAGCGCGAGCGCCTCATCGTGGCGACAGCCCGCGAACTCGCCGAGCAGCAGGGCTGGGACGCGGTCACCACCCGCCAGCTCGCCGAGCGCATCGAGTACAGCCAGCCCGTCCTCTACAGCCACTTCCGCGGCAAGCGGGAGATCATCGGCGCCGTCGCCCTGGAGGGCGCTGCCGAGCTGGCCGCGGCGGTGCGTGCCGCGACCGCCGCCGCGGACGGCCCGCGCGCACGGGTCACCGCGCTCGCCCGCGCCTACCTCGACTTCGCCGCGCACAACCCGGCGGTCTACGACGCCCTGTTCCAGCTCGACGGCGGCCTGGCGTACGCGCAGGAGGACACCCCGGAGCCGCTGAAGGACGCCTTCGCCGCGCTGCTGGAGAGCCTGGACGAGGTCGCCGGGGACGGCGTCCACCCGGGGCTGTTCACCGAGGTGTTCTGGGCGGCCCTGCACGGCCTTGCGACCCTGACCCGGGCGAGACGGCTGCTACCGGAGGACGCCGCGCAGAGGGTGGAGCTGCTGGTGGACCGGCTCGCCGTGATCTGACACACCGTCCCGGCGGCACGCGGCCGGGGTCCCTCGCCGGGACGGCCGAGCCGTTCCACAACGCGGTCGCCCCTGCGATGTCCCGCAGGGCTGACGTTCACCCGGTCAGGACGGCGTCGAGGAACGGCTCGATGGCCGACCGCCAGGCCTCCGGCTGGTCGTAATGGACGAGGTGGCCGGCGTCGGCCACCTCGGCGTACTCGCCGCGCGGCAGGACCCGCACCATCTCCTGCGCCTCGGCCCGCCCCAGCTCGCCGTCCAGCCCCCGTACGACGAGCGTGGGGCAGCGCACCTGCGTGAGCTCCTCCCAGTGCGCGTCGTACACCCAGGTCTCGCGGGACTTGAGCATCTGCTCCGGATCGAAGACGGGACGCCAGCCGTCGGGGGTCTCCTGCATGACCTCGGCGTAGAAGGCGCCGCGCGCCGGATTGGGGCGCTCGACCCAGGGGTCGTCCTCGCCGAACCACTTGCGGACGTCGGCGAGCGTGGCGAAGGGGAGCGGCCAGGCGCGGAACCAGTCGGCCCACTCGCGCTGCGAGGCCGCACCCAGCGCGGAGGCCCGCATGTCGCAGATGACGAGGCCGCTCACCAGGTCGGGGCGCTTGGCGGCGAGCTGCCAGCCGGTCAGCGCGCCCATGGCGTGGCCGATGACGACGGCGGGACCGAGGCCCAGCTGCTCCAGGGCCGCCTCGGCGTCCTCGACGTAGGCCTCGCGGGTGAAGGCGGCCCGCGGCGGCTTCTCGCTCCGGCCGTGGCCGCGCTGGTCGAGGGCGACGGCGCGGTGCCGGCCGGAGAGCCAGCGGGCGGTGGACGCCCAGTGCGCCGCGCGGCCCATCAGGCCGTGCAGTAACAGCACGCCGGGTCCGGCCTCCGGCCCGCTCGGCTCCTCCCTGGGCGGGTCGCCCTTGGGAGGATCGCCGAACTCCCAGGCCGCGAGGCGTACGCCGCCCGCGCCGGTCACGTCGATACGCCGCACCATTGGATCTGGCACCCCCCACGCTCCGCGCTGTCGCTGCCACTGTCGCCGTGCCGTGTCGCTGAGCCCCCGTCAGCCCCGGCCGGCCCCCTTCATCCGCAGACTATCGAATGGGTATTCGAAAATAGCCTTCTCCGCGGGCAACACCCCTCCTTCGAGTGACCCCCCTCAAGGAATGATCGGCGCCGCCGAGGGGAGATCTTCAACGGGAGGCGGACCGCTCGGGGAAAACGGTCCGAGGGGAATGACCCTGGGAGCTCGGGGCTCCGGGTCGGAACAGGGGAGGACAGGCCCCGGCGCCTTAGGGCGCCGGGGCCCTCCACATGTCTGCGGCGCATCTTCCCGCCCCCTCGGCTGCGGACCTCCCCGCGACAGCCTCGCACGCGACGGCGGCGCCGCGCTGCGATTGGCGAATCTCAGCACAGCGCTCCGCGTTCGGTGCGCTGCACTCGGTGCTCGCTGCCCGGTGCTCGACGCCCGGCACTCGTGCTCAGCGCCGGCACCCGTGCTCAGCCGCCCGGCGCTCCGCACTCGTGCTCAGCGACGCGGGGAGCCGTGAAACTCAGCGCTTGGCGACGAAGACGTGCGAGGCCACGTCGGCAGCCAGCTCGGCCGCCTCGCCGCCGCTGCCCACCAGCACCCCGCCCGCCGACTCCGTCACGCTCACCACCGAACCGGGCTGCACACCCGCCCGGCGCAGGGTGTACATCAGCTGCGCGTCCGTCTGGATCGGCTCGCCGATACGGCGCACGACGACCGTCTTGCCCTCCGTCCCCGGATCCAGGTCGGCCAGCGACACCATGCCCTCGTCCAGGAACGGGAGGGCGCCGTCCTTCTCGCCCAGCTCCTCGAGGCCCGGGATCGGGTTGCCGTACGGCGACTCGGTCGGGTGCCGCAGCAGCTCCAGCACCCGGCGCTCCACGGCCTCGCTCATCACGTGTTCCCAGCGGCACGCCTCGGCGTGGACCTGCTCCCACTCCAGGCCGATCACGTCGACGAGCAGACACTCGGCGAGGCGGTGCTTGCGCATCACGCGCGTGGCCAGCCGGCGGCCCTCGTCGGTGAGCTCAAGATGCCGGTCACTGGCCACGGACACCAGGCCGTCCCGCTCCATCCGGGCCACCGTCTGGCTGACCGTCGGCCCGCTCTGGTCGAGCCGCTCGGCGATCCGGGCGCGCATGGGGACCACACCTTCCTCCTCCAGCTCGAGGATGGTGCGGAGATACATCTCCGTGGTGTCGATCAGTCCGGACATACGTGCCCCTCGATGAGATCTGCCGAAGGCTCGACGGCACTTTCGGCGCGTGCGCTGGCCCTGGTGTCAATTCTGCCGGATCCCACTGACAACCGTGCCGCGCCGCATGGAGAGCCGGTATCCGATGGACGTGTCCATGCCCGTCCTCTAGCGTGCCGCCATGACCAGCGGCACAGGGCGCACAGCACCGGGGATCGAATCGGCACCGCGGATCGAGCCGGTGACCGGTGAGGACATGCTGGCGGAGTGGCGCCACGTGCACAACGTGATCGTGCCGCCCGCCGCCATGACCCCCGACGAGGCCCGCGACCGGCTGGAACGCTACCGCCTCATGAACGCCTACCTCGGCGACGTGCTCGTCGGCTGCTCGACCGTACGGCCGCCGCGGGACGGCGTGGCGACCGTCATCGCGCGCGTCCTGCCCCCCTACCGCGGGCAGGGCATCGGCAGCGCACTGTACGAGGACGGGCTCACCCACGCGCGCGTACACGGCGCCCGGATCGTGGAGACGTGCGTGCTCGCCGCCAACGCCGAAGGCCTGCGGTTCGCCGAGGCCCGTGGCTTCGTCGAGACCGACCGTTACGTCCTCGACGGCGAGAGCGACCAGTGGATCGACCTGCGGCTCACCACGCGCGCGTAGGCTCCGGCCGACGGCCGCGGGGCCCCGCTCCACAGCCGTTCGCCATCGGTTTTCCGCCGTACAACGATTCCTTCAATCTTGTGGGAACCCGGTGTGTGCTGCGTCACGTTCAAGTTGAATGATTGCACGTGAGCGAACCGTCGCTCAGTACGTGCGGACGCAGCCTGCAGCAGGGGGTCCAGGTGAGTGCTTCCCGGCGTAGTGGGGCCACCGACGAGCTGGGGCCCGACGAGCCCGAGCCGCCCGAGCGTGACGGCGCGGATCTGCTCGCCGCGCTGCTCGACGGCATGGACGCCGCCCTGTGCGCCTTCGACGCGCACGGCGTCGTCACACACTGGAACCGCGAGGCCGAGCGCATCCTCGGCTGGAGCGCGGCCGAGGCCGTCGGCCGGCAGGGATTCGCCGGCTGGGCGGTGCGCAGCGCCGACGCGGAAGAGGTCGAGACGCGCCTGCTGTCGGCGATGCACGCGCCGGGACGGCAGGTGCACGAGTTCGCCCTGCTCACCAAGGACGGCGGGCGCGTCCTCGTCCGCACCCAGTCCGCGGCCGTACGCGGCCCCGACGGCAAACCCGCCGGCGTGTACTGCGCCTTCAGCGAGGTGCACGCGCAGATCGACCTGGAGCGGTCCATCGCCCTCAGCGAGGCCCTCTTCGAGGACGCCTCCTGGGGCGTCGTCCTCGTCGACGCCGATCTACGGCCCGCCGTCGTCAACGCGCACGCCGCGCGGGCCCTCGGCACCGGCCGCACCTCCGTGCTCGGCCGGCCCCTCGGCGACCTGCTCTCCCAGGGCGTGGAAGAACTGGAGAGCGCGCTGACACACGTCCTGGCCGAGGGCGCCCCACCCGCCCCCGCCGAGATCTGGGTCAGCGTGCGCACCCCCGACGGCGCCCGGCGGCGCTGCTGGCGCAGCGGCTTCGTCCGGCTCGCCAGCCCACTGGCGGAAGAACCGGTACCGCTCGGCGTCGGCTGGCTCTTCCAGGACGTCACCGAGGCCAAACAGACCGAACAGGAGGCGTCACTGCTGCGCTTCCGCACCAACCAGCTGCACCGCGCCGCCCGCGCCGCCGCCGAGTGCGAGGACCCCGCCGAGGCCGCCACCGTCCACCTCGACTTCGCCCTCGCCGGGTTCGCCGACCACGCCCTCATCGACCGCCTCGCCCCCGGCACCGTCGCCGACGCCGTCGCCGAGGCCGCACCGGTCCGGCTCATCCGCTTCGCCGCCACCCCCTCCGGCGCGCCCGGTCCCAGCCGGCTCGACACACCGGCCGGCCTGCCCGTGCGCTACGGCGAGGGCCACCCGGCCCTGCAGAGCGTGGAGCGCGCCGGCTCCGTCCGGGTCGCCGCCGGGGCCGCGGCAGCCGAGAAGGCGGCCGCATGGGCGCAGGAACGGCAGTGGCCGGCGGACACCGTGCACGCCCTGTGCACGGTCCTGCGCAGCCGGAGCCGCACGCTCGGTGTGGTGACCTTCCTGCGCGGCGGCGGCCGCAGCGCCTTCGAACGCTTCGACATCGCCTACGCCGAAGACGTGGCCGCGCACATCGCGATGGCCCTGGACCTCGCGGAGGTCACGAAGGAGAGCTGAGGGCAGGGGTCAGTGCCGGTAGAAAATACGGTCCCGGTACTCGGTCAGGATCCGCCCGTTCCACTCGTGCCCACCGTCGACGTTGCCCGAGCGCAGCAGCGGCGGCTCGATACCGCGGTCGGCGAGCGCACCGGCCGCCGTCGCCATCACGGCCTGCAGCAGCGCCGACGTCACGACCGTTGAGGCCGGCGCGAACGGCGCCGGGATCGTCTCCACGGACAACTCCGCGTCCCCGACCGCGATCTTCGAATCCAGCACGATGTCGCAGTGGTCCTTCAGATACGTCCCCGACACGTGCCGCGACCTGGTCTGCGTCGCATACGCCACCGACGTGACGCCGATGACCTTCACGCCGAGCGCGCGGGCGTTCATCGCCATCTCCACGGGCAGCGCGTTGCGCCCGGACAGCGAGATGATCACCAGCGCGTCGCCCGCCCGGACCGGCGAGCTGTCCAGCACCGCGCTCGCCAGACCGTCCACCCGCTCCAGCGCCGACCCCAGCGTCGCCGGCATCACGTCGACACCGACCACCCCGGGCACCGCCAGCAGATTCATCAGCGCCAGCCCACCGGCCCGGTAGACGACGTCCTGCGCGGCCAGCGAGGAGTGCCCCGCACCGAACGCGAAGAGATTCCCCCCGGCGGCCACCGTGTCCGCCAGCAGCCCGCCGGCCGCCCGGATCCCCTCCGCCTCCTCGTCACGGACGCGCTGCAACAGCCCGATCGCGGCATCGAAGAACTGACCGGCCAGTTTGTCGCTCATCCGCGGGGCCCCTTCGCAGTCGCGGTCCGTATCGCGGATCACGGTGCGGTCTGGACCAGTGCGGTGTCAATACGGCAACCGTGGCGCGCTGCCTGAGGAAGGCAGGCCGGAAAGAGCACTCGAAAAAAGCGGTTGATCCGGGCGGAGACGGTTCTTAGGGTGGCGGATACACGAGAAGGGAGGTGGTTCGGCAGATGTATGAGAACCGGACGCGTGAGGTGGCTGCGGGCTAGCGGCCCGTCACCACATCCAGTGCGGTGCCGGACCAGTGCGTGAGTGATGCGTGCAGCCGGCCCAATCCCGAGCAGTCACCCGACCCGCGAGTCGCCGGTACGTCCGGCCGGCTCCTCCTTCGGAGGAACCAGACTCGCGGGTCGTCTGCGTTTTGCGGCCGCTTTGCCGTGGGTTTTTTCGTGGCGCAGTAGTCTGGGCGCATGCTTTCGCTCGTCCGGCGCCGCCACGTGGACTATGTCCGCGTCACGAGCATGGGCTGTCGACGCTCCGTCTGAGTCGTCCAGCCGCGCTTCTCTCGCTTTCTGAGTCTTCCTCTTCGCCCAGGCACCCGTGCGTCTTCGCCCACCCTCAGCGGTCGCGCGGGCTCCGTACACCCACGGACGTGTCCCATGACGTATCAGCAACTGCCGATCATCGATCTCTCCGCCGCCGATCGCGGGCCCCAGGCGCGGGCGCTGCTGCACGCGCAGCTGCACAGTGCCGCCCATGATGTGGGGTTCTTCCAGCTGGTGGGGCACGAGGTGACGGAGGCGGAGACTGATCGGCTGGTCGGTGCCATGCGGCGGTTCTTCGCGCTGCCGAAGGCCGAGCGGCTGGCGCTCGACAACGTCGACTCGCCGCACTTCCGCGGCTATACGCGCACCGGTGACGAGCTGACCGGTGGGCGGCAGGACTGGCGGGATCAGCTGGACATCGGGGCGGAGCGGCCGGCGCGGGTGCCGGGGCCGGGCGAGCCGCCGTACTGGTGGCTGCAGGGGCCCAATCAGTGGCCGGCGGGGCTGCCGGAGCTGCGCGAGGCGGCGCTGGCCTGGATCGAGCGGCTGAGTGGGGTGGCGGAGCGGCTGTTGCGTGAGCTGCTCCTGGCGATCGGGGCTCCGGGCGGGTTCTACGACCCGATCTTCGGGGAGAGCGCGCATCCGCATCTGAAGCTGGTGCGGTATCCGGGCAGTGCCGGGGACGGCGCCGGTCAGGGGGTGGGCGCGCACAAGGACTACGGCTTTTTGACGCTGTTGCTGCAGGACCAGGTGGGCGGGTTGCAGGTGCAGCGGGAGGACGGGTTCTTCCATGACGTGCCGCCGGTCGAGGGGGCGTTCGTGGTGAACCTGGGTGAGCTGCTGGAGGTGGCGACGAACGGGTATCTGCTCGCCACCCGTCACCGGGTGGTGTCCCCGCCGGGGGCGACCGAGCGGTTCTCGGTGCCGTTCTTCTACAACCCGCGGCTGGACGCGCGGGTGGAGCCGCTGCCGTTCCCGCATGCCGCTGTGGCGCCGGGGGTGTCGGACGATCCGGGCAATCCGCTGTTCGCGGAGTACGGCTTCAACGAGCTGAAGGGCAAGCTGCGGGCGCATCCGCTGGTGGCCGAGCGGCATCACGCGGGGTTGCTGAGCCCCGCGTGATGCCGGCCGGCCCCGTGGAACGGGTCAGTGCGTGACGCCGGCGATGTCCTCGTAGCCCTCGATCTGCTGGGGGCCGCGCGGGCCGGGGCCGACGTAGCGGGCGGAGGGGCGCACCAGGCGGCCGGTGCGCTTCTGTTCGAGGATGTGCGCGGACCAGCCGGCGGTGCGGGCGCAGGTGAACATGGAGGTGAACATGTGCGCCGGGACTTCGGCGAAGTCCAGCATGATGGCGGCCCAGAACTCGACGTTGGTCGCCAGGACGCGGTCCGGGCGGCGGTTGTGGAGCTCTTCCAGGGCGGCCTTCTCCAGCGCTTCGGCGATCTCGAAGCGGGGTGCGCCCAGTTCGCGGGCGGTGCGGCGCAGGACGCGGGCGCGGGGGTCCTCGGCGCGGTAGACGCGGTGGCCGAAGCCCATGAGGCGTTCGCCGCGGTCGAGGGCGCGCTTGACGTAGCCGACGGCGTCGCCGGTGCGTTCGATCTCCTCGATCATGCCGAGCACGCGGGAGGGGGCGCCGCCGTGCAGGGGGCCGGACATGGCTCCGACGGCTCCGGAGAGGGCGGCGGCCACGTCGGCGCCGGTGGAGGCGATGACGCGGGCGGTGAAGGTGGAGGCGTTCATGCCGTGCTCGGCGGCGGAGGTCCAGTAGGCGTCGACGGCCTTGACGTGCTTGGGGTCGGGCTCGCCGCGCCAGCGGATCATGAAGCGTTCGACGACGGACTGGGCCTTGTCGATCTCGCGCTGGGGGACCATGGGCAGGCCCTGGCCGCGGGCGGACTGGGCGACGTAGGACAGGGCCATGACGGCGGCGCGGGCGAGGTCGTCGCGGGCCTGGCCGGCGTCGATGTCGAGGAGGGGTTTGAGGCCCCAGACGGGGGCGAGCATGGCGAGGGCGGACTGGACGTCCACGCGGATGTCGCCGGAGTGGACGGGGATGGGGAACGGTTCGGCGGGCGGCAGGCCGGGGTTGAAGGCGCCGTCGACCAGCAGTCCCCAGACGTTGCCGAAGGAGACGTGGCCGACGAGTTCCTCGATGTCGACGCCGCGGTAGCGGAGTGCGCCGCCTTCCTTGTCCGGTTCGGCGATCTCCGTCTCGAATGCGACGACTCCTTCGAGACCGGGTACGAAGTCGGACATCAGGCGGCTCCTCGTGGTGGTGTTCGATGGTCACCCTGGTGATGCCCCGTGGGGTCGACGGTCACCCAACCGGGTTGCCGCCACCATATCTCCGAGTGCCACCTTTGGGGAGGTCTCGCGGCACTGAGTGCCATCGGCTGGTTTTTTCGCCGCACGGCCGGGCGGTCGATACGGCAAGATGCTCGCGTGAACGACCACGACGCCGCCTTCCTCGGTCCCTCCCCCGATCCCTCCGCCATGCGCAAGCAGTACCGCGCGGAGGGCCTGGCCGAGTGCGATCTGGCCGCCACGCCGGTGGAGCAGTTCGCGCGCTGGTTCCGGCAGGCCGCGGAGGTGGCGCACCTCTTCGAGCCGAACGCGATGGTCGTGTCCACGGCGGACGCCGAGGGGCGGCCCAGCTCCCGCACGGTGCTGCTGAAGGGGTTCGACGAGGAGGGGTTCGTCTTCTACACGAACTACGACTCGCGCAAGGCCCGTGAGCTGGCCGAGAACCCGTACGTCTCGTTGCTCTTCCCGTGGCATCCGATGGCCCGGCAGGTGATCGTGCAGGGTGTGGCGCGGCGCACCGGGCGGGAGGAGACGGCCGCGTACTTCCGCAGCCGGCCGCACGGCTCGCAGCTCGGGGCGTGGGCGAGTGCGCAGTCCACGGTGATCGTCTCGCGGGCGGAGCTGGACGCGTCGTACGCGGAGCTTCAGGCACGCTATCCGGAGGGCGAGCAGGTGCCGGTGCCGCCGCACTGGGGTGGTTTCCGGGTGGCGCCGCAGAGCGTGGAGTTCTGGCAGGGGCGGGAGAACCGCCTGCACGACCGCCTGCGGTACGTCGCGGAGGCGGACGGGAGCTGGCGGGTGGAGCGGCTCAGTCCGTGACCTCAGCTCCCCAGCGCCGCGTCCAGCAGGGCCGCCCATTGGCCGACCACGCGTTCCCGGCGGGGTGTGTCGTCGGTGAGGAGGTTGGCGAGGCCGAGGCCGCGGGCCATGTCGAGGAGGCCCTGGACGGTTTCTCGGACGCCGGGGCGGGATTCGTCGGCGCCGAGCAGTTCCACCGCTATGCGGTGGGTCTCGCGGCCGACGCGGGCCTCGAGTTCGGTGACGCGGGCGCGCAGCTGGTCCTCGTTGGAGGCGGCCACCCACAGCTGGAGGGCGGCGCGGAAGAGGGGGCCGGTGTAGAGGTCGACGAGGGCTTGGACCACGGCCCGGCGGTCGTCCGCCGCGGCGCCCTGCGGGAACAGGGCGCGCAGCGCGAGGGAGCGTTCCTCGGCGACATATTCGACGGCGGCGGTGAACAGGTCCTCGCGGGTGGGGAAGTGGTGCTGGGCGGCGCCGCGGGAGACTCCGGCGCGTTCGGCGACGACGGAGACCGTGGAGCCCGCCCAGCCGTGTGCGGCGAGGCAGGCCACGGCGGCTTCGAGGAGACGCTGCCGGGTGGCCCGGCTGCGGTCCTGTTTGGGCGCGCGGTCGCGGTCCTTGGGCACACGGTCGTTCTCCGCCGTCGTGCTCATGTGGTCACACCACCCATGCTGCGTCCCGTCTCTGGAGGAAGGCTGTCATCCCCTCCTGGGCCTGGGCGGAGGAGAACAGCCGGGCCGAGAGTGCGGTCAGGTCGGCCGCGTCCCGGTCGAATGTTTCCAGCACCCTAGTGGTGAGCAGCTGTTTCGTCTCGGCCAGGCCCTGGGGTGAGGAGCGGCGCAGGCCGTCGAGGATGGGGGCGAGGGCGTCGTCGACGTCGTCGGCGGCGGTGGTGAGCAGGCCGACGCGTACGGCTTCGGGGGCGTCGAAGCGTTCGCCGGTGAGGTAGTAGCGGGCGAGGGTGCGCGGGTCGGTGCGGGGGATCACGCACAGGGAGATCACCGCGGGGGCGACGCCGATGCGGACCTCGGTGAAGGCGAACGTGGCGGTGGTGGTGGCAGCGGCGATGTCGCAGGCGGCGAGGAGTCCGAGACCGCCGGCGCGGACGTGGCCGGTGACGCGGGCGATGACGGGTTTGCGTAGTTCGAGGATCTGCCGCAGCAGACCGACGAGGGCGTCGGGGTGGGGCGGGTCGCGCAGGTCGGCGCCGGCGCAGAAGGTGGTGCCGGTGTGGGTGAGGACGACCGCGCGGACGTCGGGGTCCTTGGCGCAGTCGGTGAGGGCGCCGACGAGGGCGGAGACGAGGGTCGCGGACAGGGCGTTGCGGGTGTCCGGGGAGTCGAGGCTGAGGATCTCGACGCCCCGGGTTCGGGTGCGGCCTACGGTGGCGGTCATGGGCGCTCCCTGAGCCGGCGCCGCAGGATCTTGCCGGAGGCGGCGCGGGGCACGGTGTCGATGAAGGTGACCTTGCGGATGCGTTTGTAGGGGGCGACGCGTTCGGCGACGTACATCATGATGTCGCCGTCGGTCAGGTCCGGCGCGGTGGGCCGGCGGACCACGTGCGCGTGCGGGATCTCGTTGCCGTCGGCGTCGTGGTCGCCGGTGACGGCGGCGTCGGCGATGCCGGGGTGGGTGAGCAGCAGTGCTTCGAGTTCGGCGGGGGCGACCTGGAAGCCTTTGTACTTGATGAGTTCCTTGACCCGGTCGACGACGAACAGCCAGCCGTCCTCGTCGACGTGGCCGACGTCGCCGGTGTGCAGCCAGCCGTCGGTGTCGATCATGGCGGCTGTGGCGTCGGGGCGGCCGAGGTAGCCCTTCATGACCTGGGGGCCGCGGATGAGGATCTCACCGGACTGGCCGGTGGAGAGGTCCTTGCCGGGGTCGTCGAGGGAGACGATCCGCATTTCGGTGCCGGCGATGAGCTTGCCGACGGTGCCGGCGGGGGCGTCGCCCATGGCGTCGAGGGGGACGACGTGGGTGCCGGGGGACAGTTCGGTCATGCCGTAGGCCTGGCCGACGGGTGGCAGTCCGAGGCGCTGGGAGCAGGCGGCGGCGAGGGCCGCGTCGAGGGGGGCTGCGGCGCTGACGAGGTACTTCAGCGACGACAGGTCGTAGTGGGCGACCAGGGGGTGCTTGGCGAGGGCGAGCACGATCGGCGGGGCCACGTACAGGCCGGTGATGCGGTGGTTCTGGAGGGCGGCGAGGAACGTCTCCAGTTCGAAGCGGGGCAGGACGACGACGGTGGCGCCCTTGCGCAGGGGCGCGTTCATCAGCGCGGTGAGCCCGTAGATGTGGAAGAACGGCAATACCGCGAGGATGCGTTCGCCGGGGCCCGTGGTGATCGCGGGCTCCAGCTGGGCGAGGTTGGTGGCGATCTGCCGGTGGGTGAGCATCACGCCCTTGGGGATGCCCGTGGTGCCCGAGGAGTACGGCAGCGCGGCCACGTCCGCCGCCGGGTCGATCGCGACGGACGGCTCGGGTGCGGCACAGGCCAGCATGTCGATCAGGGAGCGGTGGCCGGACACCTGGTCGCACACGAAGATCTCCGCGATTCCGCCGGCGAGTTCGGCGGCCCGTTGGGCGATGCCGAGCAGGGGGGAGACGGTGATGATCCAGCGGGCGGCGCAGTCGGCGAGCTGTTTGGCGAACTCCTCCGCCGTGGCGAGCGGGTGCGCCGTGGTGACGGAGGCACCGGCGCGGGTGGCGGCGTAGAAGGCGATGGGGAAGAACACCGTGTTGGGGCTGTGCAGGGCGAGTACGTCGCCCTTGCGCACCCCGGCCTCGGCGAGCGCGGCGGCGATGCGCCGGTGGAAGCGGTCCACCTGCTCGTAGGTGAGGGTGGTGCCGTCGGTGCCGTCGACGAGTGCGGGGGTGTCCGCGAACTCGGCGGCCCGGCCGAGCACGGCCTCGTGGATGGGAAGGTCTACGGGCTGGACGTCTGCGTACTCGCTGCGGAACACGGTTCCTCCAGTGCGGTCGCCTAGTACGACTTGGGCAGGCCCAGGGTCTGGTGGGAGACGTAGTTCAGAATCATCTCCCGGCTCACCGGGGCAATACGAGCCACTCGCGCCGCCGTTATCAACCTCGCGAGGCCGAACTCCCGGGTGAGGCCGTTGCCGCCGAGGGTGTGCACGGCCTGGTCGACGGCCTTCACGCAGGCCTCCCCGGCCGCGTACTTCGCCATGTTGGCGGCCTCACCGGCCCCGACGTCGTCCCCCGCGTCGTACAGATGGGCGGCCTTCTGCATCATCAGCCGGGCCAGTTCGAGGTCGATGTGGGCCTGGGCCAGGGGGTGGGCGATGGCCTGGTGGGCGCCGATGGGGGTGTTCCACACCGTGCGCTCGCGGGCGTACTCGATCGCCTTGGTGAGCGCGTGGCGGCCCATGCCGATCGCGAACGCGGCCGTCATGATCCGCTCCGGGTTCAGTCCGGCGAACAGGTGCAGCAGTCCGGCGTCCTCGTCGCCGACGAGCGCGTCGGCGGGCAGCCGCACGTCGTCCAGGATCAGCTCGAACTGCTTCTCCGCGGCGTTCAGTTCCATGTCGATCTGACGTCGGGTGAAGCCGGGGGTGTCGCGCGGGACGATGAACAGGCAGGGCTTGAGGCGTCCGGTGCGGGCGTCCTCGGTGCGGCCGACGATGAGGGTCGCGTCCGCTATGTCCACGCCGGAGACGAACACCTTGCGGCCGGTGAGCAGCCAGTCCCCGCTGTCGCCGTCGCGGCGGGCGGTGGTGGTGATGCGGTGGCTGTTGGAGCCGGCGTCGGGCTCGGTGATGCCGAAGGCCATGAGGCGGGTGCCGTCGGCGAGGGCGGGCAGCCACTCCTGCTTTTGGGCGTCGGTGCCGAAGCGGGCGATCACGGTGCCGCAGATCGCCGGGGAGACGATCATCATCAGCAGGGGGTTGCCGGCGGCGCCGAGCTCTTCCAGGACGAGGGAGAGTTCGGTGATGCCGCCGCCGCCTCCTCCGTAGGTCTCGGGGAGGTTGACGCCGATGTAGCCGAGTTTGGCCGCGTCTTGCCATACCGTCGCGGCGTCTCGGTGCGATGCGGCGAAGGCTGCGACTGCCTCGCGGAGGGCCGTGTGCTCCGCCGGTTCGATGAGGGTGGTCATTGTCGTCCTCCGGGTGCGGGTGGTGGGTGGTCGCTCGCGCAGTTCCGCGCGCCCCTTACGGGGCGCTTCCCTCGACGACGGCCAGGAGCGTGCCGACCTCCACTTGCTGTCCCTCGGTCACCGGGAGGGCCGTCAGGACTCCCGGGACCGGTGCGGAAATGCGGTGTTGCATCTTCATCGCTTCGAGCCAGACGATCGGTTCGCCCGCCTGGACACTCGATCCGGTGACGAGACCGTCGGCGATCTTGACGACCGTGCCCGGCATCGGTGCGAGCAGGGAGCCGGGGGCGTGCTGGGCGGCCGGGTCGGGGAAGCGGGGCAGGGCGCTGAGGGCGGTGCCGTTCACCCACACCCGGTCGCCGTGGCGGGCGATGTCGAATCCGCGCCGCACACCGTCCTTCTCGAGCACGACCCGGTTCGGCTGCGCACGCACCACCCGCACCCCGTCCGCCTCGGCGGCCAGCCCGTCGCGGGTGTGCCGGTAGCGGACCTCGTGCTCCTCCCCCGCCACGGCGTACCGCTTGACCTGCGGCTGGGAGGGCACGTTGCGCCAGCCGCCGAAGCGGGAGCGGCCGCAGGCGTCGGCGAGAGCGGCGGCCAGCGGGGCGAGCGGGTCGTGGGCCGGTGCGGTGAGCGCGGGGAGGTGGCGGTCGTAGAAGCCGGTGTCCATGCGGGCGGAAGTGAACTCCTCGTGGCGCAGGGAGCGTACGAGCAGGTCGCGGTTGGTGACCGGGCCGTGCAGCACCGTCCGTTCCAGGGCGCCGGCCAGGGCGCGGACCGCCTCCGCGCGCGTGGGGGCGTGCGCGACGACCTTGGCGATCATCGGGTCGTAGTGGACGCCGATGTCGTCGCCGCCGGTGAAGCCGGTGTCCAGGCGGACGCCGTCCGGGACGGCGAGGCGGTGCAGGGTGCCGGTCTGCGGGGCCCAGTCGCGCGCGGGGTCCTCGGCGTAGAGGCGGGCCTCGATCGCGTGGCCACGCGCGCGTGGCGGCTCCACGGCGAGGGCGTGACCCTCCGCCACGCGGATCTGCTCGGCGACCAGATCGAGTCCGAAGACCTCCTCGGTGACGGGGTGTTCGACCTGGAGGCGGGTGTTCATCTCCAGAAAGTGCGCTCGCCCGTCGGCGACCAGGAACTCGACGGTGCCGGCGCCGACGTAGGAGACGGCGCGCGCGGCGCGTACGGCCAGCGCGTGCAGTTCCTCGGTGAGCGCGGCCGGGAGCCCCGGCGCGGGCGCCTCCTCGATCACCTTCTGGTGGCGGCGCTGGAGGGAGCAGTCGCGGGTCCCGAGCGGCCACACCGTGCCGTGGGTGTCGGCGAGGATCTGCACCTCGACGTGGCGGCCGTTCTCCAGGTAGAGCTCGACGAAGACCTCGCCGTCCCCGAACGCGCTCGCCGCCTCGGCGCGCGCCCCCTCGAGCGCGCCCTGGAGCTCCTCCAGGCGGCGCACGATCCGCATCCCGCGCCCGCCGCCGCCCGCGGCGGCCTTCACCAGCACCGGCAGGTCGCTCTCGGTGACCTCCCGCAGCGGCTCGAGCCCCATCAGCTGCTTGGCGCGCGTCTTGGACGCCATCGCCTCGATCGCCTCGGGCGGCGGCCCGATCCAGGTCAGGCCGGCGTCGAGGACGGCACGCGCGAAGTCGGCGTTCTCCGACAGGAAGCCGTAGCCGGGGTGCACGGCGTCCGCGCCGGCCGCGAGCGCGGCCTTCACGATCAGGTCGCCGCGCAGATACGTCTCGGCGGGCGCCGCTCCCGGCAGCCGTACCGTCGAGTCCGCCACGCGCGCGTGGAGGGCGTTCTCGTCGGCGTCGGAGTGGACGGCGACGGTCCGGATGCCGAGCCCGCGGCAGGTGCGGACGATCCGGCAGGCGATCTCGCCCCGGTTGGCGACGAGCAGGGTCTGGATCATGTTCCTCACATCCGGAAGACGCCGAAGCCGCCGCGCGCGCCCTCGAAGGGCGCGGTGTGCAGGGCGGACAGGCACAGGCCGAGGACGGTGCGGGTGTCGCGCGGGTCGATGACGCCGTCGTCGTAGAGCCGCCCGGACAGGAACATCGGCAGCGACTCGGACTCGATCTGCTGTTCCACCAGCGCGCGCAGGCCCGCGTCCGCCTCCTCGTCGTACGGCTGTCCCTTGGCGGCCGCGGACTGGCGGGCGACGATCGACAGCACGCCCGCGAGCTGCTGCGGGCCCATGACGGCGGACTTGGCGCTGGGCCAGGCGAACAGGAAGCGCGGGTCGTAGGCTCGCCCGCACATGCCGTAGTGCCCGGCGCCGTAGGAGGCGCCCATCAGGACCGACAGGTGCGGCACCTTGGAGTTGGACACCGCGTTGATCATCATCGCGCCGTGTTTGATGATCCCGCCCTGCTCGTACTCCTTGCCGACCATGTAGCCGGTGGTGTTGTGCAGGAACAGCAGCGGGATGTCGCGCTGGTTGGCGAGCTGGATGAACTGGGCGGCCTTCTGCGACTCGGCGCTGAACAGCACGCCTTGGGCGTTGGCCAGGATGCCGACGGGATAGCCGTGCAGGGCCGCCCAGCCGGTGACCAGGCTGGTGCCGTACAGCGGCTTGAACTCGTCGAAGTCGGAGCCGTCCACGATCCGGGCGATGACCTCGCGCGGGTCGAACGGGGTCTTCAGGTCGCCGGGGACGATGCCGAGCAGCTCCTCGGCGTCGTACTTGGGCGGCTCGGCCGGGCCCGGGTCCGGGTACGCCTTGCGGTGGTTGAGGCGGGCGACCACGCGCCGGGCCTGCCGCAGGGCGTCGGGTTCGTCGACGGCGAAGTAGTCGGCGAGGCCCGACACGCGCGCGTGCATCTCCGCGCCGCCGAGCGACTCGTCGTCGCTCTCCTCGCCGGTCGCCATCTTCACCAGCGGCGGCCCGCCGAGGAACACCTTCGCCCGCTCCTTGACCATGATCACGTGGTCGGACATGCCGGGGATGTAGGCGCCTCCGGCCGTGGAGTTGCCGAAGACGACGGCGATCGTCGGGATGCCGGCCGCCGACAGCCGGGTCAGGTCGCGGAAGATCGCGCCGCCCGGGATGAAGATCTCCTTCTGCGAGGGCAGATCGGCGCCGCCGGACTCCACCAGGCTGATGCAGGGCAGCCGGTTGGCGAGGGCGACGTCGTTGGCGCGCAGGGCCTTCTTCAGCGACCAGGGGTTGGAGGCGCCACCGCGCACGGTCGGGTCGTTTGCGGTGATCAGGCACTCCACACCCTCGACCACGCCGATCCCGGTGACCAGGGACGCGCCGACGGTGTAGTCGCTGCCCCAGGCTGCCAGCGGGGACAGCTCCAGGAAGGGTGTGTCGGGGTCGAGCAGCAGCTCGATGCGCTCTCGGGCGAGCAGCTTGCCGCGCCCGCGGTGCCGTGCGACGTACTTCTCGCCGCCGCCCGCGAGCGCCTTGGCGTGCTCGGCGTCGAGTGCGGCGAGCTTGGCGAGCATGGCCTCGCGGTTGGCCCGGTGGTCGGGGCTCTTCACGTCCAGCGCGGAGGGCAGAACCGTCACAGCGCAGCCTCCGGGAGGTCGGCGGACAGGGCGGAAACGGGGAGGGCGGAAACGGGCGGGGCGGATACGGGCAGCGGGGATACAGACGGGCCGGCGAGCAGACCGGCGGACAGACCGGCGGACAGGTCGGTGGGAAAGTCGCTGGCCAGACCGGCGGACAGATCGGCGGTCACAGCAGGGCCTCCGGGATGTCGAGGTGGCGGGAGCGCAGCCATTCGCCGAGGGCCTTGGCCTGCGGGTCGAAGCGGTGCTGGGCGGCGACGCCGGCGCCGAGGAGACCCTCGACGACGAAGTTCAGGGCCCGCAGGTTCGGCAGCACGTGCCGGGTGACGGGCAGGTCCGCGCTCTCGGGGATCAGCTGCCGGAACCGTTCGGCCGTCAGCTCGTGCACCAGCCACCGCCAGGCCTCCTCCGACCGCGCCCACACCCCCACGTTCGCGTCCCCGCCCTTGTCCCCGCTGCGCGCCCCGGCGACCAGTCCCAGCGGGGCCCGCCGCACCGGTCCCGAGGGCAGCGGATCAGGAAGGTCCGGTTCCGCGACCGGCGACAACGCGGCCGTCTCCCCCGGCACCGGCACGGGCACGCGCCGCCCGTCGTGCAGCACCGCCTCGTGCTCGACGGCCTCCTGCGGGACGTACGCGGCCTCGAAGACCCCATAGGGAGAGCCCTTTCCCGGTGGCGCGAGCACATGGAAGCCGGGGTAACTGGCCAGCGCCAGCTCCACCGCCGCCCCGCTCAGCGCCCGTCCCACGACCCGCTGATCCGCATCCCGCACCACGAGCCGCAGCAGGGCGCTGGCCGTCTCCTCGGTGTCCGCGTCGGCCCGGTCGGTGCGGACCAGGTCCCAACGGTGGTCGCGCGGTGGCGACTTGGCCAGCACCTCGGAGAGCTGTTCGCGCACGAGTGCCGCCTTCGCCTCGATGTCCAGACCGGTCAGCACGAAGACGACCTCGTTGCGGAAGCCGCCGAGCCGGTTGACGCCGACCTTGAGCGTGGGCGGCGGCGCCTCACCGCTGACCCCCTCGATCCGCACCCGGTCGGGTCCGTCCTGGCTCAGTCGTACGGTGTCCAGCCGGGCGGTGACGTCGGGTCCCGCGTACCGGGCGCCCGCCGTCTCGTACAGCAGTTGCGCGGTGACCGTGCCCACGTCGACGAAGCCACCGGTGCCGGGGTGCTTGGTGATCACGCTGCTGCCGTCGGCGTGGATCTCGGCCAGCGGGAAGCCGGGGCGGCGCAGGTCCCGGCCGCCGTCGCGGAAGAAGGCGTAGTTGCCGCCGGTGGCCTGCGCCCCGCACTCGAGGACGTGTCCGGCGACGACCGCGCCCGCGAGGCGGTCGTAGTCCCGCGGCTGCCATCCGAAGTGGGCCGCGGCCGGACCGGTGACCAGTGCCGCGTCCGTCACCCGCCCGGTGACCACGATGTCGGCGCCCGCGCGCAGGCAGGCGGCGATGCCGTGGCCGCCGAGGTAGGCGTGCGCGGCGAGGCTGCCGGGGTGGTGCGCGGTGCGGTCGTCGCCCTCGACGTGCGCCACGCGCACCGGGACTCCGAGCCGGCCGGCGAGCGCGCGGACGGCGTCGGCGAGTCCGGCCGGGTTCAGGCCGCCGGCGTTGGCCACCAGGCGGACGCCGCGTTCGTGGGCGAGGCGCAGGCACTCCTCCAGCTGGCGCAGGAAGGTGCGGGCGTATCCGGCGGCGGGGTCCTTCAGCCGGTCGCGGCCGAGGATCAGCATGGTCAGTTCGGCGAGGTAGTCGCCGGTGAGGACGTCGAGGTCGCCGCCGGTGAGCATCTCGCGCATCGCGTCGAAGCGGTCGCCGTAGAAGCCGGAGGCGTTGCCGATGCGCAGCACGCTCATCGGGGTCCTTCCCGCGGCGGGCGGCCGGGGCCGGGCGGTCCGGCGAAGGCCTGGGCGATGCCGAGCCAGGCGTCGGCGTCGGGGCCTTCGGCGCGCAGGGCGAGGTCGGCGCGGTGGGCGCGCTGGGTGACCAGCAGGCAGAAGTCGAGGGCGGGGCCGGTGACGCGCTGCTGCGCGTCCTCGGGGCCGTAGGTCCACAGGTCGCCGGAGGGGGCACGCAGTTCGACGCGGAACTCTTCGGCGGGTACGGGCAGCCCGCGCACGCCGAAGGCGAAGTCCCGGGTGCGCACGCCGAGCCGGACCACATGCCGGAGCCGGTCGGTGGGCTGCCGCCGCACTCCGAGCGCGTCAGCCACGTCCTGTCCGTGCGCCCAGGTCTCCATCAGGCGCGCGGAGGCCATCGAGGCGCCGGCCATGGGCGGGCCGTACCAGGGGAACCGTGCGCCGGGCGGGGCCGCGCGCAGCGCCTTGTCGAGCGCGGTACGGCCTTCCCGCCAGCGCTGCAGGAGAGTGGCCGGTGGGAGGGCGGCGCCCTCGGCGGCACCCTCGTCGACGAAGGTGTCCGGCGCGGCCAGGGCCTGCTCGACCAGGGCGCGGAAGCCGTCCTCGTCGGTGACGGCGCACAGGGCCGAGCGGTCGGTCCAGGCGAGGTGGGCGATCTGGTGGGCGACGGTCCAGCCGGGCGCCGGGGTGCGGAGGGCCCACTGCCCGGTGCTCAACTGCGCCACCAGGCGGTCGAGTTCGTCGCTCTCGTCGCGCAGGTCGTCGATCACGGGCGTCGGATCTGACATGGGGGGAGCATGGCAGCGGGCATGGAAACAATCAAGCATGCTTGCATGATTTTTTCCTCCATGGCCTCACCTCGATGCTGGGAAAGGTTTCCCCTGAGAGCCGTACGTGCGGCCCGCGGAACTGGACCTGCCGGCCCGGCTCGCGGGGCTGCGGCTGCGCGCCCGCTGGGACGGCTGGGACCCCTTCATCGGCGAGAGCCGGCAGCACGTGTCGGTGCGGGAAAAGCAGGCCGACCGACCGGCCCCCACGGACGGCGCCTACGCGTGTCTACGCGTTGTGCGCGGCCTTCCCCCGCCCCACCTGAGTCCGCACCGCCCCCATGCTCGCCGCGATGACGAGGGCGATGGCGACCGCCTCGATCGGGGAGAGGGCCTGGCCGAGGATCAGGAAGCCCGCTGTGGCGGCTATGGCGGGCTCCAGGCTCATCATGATGGCGAAGGTGGGGGCGGGCAGGCGGCGCAGCGCGAGCAGTTCGAGGGTGTAGGGCAGGACGGAGGACAGCAGCGCGACCGCCGCGCCGAGCCCGAGGGTCACCGGGTCGAGGAGTCGCGTGCCGGCCTCGGCGATGCCCAGCGGCAGGAACAGCACCGCGCCGACGGCCATCGCCAGCGCCAGCCCGTCGGCCTGCGGGAAGCGGCGCCCGGTGCGCGCGCTGAAGGTGATGTAGGTCGCCCACATCGCGCCGGCCCCGAGCGCGAACGCGACGCCCACCGGGTCGAGGTCACCGAACCCGCCGCCGCTGAGCAGGAAGACGCCGCCGAGCGCCAGCCCGGCCCAGACGAGGTTGAGGGCGCGCCGGGAGGTCAGCACCGACAGGGCGAGCGGGCCGAGCACCTCCAAGGTGACCGCGGGGCCCAGCGGGATGCGGGCGACGGCCTCGTAGAACAGGCCGTTCATGCCGGCCATCGCGATCCCGAAGGCGACCACCGTGACCCAGTCGGCGCGGGAGTGGCCGCGCAGCCGGGGCCGGCAGACCAGCAGCAGCACCACGGCCGCGACCAGCAGCCGCAGCGACACCACGCCGAGGGCGCCCGCCCGCGGCATCAGCGTCACCGCGAGGGCGCCGCCGAACTGCACCGAGATGCCGCCGGCCAGCACCAGAGCAACGGGGCCGAGCGAGTCGATACGGCGGGGTTGCGGGGCGGCTGCCGCCGTCGCGAGGGCGGCTTCGGGGGTCGTCGCGGTGGCGGCGGACGTCACCGACGCGGAGGGTGCGGTGTCGGGGCGGGTCACGGGCGGTCCAGGTGCTTGTGCGGCGGGAGGGCTCGATCAATGTTCACTGTGATGGACTATCGAGTCCAGTCTAATAGACTCCGTCAGGGGCGTGAAGCCCTCTTGCCACTGTCCCGGAGGGAAGGATTCCTGTCCAGCGCTGCCGCCAGCACCTCCGCCAGGTGTCGTCCCCGCACCCCGCCGAGCTGCTCCAGCTGCGTCCGGCAGGAGAACCCGTCGGCCAGGACCACCGCGTCCTGCGGCGCCTGCCGTACCGACGGCAGCAGCTGTTCCTCCGCGCACGCCGCCGACACCTCGTAGTGGCCGCGCTCGAATCCGAAGTTCCCGGCGAGCCCGCAGCAGCCGCCGCTCAGCTCCCCAGTGAGCCCGGCCGCCTCGCGCAGCCGGCGGTCCGCCGTGTCGCCCAGTACCGCGTGCTGGTGGCAGTGGGTCTGGCCGGTCACCGGGCGGTCCAGGACCGGCGGTGTCCAGTCGGGGGCGTACCGCTCCAGGGCCTCCGCGAAGGTCACCACCCGCTTCGCCAGCCGGGCGGCCCGCGGATCGTCGTGCAGCAGCTCGGGCAGGTCGCCGCGCAGGGCGGCGGCGCAGCTCGGCTCCAGCACCACGACCGGCGCGTCCGTCTCCAGCACCGGCGCCATCAGCTCCAGCGTGCGCCGCAGCACCGCGCGCGCCTCGTCCAGCTGGCCGGTGGAGACATAGGTCAGCCCGCAGCACACCCGGCCCCGGCGGGCCGTCAGCAGCGCTGCCGCCGAGCGCGACCGCCCGTCCCCCACGGGCCGCCCGCGCATCCGCAGGGTCGGCGGCAGCACCACCCGCAGCCCGGCCGCCTCGAGCACCCGCACCGCCGCCCGGCCGACGGAGGGCGCCAGATGCTCGGTGAAGGTGTCCGGCCACAGCACGACGAGGTCGCCGTCCCCGGTGGTGCGCTGCGGCCGCCCCCGCCACCACCGGCTGAACGTCTGCCGGGCCACCCGCGGTATCTCCCGCTCGTCCGCGATGCCGCCCAGCCGTTTGCCGAACCGGGCCAGCGGCCGCACCGACGCCAGCGCGTTCACCGCACCCGCCGCGCGCAGTGACGCCACCCAGCTCAGCCACCGAGGCAGCCGCCCCATCGCGTAGTGCGCCGCCGGCCGGCGCCGGCCGGCGTAGTGGTGGTGCAGGAACTCCGCCTTGTACGTGGCCATGTCGACGCCCACCGGGCAGTCGGAGCGGCAGCCCTTGCAGGACAGGCACAGGTCGAGCGCCTCGCGCACCTCCGTCGACCGCCAGCCGTCGGTGACCACCTCCCCGGCGAGCATCTCGTGCAGCAGCCGGGCCCGTCCGCGCGTGGAGTGCTCCTCCTCCCCCGTCGCCCGGAACGACGGGCACATCACGGCCGGCCCGGCGACCGTCGTCGTACGGCATTTGGCGACCCCGACGCAGCGGCGGATCGCCGCGGAGAAGTCGCCGCCGTCGGCCGGGTAGCCGAAGGCGACGTCCACGGGCTTGCGGGGGAGGACCGAGAAACGCAGGTTGGTGTCCAGGGGGGCGGGGCGGACCAGCATGCCGGGGTTGAGCAGGTCGTCGGGGTCCCACACCGCCTTCGCCCGCTCGAACACCGACACCATCTCCGCGCCGTACATCACCGGCAGCAGCTCCGCGCGGGCCTGCCCGTCGCCGTGCTCCCCGGACAGCGAGCCGCCGTGCGCGACCACCAGGTGGGCCAGTTCCTCGGAGAAGCGGCGGAAGCGGCCGATGCCCGCCTCGGTGAGCAGGTCGAAGTCGATGCGGACATGGATGCAGCCGTCCCCGAAGTGCCCGTACGGCGTGCCGCGCAATCCGTGGGCGGTCAGCAGCGCGCGGAAGTCCCGCAGGTAGGGGCCCAGCCGGGCCGGCGGGACCGCGCAGTCCTCCCAGCCGGGCCACGCCTCCGAGCCGTCCGGCATCCTCGTCGCCGTACCGCTCGCGTCCTCCCGGATGCGCCACAGCGCCCGCTGCCCGGCCGGTTCGGTCACCACCAGGGAGTCGAGCACGTCCGCCGCGCGCAGAATCGCCTCCGCACGCGCGCGTGCCTCGTCCGGCGACCCGCCGCCCGTCTCCACGAACAGCCACGCCCCGCCCCGCGGCAGCCCCGCCGCCGTGGGCACCAGGTCGGCGGCCATGCCCTCCACAGTCAGCGGCCCGTACGGGAGCAGCCCGGCGGCGGCCTCGGCGGCGGCGCCCTCGTCGGCGTACCCCAGCACGGCCAGCGCGCGGGCGGGCGGCGCCTGGACCAGCCGTACGACCGCCTCGGTGAGCACGCCCCAGGTGCCCTCGCTGCCGCAGAAGGCGCGTGCCACGTCCGCGCCCTTCTCCGGCAGCAGCGCGTCCAGCGCGTACCCGGAGATACGCCGGGGGAGCTCCGGGAAGCCGGTCCGCAGCCGCGCCAGCTCCCCGTCCACCAGCTCCCGCAGGCCCTCGGGGGCGCCCGCCCAGCCCTGCCCGAGCCGCAGCCGCTGCCCACGCGCCGTGATCACGTCCAGTTCGCGCACGCTGTCCGCGGTGGTGCCCCAGGCCACCGAGTGGGAGCCGCAGGAGTTGTTGCCGATCATCCCGCCGAGCGTGCAGCGGCTGTGGGTGGAGGGGTCAGGGCCGAAGCGCAGTCCGTGCGGCGCGGCGGCCTCCTGGAGCCGGTCCAGCACGAGCCCCGGCTGCACCACCGCCGTCCCCGTGCCCGCGTCGAGGTCGAGCAGCCGGTTCATGTGGCGCGTGAAGTCCAGGACCACGCCCGTGCCCGTCGCCTGCCCCGCGATCGACGTGCCCCCGCCTCTGGCGACGACCGGCACGCCGCGCCGCCGGCAGATCTCCAGCGCGGCGGCCACGTCGTCGGCGTCCCGGGGCGCGACCACGCCGAGCGGGACGCGCCGGTAGTTGGACGCGTCCATGGTCACGAGCGCCCGGGCGGTCGTATCGAAACCGACCTCGCCCCGGACGGCCCGTCGCAGCTCGGCCCGCAGCATCTGAAGCCCTGCCAGATCCGTCATGCGTCCAGGATGCATCCGATCACCGACAGTCACCGAAAGGTGTCCACAGCGGCACCCCTTCAGTCGTACAACCCCACAAGTCCACCGCTTGGCGATCTCGTCTCATCGGACGGACACGTTTCCGTCCGGTTTCGCCCACCCGATACCCTCCGACTCGTGGCCGACATCCAGATTCCCGCTGACATCAAGCCCGCCGACGGACGTTTCGGCGCGGGTCCCTCCAAGGTGCGGACCGAGGCGCTGGACGCCCTCGCCGCCACCGGTGCTTCCCTCCTGGGCACCTCCCACCGCCAGGCGCCCGTGAAGAACCTGGTCGGCAAGGTGCGCGAGGGCATCTCCGAGCTGTTCCAGCTGCCCGACGGCTATGAGGTCATCCTGGGCAACGGCGGCTCCACCGCGTTCTGGGACATCGCGACCCACGGTCTGATCGAGAACAAGTCGCAGCACCTCAGCTTCGGCGAGTTCAGCTCCAAGTTCGCCAAGGCGGCCAAGCTGGCCCCGTGGCTGGAGGAGCCGACCGTCATCTCCGCCGACCCGGGCACCCACCCGCAGGCGCGGGCCGAGGCGGGCGTGGACGTGTACGCGTTCACCCACAACGAGACCTCGACCGGTGTCGCCATGCCGATCCAGCGCGTCGCCGGCGCCGACGAGGGCTCCCTCGTCCTGGTCGACGCCACCTCCGGCGCGGGCGGCCTGCCCGTCGACATCGCCGAGACCGACGTCTACTACTTCGCCCCGCAGAAGTCCTTCGCCTCCGACGGCGGCCTGTGGATCGGCGTCTTCTCCCCCGCCGCGATCGAGCGCGCCGAGCGCGTCCACGCCTCCGGCCGCCACGTCCCGGAGTTCTTCTCCCTGCCGACGGCGATCGACAACTCCCGCAAGAACCAGACGTACAACACCCCGGCCCTCGCCACGCTCTTCCTGCTGAACCAGCAGCTGGAGTGGTTCAACGGCCAGGGCGGCCTGGACTGGGCGGTGCGCCGCACGGCCACCTCCGCGCGCACCCTGTACGGCTGGGCCGAGGACGTGAAGTTCGCGACCCCGTTCGTCACCGACCCGGCCAAGCGCTCGCAGGTCATCGGCACGATCGACTTCACCGACGAGGTCGACGCTGCGGCCGTCGCCAAGGTGCTGCGCGCCAACGGCATCGTCGACACCGAGCCCTACCGCAAGCTGGGCCGCAACCAGCTGCGCGTCGCGATGTTCCCGGCGATCGACCCCGCGGACGTCGAGGCGCTGACGAAGTGCATCGACTACGTGATCGAGAAGCTCTGATCACTCCCGTACGACGGTGAGGGGCGCCCGGCACCGGCCGGGCGCCCCTCGCGCGTCTCACGCCGCCGTGCAGCTCACGCTGGGCACGCCGGCGCCCCCGGGTGCGCCGCCGAAGCCGAAGCCGGCCGAACCGCCCGCCGGTACCGATCCGTCGTGAGCGGCGTCGACGGCGGTCACGCTCTGTCCGCTCTGGGCGGCGGTGGCGTTCCAGATGTTCGTGATCTTCTGGGACCCGGAGAAGGTCCACGTCACCTTCCAGGAGGACAGCGCGGTGGTTCCCGTGTTGCTGACCTTCACCTCGGCGTTGAAGCCGCTGCCCCAGTCGTCGGTGACGGTGTAGGTGGCACTGCACGCGCGCGTGCCGCCGCCTCCGTCACCGCCCCCGCCGCCCCCACCGCCGCCGCCCGTGCCCGTGCCCGTGCCCGGGAAGAGCGGCGCCTTGATGCCCGCGAGGTAGCCGTCCTTGACGGTGTCGACGGTGGTCCAGTCGCTGTTGAGGATGCCGCCGGTGTCACCGGAGTTGGGGTTCAGGGACCAGAAGGTCCAGTGGAAGGAGTCGCCGCCGTACGTCGACGTGGGCCTCAGGTAGTCGGCGAGGGCGGCCAGCCACTTCTGGTCGACCGGCGACTGGAGGGTGGTGCCGAACTCCCCGACCCACACGGGAGCGATGTTCTGCTTGAAGACGTAACCCCAGTACTTGTCCCAGACACCGGGCATGTTGGCGGGGAACGAAGCCTCCTGGTCAGCCGCGCCGGAACAGCCGTCGCACCCCGAACAGGGCGAGGCAGGCGGCGCCCACGGCCAGGGCACCGGTCGACAGACTGATGCCCGGTCCGTCCCCACCGCCCTTGCCCGCAGCCGACGCCCCGTCCCCCGCACCGGAGTCGGCGGAACCGCCGGGCGCGTCCTGGGCGACGACCTCGCTCCCGGCGCCCTCACTGCTGAAGAGCAGCTTCTTGGCGTCGGCGGAGTAGGTGACGCCCTCGCCCTGCCGTTGCAGGGGCACGTCCAGCCGGCCGGTCTTCTTGATCTTCCCGCCGTCGAAGTCGTAGGCGATGCCGCCGAAGTAGCCGCGTACGACGAGGTGTTCGCCGTCCGGGGAGAAGGCGGCGTCGGTCGCCCACAGGTCGACGGGGGCGACGGGCCGGAAGAGATTGCTCCCGGAGGTGGACAGCTTGGCCGGGCCCTCGAAGAGATGGCCGCCGTCCTCGTGCTTGTCGATGATGTAGACGCGCCCGGTCCTGGGGTGGACGACCAGCGACTCGGCGTCGCGCGGCCCGCCCTCGTACTTCACCACGTACTGCGTCGCCTTGACGGTCTGGTCCTTCAACTCCTTCGGCTCGGGCAGCCGGTAGATCCACACGTACGGCCACCGGCCGCCGAAGTTGTCGCCGATGTCGCCGACGTAGATCTCGTTGCCGGGCCCGATGGAAATGGCCTCGACATCCCGGGGCGAGCCGATGCCCTTGAGGGTGAGCCGGGCGACGGTACGGCCCGTGGAGCCGTCCACCGCGTACAGGTACGGCCCGTCGTCGCTGTCGTTGTGCGTCCAGTAGATCCCGGGGTGCAGCCGGGAGGCGGCGAGGCCGCTGGACTCCGTGATGCGCGGGTCCTGAAGGGTGAACCCCTGGTCGCCGTCGGCGGCGGAGGCGGGCACGGCGAGCGCACCCACGAGCAGGAACCCGGCGAGCAGGGCGAACGGTCGGCGCATGCCCTCCAGCCTGCCATCCCGCTGCGCGGAGCGTGATCCGTGGCCGGTCCGGGGCTGGTCCGTGGCCGGTTTCACACCGCACCCCGGGGGTCGGCCGGGTGCGGATCGTCCATGATGAGCGGATGCTCAGGTTCATGCCCGTCGGTGACTCCCAGACGATCGGCAGCGCCGGTGAACACACCTGGCGTTACCGCATGTGGCAGCACCTGTGCACCACATACGGCGGCCCCTTCGAGATCGTCGGCCCGCGCGAGACGCTGTACGACCAGCACGCCGGCGCGCCCGCCTCCTACGCCTACGCCGACCCGGAGTTCCCCCGCGCCCACCTGGCCGGCTGGGGCGAGGGCTGGCTGCACATGGCGCCGCTGATCGAGGACGCGGTACGCGAGCACCGGGCCGACGTCCTGCTGATCTCCCTGGGCCTGATCGACCTCGGCTTCTACACCAACGCCGAGCAGACGGCCGACAACGTGCGGGCGTTCGTCGAGGGGGCGCGGGCCGCCAACCGGCAGGTGCGGATGGTGGTGCTGCCGGTGATCCCCAATGTGCGGGCCACGGCGGACGAGCCCTTCGCGGCGGAGGTCGCCCGCTTCAACGAGCTGCTGGGCAAGGCCATCGCCGACCTGGACACCCCCGGCTCGCCCCTCCTGCTCGCCTCACCCCCGGCGGACTACGACCTCCACACCGACACCTACGACGGGACGCACCCGAGCGCGAGCGGGGAACGGAAGATCGCCGGCGCGTTCGCGGAGGCCCTGTGGCAGGCGTGGGGGGTCGGCGGGCCGTACTGCCCGTGACACGGTCACCGTGCGTATCGTTGTTATGCGCGGCTGTGTCCGTTCGTGGGGCAGCCGGGGAGGAGCGCCACGATGACCGTCGTCGAAGACAGGATCGAGATGGCCAATAGCGGCAGCGCGTTCACGCTCGACGAGTTGTTTGACCGGCTCGAGAACATGCCCGTCCCCGAGGGATACAAGGTCGAAATCGTCGAGGGGACCATCTCCATGGTGCCGCGGCGGGACGTGCACTGGCAGACCATCCGCCGGATCGTCCGGGCTCTTGAGGACACCTTCGGGATGGACGTGAACGTCCTGTCGGACGTCCGCATCGATTTCCCGGGCCTTCTGAACGGCTACGCCCCGGACGTGGCAAAGATGCGCGAGGGCGCCGAGAAGAGCGCCAAGGGCGCGTGGCGTCATCAGGACGTCGAGTTCGTCGCCGAAGTCATCTCCCAAGGCACCGCGGCCAATGACTACGGACCCAAGAAGGCTGCCTACGCCAAGGCTCACGTCCCCGTCTATTTGGTCGCCGACCCCTACCAGCGGCGCTGCCACGTCTACACGAAGCCGGACGGCGACGACTACGCGATGGAGACGACGGTCGATTTCGGGTACGACGTCGATCTCGTCGACTTCACTCTGAGCACCGCCGACTTCCCCCACGACTGACGACACCCTCCACCACCTCCCGCAGCAGCTCCCCCGCCACGAACGGCGCCTTCTGCGAGGGTGCCGAGCGCCATGACAACGGCCACGTCATGCCGGTCAGCGCCGGTACACCCACGTAGGCCAGCGTTCCGTGACGGCGGGTCAACGCCCTTACGCCGGGCGGCCAGCGGAACTCCGACGCGGTGTGCGGGGGCAACAGGAAGTACAGGTTCCGGTCGCCGGAGACCTCGCGGATGACCGGGCCCGCGTCGAACTCCGCGCACACCATCAACTCCGTTGCGACACGCTCGCCCTGGTCACCTCGGATCCGTACGGCGTCGAAGTGCACGCCCGCGTGGCGGAGGGCGTGACCGGAGGCGGGGATCCAGGCCGGGATCCAGGGGGCGTCGATTCTCTCGTTCATGCAGCACAGGGTTGCGGGTCGTCACATACTGTGACCAGAGGTTCGTAACGCCCGTGCGGGGCTGTGTACTTGGGGAGGCGGTTGTGTACCCCGGTGAACGGGGGTCGGCTACGTTCGGCGCGCTGCTGCGGTTCTATCGAGAGCGGGCCGGGCTGACGCAGGAGGGCCTGGGCAAGCACGTCGGCTATTCCAAGTCCCAGGTGGCCATGGTGGAGCGGGGCGAGCGCTACCCGAGGGGCAGCTTCGTCGAGATCGCGGACGGGGTGGTGGGTGCACAGGGTGCACTGCTGGTCCTGGCCGAGAAGGAGTTCAGCAGGCTGCCTCCTTGGACCGAGGACTACCTCGCGGAGGAGAGGAAGGCCGCCGCGCTGCACGTGTACCAGACCCATCTGGTGCCGGGCTCACTCCAGACCGAGGCCTACTCGCGGGCGGTCTTCCGCGCCAATCGGTGTCCCATCCTGGACGACGAGGAGATCGAGAAGCGCGTCACGTCCCGACAGGAACGCCGGCAGCTCTTCACACGGAAGCCCGCGCCGCAGATCAGCTACATCGTCGAAGAGAGCGTTCTGACGCGCCCGTTGGGCGGCGCGAAGACGCTCAAGGAGCAGTTGCACCACATCCTCGAGATCGGCGGGCTTCGGCACGTCGAGATCCAGGTGATGCCGCACGACCGGGAAGATCACGCGGGGCTCGCCGGACGCATGAGCCTGCTGGAGACCGCCGACCGGCACCGGCTCGCCTACGTCGAAGGCCATCGCGGCGGCTACTTCGTACGCGAACAGCCCGACGTCGCTGACCTGTTCGGCAAATATGGCATTCTGCGAGCGCAGGCTCTCACCCCCGAGGAGTCCGCGAAGCTGATCGAAGAGGTGGCACGGGAGCTATGAGCACGGACCTCCACTGGCGCAAGAGCAGCTACAGCGACGGCGAGGGAGAGTGCGTAGAGGTCGCCATCGCCCCCACCACCATCCACCTCCGCGACTCCAAGACCCCCGCCACCCCCCACCTCGCCCTCTCCCCCGCCACCTGGACGACCTTCCTCGGCAGCCCCTTGCTTCGAGCGCACTTCAAGCCGTTGGCTGAGTAGTCATGAAGTACACGCAGCTCGGACGCACCGGACTCAAGGTCAGCCGACTCGTTCTCGGCACGATGAACTTCGGCCCCCAGACCGACGAACCCGACAGCCACGCCATCATGGACGCGGCGCTCGACGCGGGGATCAACTTCTTCGACACCGCCAACGTCTACGGCTGGGGCGAGAACAAGGGCCGGACCGAAAGCATCATCGGCAACTGGTTCGCCAAGGGTGAGGGGCGGCGCGACAAGGTCGTCCTCGCCACCAAGGTGTACGGCAACATGGCCGCCGACGGCGCCGCGCCCTGGCCGAACCACGACAAGCTCTCCGCGGTGAACATCCGGCGGGCCGTCGACGCGAGCCTGAAGCGGCTGCAGACGGACCACATCGACGTCTACCAGTTCCACCACATCGACCGGGCCACCCCGTTCGAGGAGGTCTGGCAGGCGATCGACGTCCTGATCCAGCAGGGCAAGATCCTCTACGTCGGCTCCTCCAACTTCCCCGGGTACAAGATCGCCCAGGCCAACGAGATCGCCGCCCGGCGTGGCGGGACGATCGGCCTGGTCAGCGAGCAGTGCCTGTACAACCTCGCCGAGCGCCGCGCCGAGATGGAGGTCATCCCGGCCGCGCAGGACTACGGTCTCGGCGTCATCCCGTGGTCGCCGCTGCACGGCGGGCTGCTGGGCGGTGTGATCAAGAAGGAGGTCGAGGGCGGACGCCGGGCCTCCGGGCGCGCGGCGGACACCCTCAAGGACCCGTCCTCCCGGGCGCAGATCCAGGCGTACGAGGACCTGGTCGACAAGCACGGCCTGGAGCCGGGCGAGGTCGCGCTGGCCTGGCTGCTGACCCGGCCGGGCGTCACCGGCCCGATCGTCGGTCCGCGCACCGCGCAGCAGCTCGAGTCGGCGATCAGGGCGACCGGGCTGGAGCCGAGCGAGGAGCTGCTGACCGGGCTGGACGAGATCTTCCCGGGTCCGGGTCCGTCGCCGGAGGCGTTCGCCTGGTAGCAGGCCCGAGCGGACCTACGGCAGGCGTGCGGGGCGGTGGTCGGCTACTTCCCGGCCACCGCCGCCACGATCACCACCACGAACATCAGCACGAGCACACCGGCCATGATCCGGTTTCGGGTCTTCGGGTCCACGGCGTCGAGCCTAGCCGGACACGCCGAGTGACCATCGTTCGACCGCCTCGTAGCGGGGCTGCTCGCCCGGGACGCCCGAGCGCGGCAGGTTGCTCCGCATGAGCACCAGCTCGCCGACCGTCCAGCGCGGGGAGGCGAAGGAGTCCAGGGCCGCCAGACACGGCCGTACGTCCGCGCCCGCCCTGCTCCTGGCCACGGTCAGGTGCGCTTTGTACCGACGGTGCTCGCCCATCGCCACGCCCGCCTTGCGGCCGGCCGCCTCGGCGCGCTCGGCCAGCAGCCGCAGGGTGTCCACGTCGCCGTCCGCGCCGGTCCACAGGGCGCGGCCGTGCCCGAACTGCCCGCCGCCGCGCAGGGCGATCTCGAAGGGGGCGGTGCGGTGGGCCGCGCGCGCCAGCCGCTCCGACAGCTCCGGTACGACGTCGTCGCCGACCTCGCCGTAGAAGGCGAGCGTGAAGTGCCAGCCGGGGCGGCCGGTCCAGCGCAGCCCGTCCGCGCCGGGCAGCCGCTTCAACGCGTCGACTTCGGCGGCGAGTTCGCGGGTGACGTCGTCGGGCGGCAGGACGGCGGCGAAGAGTCTCATGGCACCGATTTTCCCGGCGGCGGGCGTCCCTCGCCCGGCATCATGGCCGGATGGAGATCACCGTCCGAGAAGGCACCCCCCGCGACCTGCCCGTGATACTCGGCATGCTCGACAGCAGTGTGGAGTGGCTGGCCTCCCAGGGACGCACCGGCCAGTGGGGGACCAAGCCCCTTTCGCAGAATCCCGGGACGGTGGAGTCGGTCGCCCGGTACATGGCCGGGGGCAGCACCTTCATCGCCGAGGCCGACGGTGTGCCGGCCGCCACCCTCATCCTCACCGACGCGCCCGGCGCGTACCTGTCCCACCTGCCGCCGCCCGGTGAGCCGGAGCGGTACATCCACTGGCTCGCCTCCGACCGCCGCTTCAAGGGGCACGGCGTGGGCAGCGTCCTGCTCGCGCACGCCGCCGAGGTGACCCGGCAGGCGGGCGTCGGGCTGCTCCGGGTGGACTGCTACGCGGGCGGCGACCGCAGGCTCGTGGCCTACTACGAGGCCAACGGATTCACCCCGGCCGAGGCGTACACCGTGGGCGAGAACGACTGGCCGGGGCTGGTGCTGGCCCGCCGGGTCTAGGCCCGGTCACCGGCGTCGGCCGCTCCCGGCCCGGGCCCGTGGCATCACGGGCCGGGGCGGCGTGGCATCACGCTGCCGGCGCCAGGTCCTCCCTGCGCTCGCGCGGCACGAAGCGGACCTCGGGGTGGCCGCTCTTCCAGCCGACCGACAGGCGCAGCCCGCCCGCCCGGGCCAGGGCGAGGGCGATGCCGGCGGCCGCGACCGCGGAGATCGCGCCGCCGGCCGCGAGGCCGGCCCGGACGCCGTAGGTGTCGGTGATCCAGCCGGCGATGGGCGCGCCGATGGGCGTGCCGCCCATGAACACCATCATGTACAGGGCCATGACGCGGCCTCGCATGGCCGGGTCGGTGGTCATCTGGACGCTGGTGTTGGCGGTGACGTTGACCGTCATGCCGAACATGCCGATGGGGGCCATCAGCAGCGCGAACAGCCACAGCGACGGCGCCGCCGCGGCCACCATCTCCAGCACGCCGAACATCAGCGCCGCCCCGATGAGCACCCGCATCCGGGACGTGCCGCGGCGGGCCGCGAGCAGGGCGCCGGCGAGGGAGCCGACCGCCATGACGGTGTTGAACAGGCTGTAGGAGCCGGCACCGGCATGGAAGACGTCGTCGGCGAAGGCCGACAGGTACACCGGGAAGTTGAAGCCGAAGGTGCCGATGAAGCCGACCAGCGCGATCGTCCAGATCAGCTCGGGTCGCCCGGCCACATAGCGCAGGCCCTCCCGCAGCTGGCCCTTGCCGCGCGGCGCGCGCTCGACGACGTGCAGTTCACGGGCGCGCATCAGCAGCAGTGAGCCGATGGTGAAGGCGAAGGACAGGCCGTTGAAGAGGAAGGCGTAGCCGGTGCCCACGCCGGTGATCATCAGGCCGGCGACGGCGGGGCCGACCAGACGGGCGGACTGGAAGTTCGCCGAGTTCAGGCTGACCGCGTTCTGCAGCTGGGCGGGGCCGACCATCTCGGAGACGAAGGACTGGCGGGCCGGGTTGTCGACGACCGTGGCGAGGCCGACCAGGAACGCGGCGACGTAGACGTGCCAGACCTGGACCTGCCCGGTGAGTGTGAGGGCGGCCAGCACGAGGCCGGTGACGCCCATCGCGGCCTGCGTGAACAGCAGCGTGCGGCGCTTGGGCAGCCGGTCGACGAGGACACCGCCGTAGAGGCCGAAGAGCAGCATCGGCAGGAACTGCAGCGCGGTGGTCACGCCGACGGCGGTGGCGGAGCCGGTGAGGCTGAGCACCAGCCAGTCCTGCGCGATGCGCTGCATCCAGGTGCCGGTGTTGGAGACGACCTGGCCCAGGAAGAAGAGGCGGTAGTTCCTGATCTTCAGCGAACTGAACATCGAGGAGGAGCGGCGGGGGTTGTGGGTGGTCTTTGGTCCGGGGGCGGAAGGTGTTCCGGGTCCCGTACTCAAAAGCGTTCGCCTCCTTGTTCCGACTGCTTACAGATGCGCGAGCTTCTCCAGCACGGGGGCGGCCGCGCGCAGCGTGGCCCACTCGTCCTCGTCGAGGTTGTCGACCAGGGCGGCCAGGAAGGCGTTGCGCTTGGCGCGGCTCTCGGCGAGCATCACCTCGGCCTGCTCGGTCTTGGTGACGACCTTCTGGCGCCGGTCCTCGGGGTGCGGCTCCAGCCGGACCAGGCCCTTGGCCTCCAGCAGCGCGACGATGCGGGTCATCGACGGCGGCTGGACGTGCTCCTTGCGGGCCAGCTCGCCGGGTGTGGCGCTCCCGCACAGGGAGAGGGTGCCCAGCACCGACATCTCGGTGGGGCTCAGTGACTCGTCGACCCGCTGGTGCTTGAGGCGACGGGACAACCGCATCACGGCGGAACGGAGGGAGTTCACGGCGGCCGCGTTGTCGCCATGGGTGAGGTCCGGCATGTCCTTAGCGTAACTCATTACTCTGGCTAACAACTGCCGGACGCGCCGAGGTATGCCCGTGACTCCGGTCACTGATGCGCGGGGATCACTCATATGGGTGATCCGGGAGCGGAACGAGACGCACCGGCCGGAATGCTGAGGCAACCCTCGTGTGCATGGGGACCAGCGTGCTCAGCCTGCGGATAGACGGGGAGCTGCTCGAAAGGCTCCGGCACCATGCGGCGAAAAGAGGAATGAGCGTCCAGGACTATGTCGTCCGGACGCTCATTCGCGATGACTTCGACGAGCGGTTCCAGGCCGCCGTCGAGGAGACGGAGAAGTTCTACGGGCTCACGTGAGGGCCATCGAGACGGCTCACGTCAGACCCAGGGCCGGCATCAGGTAGTAGAAGGCGAAGACCGCCGAGACGACGTACATCGCCACCGGCACATCCTTGGCGCGGCCGGCCGCCAGCCGCAGGGCCGTGAAGGTGATGAAGCCCATGCCGATGCCGTTGGTGATCGAGTACGTGAACGGCATGATCAGCATCGTCACGAAGGCCGGGATCGCGATCGTGTAGTCGGCCCAGTCGATCTCCTTGATCGAGCCGGCCAGGATCAGGAAGCCGACGGCGACCAGCGCCGGGGTGGCCGCCTGGGACGGCACCATCGTGGCGATCGGCGTCAGGAACAGGGCGATGGCGAACAGACCGCCGGTGACGACGTTCGCGAGGCCGGTGCGCGCGCCCTCGCCGACACCGGCCGTGGACTCCACGAAGCAGGTGGTGGCCGACGACGAGCTGGCGCCGCCCGCGGCGACGGCGATGCCGTCGACGAAGAGGACCTTGTTGATGCCGGGCATCTGGCCCTTGGCGTCGGTCAGCTTGGCCTCGTCGGAGACGCCCATGATCGTGCCCATCGCGTCGAAGAAGCACGACAGCAGGACCGTGAAGACGAACAGCACGCCGGTCAGCACGCCGACCTTGTCGAACCCGCCGAACAGGCTGACCTTGCCGACCAGCCCGAAGTCGGGCATCTCGACCGGATTGCCGGGCCACTTCGGGGTGGTCAGACCCCAGCTCGGCACCTTGGCGACGGCCTCGATGATCATCGCGATGATCGTCATGACGACGATCGAGACCAGGATCGCGCCGGGCGTCTTGCGCACGATCAGCGCCAGCGTGAGCAGCACGCCGAGGATGAAGACGAGGACCGGCCAGCCGTTGAGGTGACCGGTGGCGCCCAGCTGGAGCGGGACGGTGGTGTGGGCGACGTCCGGGATGCGGGAGACGAAACCGGAGTCGACCAGGCCGATCAGCATGATGAACAGGCCGATACCGATCGAGATCGCCTTGCGCAGGCCGTACGGGACGGCCGTCATCACGCGTTCGCGCAGCCCGGTGGCGACCAGCAGCATCACCACGAAGCCGGCGAGGACGACCATGCCCATCGCGTCCGGCCAGGACATGCGCGGGGCGAGCTGGAGGGCGACGACGGAGTTCACCCCGAGACCGGCGGCGAGCGCGATCGGCACGTTGCCGATGACACCCATCAGCAGCGTGGTGAAGGCGGCGGTGAGCGCGGTGGCGGTGACCAGCTGGCCGTTGTCCAGCTGGTGGCCGTACATGTCCTTCGCGCTGCCCAGAATGATGGGGTTCAGCACGATGATGTAGGCCATCGCGAAGAAGGTGGCCAGACCACCACGGACCTCGCGCGCCAGGGTGCTGCCACGCTCCGAGATCTTGAAGTAGCGGTCGAGGGCGCCGTAGGCGGGCGCCTTGCCCGGCTGCTCGGGCGCGGGGACCTTGGCAGGTGCCGAGGTGGACATTTGTGGGTTCCTACGACTAGAAAGGGACACAGACAAACGGTTTCAGTATGAACATATGAGTTCCATGATTGCCATCTCCGCGCGTAGAACGGTGGAACTCGTAAGCTGTGCGTCATGGCGAAGTGGACCCCGCAGCACGAGGCGCCGGAACCCCTCGAGGGCCCGGTCGTGGCAACCATCACCGGCGGCACGATCCTGTGGTTCGTCCTCTTCCTGGCCCAGCTGCCCTTCTACGGCTGGTTCGACGACCACGGGCACACGTGGTGGGTGTGGACCTGCCTGGCCGGCGGCGGCCTCGGCCTGATCGGCATCTGGTACGTCCGCAAGCGCGACGCGGCGCTCAAGCGGGCGGCCGCAGCGGCCGAGGAGGGCACGCTCCAGGAGTGAGCTCGCCGGGGGCACCCGAGGGGTGAACGCCCGCGTCCCCACGTACCGTCGAATGCATGACGCACATCGACGCGGGCGCCGGACTCGACCCTGCGCACCCCGTGCCGGTGCCGTCCGTCCCGCCGACCGGGCTGACCGGCGCCCAGGTCGCCGAGCGGACGGCGCGCGGTCAGGTCAACGACGTGCCGGTGCGCTCCAGCCGCTCGCTCGCCGAGATCGTCCGCGCGAACGTCTTCACCCGGTTCAACGCGATCATCGGCGTGCTGTGGCTGATCATGCTGGCCGTCGCGCCCATCCAGGACAGCCTGTTCGGCTTCGTGATCCTCGCCAACACCGGCATCGGCATCGTCCAGGAGTGGCGGGCGAAGAAGACCCTCGACTCGCTCGCCGTGATCGGCGAGGTGAGGCCCACCGTGCGGCGCGACGGCACGGCCGTCGCGATCAGCACCTCCGAGATCGTGCTCGACGACCTGCTGGAGATCGGCCCCGGCGACAAGGTCGTGGTCGACGGGGTGTGCGTGGAGGCCGACGGCCTGGAGATCGACGAGTCCCTGCTCACCGGCGAGGCCGACCCGGTGGTCAAACACCCCGGCGACGCGGTGATGTCCGGCAGCTTCGTCGTCGCGGGCGGCGGCGCCTTCCAGGCCGCCCGCGTCGGCCGTGAGGCCTACGCCGCGCAGCTCGCCGAGGAGGCGTCCCGGTTCACGCTCGTCCACTCCGAGCTGCGCACCGGCATCTCCACGATCCTCAAGTACGTCACCTGGATGATGGTGCCGACCGCGATCGGCCTGGTGATCAGCCAGCTCGTGGTCAAACAGCACGGCATCAAGGACTCCGTCGCGCGCACGGTCGGCGGGATCATCCCCATGGTCCCCGAGGGCCTAGTGCTGCTGACCTCCGTCGCCTTCGCGATCGGGGTGATCCGGCTCGGCCGCAAGCAGTGCCTGGTGCAGGAGCTGCCCGCGATCGAGGGCCTCGCCCGCGTCGACACCGTCTGCCTGGACAAGACCGGCACCCTCACCGAGGGCGGCATGGACGTCACCGGCCTGCGCCTGCTGAACGGCTACGACGAGGCCTACGTCCGCCAGGTGCTCGGCGCGCTCGGCGAGTCCGACCCGCGGCCCAACGACAGCCTGAAGGCGATCATCGACGCCTACCCGGACACCGAGGAGTGGCGCTGCACCGAGTCGCTGCCCTTCTCCTCCGCCCGCAAGTACAGCGGCGCCACCTTCAGCGAGGACGGCGGCGAGACCAGCACCTGGCTGCTGGGCGCGCCGGACGTACTGCTCGCCGACGACGACCCGGCGCTCGCCGAGACCGGGCGGCTCAACGAGGACGGGCTGCGCGTGCTGCTGCTCGCCCGCGCCGCGCGCGACCTCGACGACGCCCGCGTGGGGCGGGGCGCCCACCCCGCCGCGCTGGTCGTCCTGGAACAGCGGCTGCGGCCCGATGCCGCCGACACCCTGCACTACTTCACCGAGCAGGACGTGCGCGCCAAGGTGATCTCCGGCGACAACGCGGTCTCCGTCGGCGCCGTCGCCGCCAAGCTGGGGCTGAAGGGCAGCGCGGTGGACGCGCGGCGGCTGCCCGCCGGGCGGGAGGAGATGGCCAGGGAGCTGGACGAGGGCACGGTGTTCGGCCGGGTCACCCCGCAGCAGAAGCGGGACATGGTCGGGGCCCTGCAGTCCCGCGGGCACACCGTCGCGATGACCGGCGACGGCGTGAACGACGTCCTCGCGCTCAAGGACGCCGACATCGGGGTCTCCATGGGTTCCGGCTCGGAGGCCACCCGCGCGGTCGCGCAGATCGTGCTGCTGAACAACAGCTTCGCCACGCTGCCGTCGGTGGTCGCGGAGGGCCGGCGGGTCATCGGCAACATCACCCGGGTGGCGACGCTGTTCCTGGTGAAGACGGTGTACTCGGTGCTGCTGGCGGTCCTCGTGGTGTGCTGGCAGGTGGAGTACCCGTTCCTGCCGCGCCACCTGACCCTGCTGTCCACGCTCACCATCGGCGTGCCCGCCTTCTTCCTCGCGCTCGCGCCCAACAAGGAGCGGGCCCGCCCGCACTTCGTGCGCCGCGTGATGCGGTACGCGGTCCCCGGCGGGGTGGTGGCGGGGGCGGCGACCTTCGTGACGTATCTGCTGGCCCGGCACCACTACACGGGCCCCGGCTCACTGAACGCCGAGACCAGCGCGGCGACGCTGACGCTGTTCCTGATCTCGATGTGGGTGCTCGCGATCATCGCCCGCCCGTACACCTGGTGGCGGGTGGCGCTGGTCGCCGCGATGGGCGCGGCGTTCATGGTGGTGCTCGTCGTGCCGTCGCTCCAGCGCTTCTTCGCGCTGAAGCTGGTGGGCATGCAGATGCCGTGGACGGCGGTCGGCATCGCGGTGGTGGGGTCGGCGGTGCTGGAACTGGCCTGGCGGTGGGTGGGACGGCGCTTCCCCACCTAGGGAGCCGTCCCGTCCCCCGCGTCAGTCGAACCAGCGGTCCCTTGCCAGTTCCGCCGTCCTGGACGGGTCCTCCAGCAGGGCCGCCACCTCGAAGCGGCGGGGCCACTGGCCCGCGGCCCAGGCCAGGCCCGCGGCCACGCCCTCCAGGGTGGCCGCGTGCAGGACGCGGTCGTCGGTCAGACGCCAGTCGATCTCCACCCCGTCGACGACGAGTTCGTCGTGCTCGACGTACGCCTCGGGGGTGCGCGGACCGAGCAGCACCCGCACGGGCTCCGGTACGTCGTGCTCGGTGCCCTCGGACGTGACCTCGCCGGTGACGGACTCGCTCAGCCGCCGCACCTGGAACAGCTCCGCCAGATCCGCCGCCCGGGTGGGCCGCACCGGCAGCAGCGGCACACCCTCGGTGAACGGCAGCAGGTCGGGCGAGTCGACGACCACCGCGTCGGCGGCGTCCACGACCCGCACCTCGCCGTCGACCACCGCGCGCAGCTCGTCCGGCAGCGTGACCCGGTCGGGGTCCAGCTCGGCCAACGCCCCGTACAGGCCGTGCAGTTGGGCCGCGGTGACCTGGCGGTCGGGGTCGGCGAGGCGGTCGAGGAGTTCCGCGGCGCCGCCCGGCTCGTCCAGCAGGGCCGCCACCGAGGTGCGCACGCCCAGCGCGCGCAGCACCTGCTCGTCGTCGAAGCCGGTCGCGTCGGCCTCGTCGTACAGGCCGCGCAGCAGCGGGTCGCCGCCCGCAGCGAGCAGACCGGCGGGGCGGCGGCCGTCGAGCACGGGGTGCCCGCGCAGCCACCACGCGGTGTACGGCCGTACGACCTCGTGGGTGCCGTCGGGCAGCAGGATCCGCACCGGCTGCACGAGGGCGTCCCGCAGCGGCGGCCGGGCCAGCATCGCGAGCGCCTGCGGCCAGGCGTCGTCGTCGACCAGGTCCAGGTCGCGCACGGCGACGATCTCGGTGGCGACCGGCGGGACGGGCGTGTCGGGGAAGCGGTCGAGGGCGTCCTCGCACCACACGTCGACGGCGTCCAGCAGGCCCGGGTCGTCGGGTTCGGCGTACTCGCCCTCGCGGGGCTCGAGTTCGTCGGGGTCGAGGACCACGTCGGTGGCGCGGACCAGGGCGAACGCGGCCAGCACCCCGCAGGCGGCGAGGGGCTGCTCGCCCCACCTGGCGGCCAGGTCGGCGTCCACGGTCGCCAGTTCACCCTCCCGCATGACCTGGTGGAAGGCGCTGCCGGGGAAGACCAGTTCACCGGCGGGGGCGAGTTCGCCGTCCTCGTCGGGCAGGGCGAGCGCACCCAGCCACGGCTCCTCACCGGGCTCCAGACCGGCGTCCCGCACCAGGGCGAGGACGGTGTCGGCCAGCTCCTCGGCGTCCAGGCCGTCCTCGTCCCAGGACCCGCCGTCGTCGTCGAGGGAGGCGGCGACCGCGGCCCGCACCTGCGGGGTCCTCAGCACGGCCCGCGGGCCGGCGGGCAGCGCGCCGAGCTTCTCCAGCAGCGGGTGCGCGGCGTCCTCGTGGGCGACCTTCAGCCCGAGCCGGGCCAGGACCTCCGGGTCGATGCGGGGGGCGTCGGGGGTGGGCAGCAGCACCTGCCGGGGGCCGATCGTGGTACGGCCTTCGGCAAGCGGCACCGGCAGGCCGGTGAGCCGGTCGGGGTCCACGCCCGCCAGCGACTCGTACAGCTCGTGCCACCAGCCGGGGTCCTTCTCCAGCCCGGCCAGCCGGTCGATCGCGTCGGTCAGCGGCAGCCGCGCGACTCCCAGGGTGCGCAGCTCGACGCGGCGCTCCAGGCCGGCGGGCAGCAGGGTCGGCAGCACCTCGGCGAGCACACGGACGGTGTCGGCGCCCGCGCCCTCGACCACCTCGGCGTCACGCGGGCGCAGCGCCTCGGGCAGGTCGTCGCCGTCCTCCTCGCCCCTCGGACGGGCGGCGGGCGGCAGGAACGCGGTGCGCGGCAGCCGGTCCAGGATCGCCTGGCGCAGCGCGCCGTCCAGCTCGCCCTTGCCGAGCGGCCCGGGCACGAGGTCGATGATCCCGTCCGTCACCGGCCGCCAGTCGGCGAGCAGTGCGGCGTAGGCGTCGGCGGCCTGCTGGATCAGGAAGTCGGTGAGCGCGCCGGGCGCGGCATGCCGGCGGGTGGTGTCCAGCGGGAAGGACGCGATGAGCAGCGCGGGCACGCCGAGCGCCTCGTCGCTGGGGGTGGGCGCGTGCACGACGGGGCTGGTGCGGGGGCGCACGGGTCGCCCGTCGCCGTCCACGGGTACGGCCCAGGTGAGCGACCAGTGCGGCCGCAGCCGTTCCTCCACGGGCCGGTCGCCGAGCAGTTCCGGCGCGGTCGCCCCGTGCGCGGAGGCGGTGCGCCAGCGGGTGGTGCCCTCGCGCGAGTCGTCGACGACGGTGAGGGCGCCCTCGGTGCTGCGGCGCAGGGTGCGGGTGGTGTCGCCGGTCTCGACGACGACCTCCTCCAGGCCGGGCAGGGCGAGCAGCAGGGCGTCGTCGACGGCGTTCAGGAGCCGTTCGGCGAGGTCGGCGGCGGCCGTGTCGCGCAGCGGGAGGATGACGACCGTGTCGTAGCCGCCCGGGGCGGTGCCCTCTGCGGCGAACGGCAGGCGCAGCAGCGGCACGTGGCCGTCGCGGCGGCGGATCTCGTCGCCCAGGCCGGGGCTGTGCCGGGCGGTCTCCTCGGCGAGGTGCCGGGCCTCGGCGAGGGACCAGCGCACACCGCCGTGCCGGCCGACGACAGCGGGCTCGTCGGTGACAGACAGGACGGAGGCGAACCCGACACCGAAGCGGCCGACGGACGGCGTGTCGCGTTTGGCGGAGGCGCGCAGGGTGGCCAGCGACTCCACGCCCGCGGCGTCCAGCGGGGCGCCGGTGTTGGCGGCGGCGAGGACGCCGTCGCGCAGCGTGAGCCGCAGCCGGCCGGGCACGCCGGCGCGGGCCGCGGCGTCGGCGGCGTTCTGGGCGAGCTCGACGACGAGCCGGTCCCGGTAGCCGCCGAGAACCAGGTCCTCCTCGGCGTTGGCGTCCTCCCGGAACCGGGCGGGGCTGGTGACCCAGGCGTCGAGCACGCCCCGCCGGAGCCTCGCCGTACCGAAGGGGTCAGCGCCTTCGGCAGCCGGCCGCACGAACTTGCTCACGTTCACTCTCCTCATCGGCGACGACTGAAAGTACCGCGAGTTGCCTGCGGCGGCTTGTGGTTCTTGTGCGGGTGCCTGCGGCGCCTGTGCGGGTTTCGTTGTGGCTGGTCGCGCAGTTCCCCGCGCCCCTTTTTGTGCCTGCGGCGGCCCGTTGCTGTCCGGTGGTCGGTTGCTGTCGCGCCTGCGGTGCGTTGTGGGTCGGGGCCGGGGTGGGGGGTGTCCGTCCTCGGTCCGGCCAGCCGTTTCCGACGCCGGTGCCGTGTCTCGGTGCCGGCCGCTGCGGGCGGGCACCCCCCACCCCGTCCCCTTCCCGCCGTACGCGGGTGCCAGCCGTCGTCGGTGAGGCGTTCAGGGGCGGGGCTAGGAGTGGCCCAGTTCCGCCGCTTCCTCGTCCGTCACCGGGGGCACCGAGCCCGAGTCGGGGGCGGGGCGCAGGGGGAACGGGTCGACCCGCGTCTCGTCGATCACCGGCGGAGCCGGGCGTGGGGTCTTCGGCATGACCGCGGCCTCGGAGTGGCCGCCGCAGCCGTACGCCAGGGAGACCACGCGGCCGTCGGCCGGGGCGAACTCGTTGGCGCACACGCCGAACGCCTGGCCCAGCGAGCCGCCGAGCGGCATCAGGAAACCGCAGCTCACGCAGGCGGCGGGGGCGGCCTGCGCCATCGGGGTCTTCGCGCCGTACGCCTCCTCCCAGCGGTCGGCGGCGGTGTGCAGGCCGTACCGGGACAGCACCCGGGCGCGGCGCATGCCCAGTTCCTCGGCGACCGCGGCGACCGAACCGCGCGAGGGCGCGGCGGGCAGGTTGCGCGACGGTCCCTCGGTGACCTCGGCGTCCTCGGCCTCGACCAGGTCGGCCATCTCCTCGGAGACGGCGGAGTTCGGCGGCGGCGTGTCCTCGCCGGAGTAGCCGGGCTCCAGGCGCAGATCCTCGGCGTCCGTGGGCAGCAGGTCGCCCGGGCCCATGTCCCCCGGGCGCAGCCGCTCGCTCCACGGCACCCACTCCGGGGCCAGCACGGCGTCCGGGCCGGGCAGCAGCACGACCTCGTCGAGCGTGACGATCTTGGCGCGCGAGGCGCGGGCCACCGTCACGGCCCACCGCCAGCCGCGGTAGCCCAGCTCCCGGCATTCGAAGAAGTGCGTGACAACGCGGTCGCCCTCGGAGACGACCCCCGCGTGTTCCCCGACGACGCCGGGTGCGGCGGCCTCCTCGGCGGCACCACGGGCGAGGTCGACGGCCTCGGCGCACAGGCGGTCAGGGGTGCGGCTTCGCGTTGTCGCTGCGCTCACAGGTATCGCTTCTCTCCAGTACGCCGTGTCCGGGTGCGGGCGCCTTGAGGCGACGGCGCGGACGGAGCGGACAACCGGACCGCTTCGACGTCTGCGCGCGCTCACGCTCGGGCGCACCTCCTCCGGACCATTCTGCCTGTTCGTCGGCGCTCGGCCTACACCGGTCGTTTTCTTTCCCCGCTTCGCGGCGATTTGTTTCCGCGCGGCCCGCCCCGCTGCCCGGCCGGAAACTTAAGGCCCATACGTGCGGTAACGGCACTATCCACCCCGTACTCGGGGCACTATGACGACGTGGCAGCCGCGAGGACGTCCCAAGTGAGCGGTTCGGGCCGGTTCGGAGGGTCCGTCCGCGCGGTCGGGCGTGCCCTGCACTTCCCGGTGACCGGAGCCGCCCGCGGCATCCGCAAGGCCACACACGCGCAGGGCGCCGGCGAGTCGGGCCTCGGCAAACTGATCGAGCTGCACGCCGTGAACGGCGCCGGGGACGTGATGATCACCGTGGCGCTGGCCTCCACGGTGTTCTTCTCGGTGCCGACCGACGAGGCGCGCGGCCGGGTCGCGCTGTACCTGGCGATCACCATGGCGCCGTTCACGGTGCTGGCCCCCGTGATCGGCCCGCTGCTGGACAAGCTGCCGCACGGCCGGCGGGCCGCGATGGCGGGGGCGATGCTGGCGCGGGCGATGCTGGCGCTGGTGCTGAGCGGGGCGGTGGTCACCGGGAGCCTGGAGCTGTATCCGGCGGCGCTCGGCGTGCTGGTCGCGTCGAAGGCGTACGGCGTGGTCAGAAGCGCGGTGGTGCCACGGCTGCTGCCGCCGAAGCTGTCGCTGGTCAAGGCGAACTCACGGGTCACGCTCGGCGGTCTGCTCGCCACGGGCGTCGCCGCGCCCATCGGGGGTGCGCTGCACGCCCTCGGTGCCCGCTGGCCGCTGTTCGGCGCGTTCGTGATCTTCATCGCGGGGACGTTCCTGTCGTTCTCCCTGCCGCCGAAAGTGGACTCCGCCAAGGGCGAGGACACGGCGCTGCTGGCGGCGGACGAACAGCATCTGCACGGCCCGCACCGCAAGGCCGCGAAACGCCCGGGGCTGCGCACCGTGGGCCCGGCCGTCACCCACGCGCTCGGCGCGAACGCCGCCGTGCGCTGCCTGACCGGCTTCCTGATCTTCTTCCTGGCGTTTCTGCTGCGCGAGCACCCGATGACCGGGCAGAGCGCGGCGGCCTCACTGGGCCTGGTGGCCGTCGCGGCGGGCGTCGGCAACGCGCTCGGGACGGCCGTGGGCGCCTGGCTCAGGGCCAAGCCGCCGGAGATCATCATCGTCAGCGTGCTGGCGGTGGTGCTCGCCGCGGCGGTCACGGCGGCGATCTTCTTCGGCGCGGTCCTCGTGGCGTGCCTGGCCGCCGTCGCCGGGTTCGCGCAGGCGCTGGCGAAACTGGCGCTGGACGCGCTGATCCAGCGGGACGTGCCGGAACTGGTCCGCACCTCGGCCTTCGCCCGCTCCGAGACACTGCTGCAGATGGCGTGGGTCTTCGGTGGCGCGATCGGCATCGTGATGCCGCTGAACGGCACGGCGGGCCTGTGCGTGGCCGCGGCGATCGTGGCGGCGGGCTGGCTGGCCACGCTGCGCGGGCTGCTGCGGTCGGCACGCCAAGGGAGCGCGACACGGACGCGGGTGGCGTGAGCCGACGTGAGTGGCCTGAGCCGACGCGGGCGATGTGACGCGGACGCGGACATACCGCCCGGCGCACCCGCCCCGGACAGCCTGCTTCAGGCACCGCCTGGCGTAACGAAGCGGCCACGCCGCCCCCCGCATGGTCGGGGCACCCCACCCTCCGGATAGCCTTCGGCCATGACCATCCTGCAATCCGTCGTGCGACGCCGCCGCGCCGTCGCCGCCGCCGGCGCCGTTTCCGCCGGACTGCTCGTCCTGTCGGCCTGCGACAAGCCGACGCCGATGTCGACGATCACCGTCGGCAGCAGCTCGGTCAACTCCGAGGCGACCTGCTACAACGACGGCGAGGCGATCAAGACCTCCGAGCTCGCCAAGTGCCTGAAGGCGGACAAGTCGATCACCGTCGACCCGGACGAGACCGTGCGCTTCGGCGTCGATCCGGAGATCGCGGACAAGAGCTGGACGATCCTCCTGAACGGTCAGCCGCTGACCGACGCCAGCAAGAAGACCTACCGCACCATCCCGGGCAGCGTCTTCTTCAACGCCCAGTACGGCGCCAGCGGCGACACCACGTTCGTCTCCATCAAGGCGGGCGAGAAGGACGTCGAGGGCATCTGGTCCTTCAAGCTCAAGAAGGGCGCCTGATCACGTCCTCGCCCACCCCGGCACGACTGCTCGTGGCCACCGCCGTCCCCGTGGAGCGGGACGCGGTGGCACGGGCGTTTCCCGGCCCCAGCGAGGAGCTGCGCCTGCCCGGCGTGACGCTGCACCGGGCCGTCTCCCCCGAGCTGGAACTCGACCTCGTCGCCGCCGGCGTCGGCCCCGCGCTCGCCGCCGCGTCCACGGCCGCCGCGCTGACCGCCGCCGCCCTCGCGGGCACCCCGTACGACCTGGTCGTCTCCGCCGGCATCGGCGGCGGTTTCCCGCCGCTCGCCCCCGTCGGCTCCCTCGTCGTCGCCGACGAGATCACCGCCGCCGACCTGGGCGCCGACACGCCCGACGGCTTCCTGGCCGTCACCGACCTCGGCTTCGGCACCGTCACCCACCGCCCGCCCGCCGGACTGGTCCGGCAGGCCGCGGACGCCCTCGGCGCCGCCGCGGGGCCCGTGCTGACCGTGTCCACGGTCACCGGCACCGCCGCCCGCGCCGCCGCGCTGCGCGAGCGGCACCCCCGCGCCCTGGCCGAGGCGATGGAGGGCTTCGGCGTCGCCGAGGCCGCCGCCGCGCACGGCGTGCCCGTCCTGGAGATCCGCGCCGTCTCCAACCCCGTCGGCCCGCGCGACCGCGCCGCGTGGCGCATCGGCGACGCGCTCACCGCGCTGACCGAGGGGTTCGGGAAGCTGGCGCCCGTCCTGGAGAGTTGGAACCCACATGACCGGTGAGCCCCTGCCCACGGCTTGGCAGATCGCCTACTCGCCCTGCCCGAACGACACCTTCGTCTTCGACGCCCTCGCCCACGGCCGCGTCCCCGGCGCCCCCGCCCCGGACGTGACCTTCGCGGACATCGACGTCACCAACGGCATGGCCGAGCGCGGTGAACTGGACGTACTGAAGGTGTCGTACGCCGTCCTGCCGTATGTGCTCGGCGACTACGCGCTGCTGCCGTGCGGGGGTGCGCTGGGCCGGGGCTGCGGACCGCTGGTGCTCAGCCGGGAGGCCGGCCTGGACCTCGCCGGCCGTACCGTCGCCGTGCCCAGCGAGAAGTCGACGGCGTATCTGCTGTTCCGGCTGTGGGCCGCGGATGTGGTGCCGGGCGGGGTGGGCGAGATCGTCGTCATGCCGTTCCACGAGATCATGCCGGCCGTGCGGGACGGCAAGGTGGACGCGGGGCTCGTCATCCACGAGGCGCGGTTCACGTACCAGACCTACGGGCTGCACAAGCTCGCCGACATGGGCGAGCACTGGGAGAACACCACGGGGCTGCCCATCCCGCTGGGCGCGATCATCGCCAAACGCTCGCTCGGCGCGGACGCGCTGAAGCTGATCGCCGAGTCGATTCGCACATCCGTCCACATGGCGTGGGACGACCCGAAGGCGTCGCGGCCCTACGTCATGGAGCACGCCCAGGAGATGGACCCGGCCGTCGCCGACCAGCACATCGGGCTGTACGTCAACGAGTTCACCGCCGACCTCGGCGAGGACGGCTACGCGGCCGTGCGCGGGCTGCTCACACGTGCGGCGGCCGAGGGGCTGGTGCCGCCCCTCGGCCCGGATGCGCTGGCTTTTCCCTGACCGCTGCCAGGGGTTCAGACGTCGAGCTGGTCGGCCACGGCGCGCAGCAGACCGGCGACCTTCTTTCCGGCGGTCTTCTCGGGGTAGCGGCCGCGCTCCAGGGTCTGGGTGACGTTCTCCAGCAGGGTCGTCAGGTCCTGGACGATGGAGGCCAGTTCGTCCGGCTTCTTGCGGGTCGCGGCCGCGACCGAGGGGGTCGGGTCCAGCACGGTCAGGGAGAGCGCCTGGTCGCCGCGCTGCCCGGCGACCACGCCGAACTCCACGCGCTGGCCGGGCTTGAGGGTCTCGACTCCGGCGGGGAGGACCGAGGAATGAACGAAGACGTCACCGCCGTCGTCGCGGGAGAGAAAGCCGAAGCCCTTCTCGCTGTTGAACCACTTGACCTTGCCGGTAGGCACGTCTGTCCTCGTCCTCGTACTCGTCGGAAAGCTGCTCAATAACAACCCAGGCGGGTCGACCTTGACCCGCCGGTTCCAAGGCTAATGGTCTTCAGGCGGGTGACAAGACGTCGCCCGGCTGTTCCTTCGCGCTGGGAACTACCCTGGTCCGGTGCGTGACAAAACCCAACCGAATTCCGCCGCGCCGGGTGATCGGCTGATCCGTGCCGGTGCGATCGTCTTCTTCATCGGCGCTGTGGCCACACTGGTCACGGTCGCCCCGTTGTTCTTCGGAACGTCGCCTTTTCCGACGTACATGTTCGGATTGAGCATGCTCATGGCCGTCGGGTTCCTTCTCGCGGGGGCCGGCGTGCTGCGCTCGGTCGCGGCGGGACGGCGTCAGGCGCGGGCCGCCTCCGGCGCGTCGTCGAGGTAGGCCGAAAGCCACCGCGGGAATTCCGTGAGATCGGCGAGGACCACGTCCGCGCCGGCCGCGCGGAGTTCCTCCGGGGCGCACGGGCCCGTCGCCACCGCCACCGACAGCGCCCCGGCCGTGCGGGCACCGCGCACGTCGCCGAGGTGGTCGCCGACGTACACGCTCGCGCCGTGCGCGCGCAGCGCCTCGGCCTTGCGCTCCGCCCACAGGTCGCCGATCACCGCGTCGGGGTCCAGGCCGAGATGACCGACGTGCAGTTTCGCGTTCGCCTCGTACTTCGCCGTGACGACGATCGCGCGTCCGCCGGCCTCCCGCACCGCGGCTATCGCCTCGCGGGCGCCGGGCAGGGCGGTGGTGGCGGCCACGGCGTACGTCGGATACATCGCGCGGTACAGGTCGGCGACCTCGGCCACCTCGTCCGCCGGGAACCAGTTCGCCAGTTCCTCCACGAGCGGCGGGCCCAGGCGGGTCACCGCGAGATCGGCGTCCACATAGGTGCCGGTCCGCTCCGACAGCGCCTGATAGCAGGCGCGGATGCCGGGACGTGAGTCGATCAGCGTCATGTCGAGATCGAAACCGACGGTGGGCGCGGCGGGAGCCTGGGCAGTCATGGGCGACATTGTGCCGGGTGGGTGCCGCGGCCCCGGATCACCGTTCTTTCTGTGAGCGCCACAGCAGGAACAGGGCCGACGCCACCGCCGCGCCGCGGACGACCCACGGCCAGGTCCCGGCGATCGCCTCGCTCATGTGGCCGTCGGCGACGGGGGTGCCCCAGCGGCCCTCGGTGCGGCCCCACAGCCACACCAGGCCCGCGGCCACGGCCGCGCCGGGCAGGCCCATCACCGCCCACTTCGCCTCCGCCCGGGTCAGACGGCGGGAGGCGTAGGCGATCAGCCAGCCGAGCAGCAGCGCGAACCAGTTGCCGAGCACGGCGCCGGTGAGCAGGCCGGCCGCGGCGAGGAGAAGCAGGGGGTTCCTCCACCGGCGGGAGGGCAGCGCGAGGAGGCGGCGGCGCGGGGGCGCGTCCGGATCGTCCTCCGCTTCCGTCTCCGGCGCCGGCACGGCCGGCTCCTGCTGGGCGTCCTTCTTCTCCTGCTTCGGCCGTGGGGGCGGCTTGAGCAGGTCGGGGATCTCCACACCGCCGGTGAAGCCGGGGACTTCGTCGCGGAAATCCGTGCGCCACCAGTCCAGGGGCACGGCCGGACCGCCCAGCTCGGCGGCGCTCGCCAGGTGGGGCGGGGAGGCGGCGGAGGCGGAGGCCGCCGGCGGGGTGACGGGGCGCGGGCGGGGGACGAGACGGCTGCGGAGCGTGGACGGCTTGGCCTCGGCGGCGCCCAGGTCGCCTTCGCGCTGCTCCGGTACGGCCGTGGGTGGCGGGGTGGGGCCGGCGGTGCCGCCGGCGGCCGTGACGATCTCGTCCGGGTCCCCGAGGCGCTCGATGATGCGGCGTACGGCGGCCGGGCTGTCGACCACGGCCTTGGCGCGGCGCTTGTCGATCTCGTCGCGCAGGGTGGCGACGAGGCGCATGCGGGTGGTGGACGGCAGCTGACGCTGCTGCGCCACGTCGCCGACGCGGCTCAAGTACTCGTAGACGACCTTGTCGCTCTCGATCCCCACGAAGCCCCTCCGGGGGGTGCGCGTGATTCTGATACCCCGTTGGATGACGGTATCGCGTCCCGCGGGGGTGGTCGTTCGTCCGCGGGTGGTGGGTGGTTGCTCGCGCAGTTCCCCGCGCCCCTATGGGTGGGTGCCCGCACCCGGGGTCTCAAGTTGCCGACTGCCCGTGCGGTAGCAACAGGGGAAGCGCTGGGGGGACCCGCTAACGTGGTTCGGATGAGCATCGAGGACACTCCGGCCCCCCGCTCCCTCGCGGAAGCGCTCCGTGGGCGTGAGGACGCCTCCCTGGCCGCCCTCCTGCGCAGCCGTCCCGATCTGATCACCCCCGTCCCGACGGACCTCACGCAGCTCGCGGCCCGCGCCGGTACGCGGGCGAGCGTGGTGCGGGCGCTGGAGCGGCTGGACCGGTTCGCGCTGCAGAGCACGCAGGCGCTGGCCGTCGCGGGTGACCCGGCGACGTACGAGGAGCTGCTGGGGCTGATGGCCGGTGACGCGCGGGACGCGGCCGTCGTCGCCGCGCTGCCGCACGCCCTCGGTGTGCTGCGCGAGCAGGCGCTGGTGTGGGGCGGTGACGACCGGCTGCGGCTGGTGCGCACCGCCCGTGAGCTGCTCTCCCCCTCGCCGCAGCATCCGTCCCCGACCGGTCTGGGGCCGACCGTGCAGGAGGCGACGGCCGGGATGTCGCCCGGGCGGATCCAGGAGATCGTCGCCACCGCCGGGTTGCCGTCCACGCACGATTCGGTGTCCGCCGTGGCCGCGCTGACCGGATTGTTCACGGACCGCAAGCGGATGACCCGCCTGCTGTCGCAGGCCCCCGTTCAGGCGCGCGAGGTGCTGGAGCGGCTGGTGTGGGGGCCGCCGTACGGGCAGGTCACGGCCGAGCCCGCGGCGCATCTGCGATGGCTGCTGGACCGGGGACTGCTGCTGCCGACGGCGCCGGGGACCGTCGTGCTGCCCCGGGAAGTGGCGCTGCACCTGCGCGGCGGGCGGGCGCACCGGGAGCCGGAGCCGGTGCCGCCGGTGGTGGCCGCCGACGCGGTCCACCGTCCACAGGTTGTGGACAGTACGGCCGCGGGGCAGGCGCTGAGCGCCCTGGCGACCGTCGAGGAGCTGCTGAAGGAGTGGGACGAGGGCGGCCCCGCCGTACTGCGGGCCGGTGGGCTCAGTGTGCGCGATCTCAAGCGGACCGCCGTGGCCCTGGACGTCGCGGAGCCCGTGGCCGCGTTCTGGGTGGAGCTGGCGTACGCCGCCGGCCTGATCGCCTCCGACGGGGAGGCCGACGAGCGGTACGCGGTCACACCGGCGTACGACGAGTGGCGGGAGCTGCCGCCCGCCGAGCGGTGGGGGCGGCTCGCCGAGGCGTGGCTGGCGGCCACACGGACGGCTGGGCTGGTCGGCGGCCGTGATGCCAAGGAACGGACCCTCGCCGCGCTCGGGCCGGGGCTCGACCGGTCCGCGGCCCCCGAGGTACGGCACCGGGTGCTGACGCTGCTCGCCGCCCTGCCGGAGGGCGCGGCTCCGGTCGCCGGGTCGGTGCTGGAGCGGCTGCGCTGGGAGCGCCCGCAGCGGCGGGAGGAGGATCTGCGGGCACGGCTCGCCCAGTGGACGCTGAACGAGGCCGAGCTGATCGGAGTGACCGGGCGCGGGGCGCTGTCGGCTCACGGGCGGGCCTTGCTGGGGATGCCCGCGGCGGAGGGGGCACGGGAGGAGCCCGAGGGGCCGGGGGACAAGCTGCCCGTCCACCATCACCGTCCGCGGTTCGTCGCTCCCCTCACGCCGGGTGAGCAGGCCGCCGCCACCGCCGCGGCCGCGCGCGTCCTCGCGCCGCTGCTGCCCGAGCCGCTGGATCACGTGCTGCTGCAGGCCGATCTGACGGCCGTGGCGCCCGGGCCGTTGCAGCGGCCGCTCGCGGACATGCTGGGTGTGCTCGCGGACGTGGAATCGAAGGGTGGTGCGACCGTGTACCGGTTCACGCCCGCCTCCGTGCGGCGGGCGCTGGACGCCGGGCAGACCGCGGCCGACCTGCACGCCTTCCTCACCGCGCACTCGCGTACGCCGGTGCCGCAGCCGCTGGCGTATCTGATCGACGACGTGGCCCGCAAGCACGGGCATCTGCGGGTGGGAGCCGCCTCGGCGTATGTGCGCTGCGACGACGACGCGCTGCTGAACGAGATCCTCGCCGACCGGCGGGCCGCCGCGCTGCGGCTGCGCCGCCTCGCGCCGACCGTGCTGGCCACGCAGGCCGATCCCGCGGCGCTGCTGGAGGGGCTGCGCGCGATGGGGTTCGCGCCGGCCGCCGAGTCCGCGGAGGGGGATGTGCTGATCGCGCGGGCCGACGTCCACCGCACCCCGCCGCGCACCGCTCCGGAGCCGGTGCCGGACGGGCCACCCGTGCCGGACGCCACGCTGCTGGCGGCGGCGATCCGCGCCATCCGGGCCGGTGACCTCGCCTCCACGGCACCCCGCAAGCCGAGCGAGGGCACGGTGGCGCCGGGTGAGCTGCCGCGCACCTCTTCCGCCGAGACCCTCGCCACCATGCAGGCCGCGTGCCTGACCGGCGAGTCCGTGTGGATCGGCTTCGTCAACGCCGAGGGCGCCGCCAGCCAGCGGGTCATCGCCCCGGTCAGGGTCGAGGGCGGCTTCGTGACGGCGTACGACCACACCGCGGACGAAGTACGCACGTTCCCGCTGCACCGGATCACGGGCGTGGCGGAGCTCGCGGACGACTGACACGCCGGTGGGGCACACTGGACGTTTGGGCCGTTGCTTTCGGCCGTTGTGGAAAGGGTGTGTGCCGCGCGTGAACGGACCGCTGATCGTCCAGTCCGACAAGACGCTGCTCCTGGAGGTCGACCATGAGCAGGCCGACGCGTGCCGTCGGGCCATCGCGCCGTTCGCCGAGCTGGAGCGGGCGCCGGAGCACATCCACACCTACCGGCTGACGCCGCTGGGCCTGTGGAACGCGCGCGCCGCCGGGCACGACGCCGAGCAGGTCGTGGACGCGCTCGTGCAGTACAGCCGGTATCCGGTGCCGCACGCGCTGCTCGTCGACATCGCCGAGACCATGGACCGCTACGGGCGGCTGACCCTGCACAAGCACCCGGCGCACGGCCTGGTGCTCACCAGCACCGACCGGCCGGTGCTGGAGGAGGTGCTGCGCTCCAAGCGGATCGCTCCGCTGGTGGGGGACCGGATCGATCCGGACACCGTCATCGTGCATCCCTCCGAGCGCGGGCAGATCAAGCAGACGCTGCTGAAACTGGGCTGGCCGGCCGAGGACCTCGCCGGGTACGTCGACGGTGAGGCGCACCCGATCGAGCTGCACGAGGACGGGTGGGCGCTGCGGCCCTACCAGAAGCAGGCCGTGGAGAACTTCTGGCACGGCGGCAGCGGGGTCGTGGTGCTGCCGTGCGGCGCCGGGAAGACGCTGGTGGGGGCCGGGGCGATGTCCCAGGCCAAGTCGACGACGCTGATCCTGGTGACCAACACCGTCTCGGCCCGGCAGTGGAAGCACGAGCTGGTGAAGCGCACCTCGCTGACCGAGGACGAGGTCGGCGAGTACAGCGGGACGAGGAAGGAGATCCGGCCCGTCACCATCGCCACCTACCAGGTGCTGACGACCAAGCGGAAGGGCGTCTACCCGCATCTGGAGCTGTTCGACTCCCGGGACTGGGGTCTGATCGTCTACGACGAGGTGCACCTGCTGCCCGCGCCGGTGTTCAAGTTCACCGCCGATCTGCAGGCGCGGCGCCGGCTCGGGCTGACGGCGACGCTGGTCCGCGAGGACGGCCGGGAGTCGGACGTGTTCTCCCTCATCGGGCCCAAGCGGTTCGACGCGCCGTGGAAGGAGATCGAGGCGCAGGGCTACATCGCGCCCGCCGACTGCGTCGAGGTCCGGGTGAACCTGACCGACTCCGAGCGCCTGGCGTACGCGACCGCGGAGGCGGAGGAGAAGTACCGGTTCTGCGCGACGACGGACACCAAGCGGAAGGTGACCGAGGCGATCGTGCGGCGCTTCGCCGGGCAGCAGATCCTCGTCATCGGGCAGTACATCGACCAGCTGGACGAGCTGGGCGAGCACCTGGATGCGCCGGTCATCAAGGGTGAGACGTCCAACGCGCAGCGCGAGAAGCTCTTCGACGCCTTCCGGGCCGGGGAGATCAACGTGCTGGTGGTCTCCAAGGTCGCGAACTTCTCCATCGACCTGCCGGAGGCGACGGTCGCCGTCCAGGTGTCCGGCACGTTCGGGTCGCGGCAGGAGGAGGCACAGCGGCTGGGACGCGTACTGCGGCCGAAGGCGGACGGCCACCAGGCCCACTTCTACTCGGTCGTCGCCCGCGACACCCTCGACCAGGACTTCGCCGCCCACCGCCAGCGCTTCCTGGCGGAACAGGGCTACGCGTACCGGATCATGGACGCGGACGAACTGCTGGCGGAGGACTGAGCGGACGGCTGGTCAGCCGCGCAGCGGACACCGGCCCGGGTACTCAGCCCGGCGGCGGTGTCCGCACACTCACTCGTGGCCCGTACCGGCGGCGTACGCCCGCCTCCTCTCCGTACTCGCCGAGGATGACTACGTCGAAGGCGGCGCGGGCGTAGACCCGTACCGCGCGCAGGGCGTCGCCGAGAGGGTGGCGGTGGCCGGTGGCTATCGGGGTGGCGCCCGGGGGGCGTCCGGGGGCTGGGCGGAACGTCGCAGTGGTCATGTCTCCATGGTGCGATTACGGACATAAAGGTGTCATCGGTCTCCGGGCTGCCGTTTCCCCTAGGCCGGGCGGGTCGCGGCCCCTAGGGGATCGGGCGCAGCGGAAATCCGTTGGCCCGGCCCACGCCCCGTCGCCTAGAATCTCCGCTCTTGCCCGCCTCCCCTCATCCGGGAGTGCCGCCGGCCGGTCGGCAACCGGCCGGAGAAGTCCAGGAGTCACCCCCGCGCAGGTCCTTCCGGAGGCACCCCCTTGTCCACGCCCGTGTCCCTGCCCGCCGACGACGACCCCCTGGCCCGGGAGCGTGCCCATCTCGCCTCCTCCCGTGCCGCGCTGCGCGCGATGCGTGAGGACGTCGAGGCCCTCGACATCACCGACGTCGCCGCGAACTGGGTCAACGCCCAGGTCCTCGCCCGCCAGATCGACGACCGCGTCAAGGCGCTCGCCGACCTCAGCGACACCCCGCTGTTCTTCGGCCGCCTCGACTACCAGCACGCGCCGGGCGCCGAGCGGGCCGAAGGAGCCGGCGGGGAACGCTTCTACATCGGGCGGCGGCATGTGCACGACGCGGCCGGCGACCCCATGGTCATCGACTGGCGCGCACCCGTCTCGCAGCCGTTCTACCGGGCCTCCAAGAAGGACCCGATGGACATCGCGCTGCGCCGCCGCTTCGGCTACACCGGCGGCGAGCTGACCGCGTACGAGGACGAGCACCTGTCGGACCCGGCGGAGGCGGCGCAGACCAGCCGGCTGCTCCAGCAGGAGATCGAGCGGCCGCGTGTCGGCCCGATGCGGGACATCGTCGCCACCATCCAGCCCGAACAGGACGAGATCGTCCGCAGCGGGCTGAGCGGCACGGTGTGCGTGCAGGGCGGCCCCGGCACCGGGAAGACCGCCGTCGGCCTGCACCGCGTCGCCTATCTGCTGTACGCCCACCGGGAACGCCTCGCCCGCACCGGCACCCTCGTCATCGGGCCGAACAAGAGCTTCCTGCACTACATCGAGCAGGTGCTGCCCGCGCTGGGCGAGCTGACCGTGCAGCAGGCCACGGTCGACGACCTGGTCGCCGTCGTGGACGTCCGGGGTGTGGACGACGCGGACGCCGCGGTGGTCAAGGGCGACGCCCTGATGGCCGAGGTGCTGCGGCGCGCCCTGTACTCCCACGTCACCATGCCCACCGAACCGGTCGTCGTGGTGCGCGGATCGCGCCGCTGGCGCGTGGCGGCGTACGAGATCGAGGAACTGGTACGGCAGTTGCTGGAGCGCGGCATCCGTTACGGCGCCGCCCGCGAGGCGCTGCCGCAGCGGATCGCGCACGCGGTGCTGGTGCAGATGGAACGCGCCGGGGAGGCCCCCGACGACCGGGTGCAGGACGCCGTGGCCCGCAACACGGCGGTGAAGGCGGCCGTGAAGGCGATCTGGCCTGCCGTCGACCCGGCGAAGCTGGTGCTGCGGCTGCTGTCCGACGCGGAGTTCCTCGCCGAGCACGCGGCCGGCGTCCTCTCCGACGAGGAGCAGAAGACGATCCTGTGGGCGAAGCCGGCCCGCGGCGTGAAGTCGGCCAAGTGGTCGGCCGCCGACGCCGTACTGATCGACGAGGCGTCCGATCTGATCCTGCGCACGCACTCCCTCGGGCACGTGGTCCTGGACGAGGCGCAGGATCTGTCCCCCATGCAGTACCGGGCGGTGGGCCGGCGCTGCACCACCGGCTCGGCGACCGTCCTCGGCGACCTGGCCCAGGGCACCACGCCGTGGGCGACCCGGAGTTGGGCCGAGGCCCTGGCGCACCTGGGCAAGTCCGACGCCGTCGTGGAGGAGCTGACCGCCGGTTTCCGCGTGCCGACTGACGTCATCGCCTACGCCTCCCGGCTGCTGCCGCACATCGCGCCGGGCCTGACCCCGGTGGCGTCGGTCCGCGAGAACCCGGGCTTCTTCGAGGTCCGGGGGATCGACGGTGCCGACGGGGACACCGGCGTCGTCGCCGCCTGCGGGGAGCTGCTGCGCCACGAGGGCTCCATCGGCCTCATCGCCGCCGACGCGCGCGTCCCCGCGCTGGCCGAGGCACTGACGGCGGCGGGCCTGACGTATCTCGCCCCGGGCGAGGAGACCACCTCCGACACCCGCCTGACCCTGGTCCCGGCCTCCCTGGCCAAGGGCCTCGAATACGACTACGTGGTCCTGGACGAGCCCCAGGCGGTGGTCGACGGCGAACCGGACGAACGCACGGGCCTGCGCCGCCTGTACGTGGCCCTGACGAGGGCGGTCTCAGGCCTGATCGTCACGCACGCGGCACCGCTGCCCGATCAGTTGGGGTGAGTGCGGCCGGCCTCCAGAGACACAGGGCCGGCGCCAGGCCAACGGCTGTGCAGCCAACCCGGGGACGCGGGGCCGGCGCCGAGGCCAACGGCTCTGCAGCCGACCCAGGGGCGCGGGGCCCGCGTCGCGGCCAACGGCTCTGCAGCCAACCCAGGGGCGCGGGGCCCGCGTCGCAGCCAACGGCTCTGCAGCCGACCCAGGGGCGCGGGGAACTGCGCGACCGGCCACGACGGGCCCGCACCCGGCGATGAGCCAGGACCCCCGCGGCGCTACCCCGCGTCCAGCACCCTTCGCCACTCACGAACGGCCCCCTCGGACACCGGCCCCGCCCACCCCGCGGAGCGAGCCGCGCCGCCGATGTGAAACGCGTCGATCCCCGCGGCGCGCAACGCCGGGACGTGGTCGAGCCGCAGCCCCCCGCCCACCAGGATCTGCTGCTCGTACCGCCCCGCCTCCGCGAGCAGCGTCGGCAGACCCGCGTCGACGCCGGAGGCGGACCCGGCCGTGAGAAACGCGTCCAGCCCCGGCAACCCGTCGAGCGCCTTGCGCAGAGCGTCCCGGTCGGCGCAGTGATCAATGGCCCGGTGGAAGGTCCAGGGACAGCCGTCGAGCACGGCAACCACCCGCTCGACGGCCGCCAGGTCCACCCCGCCGTGCGCGTCGAGGAACCCGAGCACGAACTGGTCGGCGCCGGCCGCGCGCAGCTCCCCCGCCGTGTCCACCAGCCGCCGCAGGTCCCCCGCCGCGAAGCCGTCCGCGAGCCGCAGCATGACCCGCAGGTCGATGTCGACGGCGGCGCGGATCGCGGTGAAGGTGTCCACGGGCGGGGTGAGCCCGTCGGCGGCCATGTCGGTGACCAGCTCGAGGCGGTCCGCGCCTCCGGCCTGGGCGGCGACGGCGTCCGCGGTGTCGAGGGCGATCACCTCCAGGACTGCGCGCTTGCTCATGGGACCCCATTCGTCGGCTCGGACGGGCTGCTACAGGTCTAGTCCAATTTTAGGATACGCCCCGCAGCTCCCGCGCAGCCCGTCGCACCCGCCGCCCGCCCGGCCGAACAATTTCGCCGGGCGGCGCGTCAGCCGAAGACGTTCAGCTCCTCCTCGCGCGCCCCCGCCAGCTCGTATCCGCCCGCCTTCACCGGCCGGCCCGCGTACAGCCGGACCAGGGTCGCGGAGTCACCGATGTAGCGGGCCGGCGGCCGCTGCGGCACGATCGCGCCCAGCCGCAGCGGCTCGTCGACGTCGTCCAGGTCCGCGTGCAGCGGCAGATGCTCCCGCTCCTGCGTCCGCCGCACCAGCAGCGCGAGGGCGTACGGCAGCCCGGGCCCGCCGTACGCGCCGGGCTCCCCGAAGGCGTCCCGCACGTCGCCGGCGTGCACCCACTCCCCCAGCGCGAGCGCGTCCAGCTTCCCGCCGGCCTCGGCGATCAGCGGCCCCGCCTCGGTCATGCCGCGCTCCAGCTCGTCCACCACCTGGGCGTTCGTCCACTCGGCCCGCTCGGCGATGTCGCGGTCGTTGGACTCCGGCGAGAACACGCCCTCTTCCAAGCGGCCCTCCACCACCCGCGTCAGGGCGGCCGAACAGTGCGCCAGCACATCCCGCACCGACCAGCCGGGACAGGCCGCCGCCGGCAGCGCGAAGTCGGCGTCGGGGCGGGAACGCAGCAGGGGGATCAGCACATCGCGCTCGGCGGTCAGCAGCCGTCCGGGCAGTTCCGGGTCATGTACGTCAGTCGTCATGTCGTCCACGCTAGGGGGCGGGCGGCGCGTGGCGGGAGAATGAACGCATGGCCGATCTCGATGATCTGCGTTCCCGCTGGTTGCGCGCCTTCCTCGCGGCACGCGACGACGACTCCTGCGTCATCGCTCCGTACCGTTACGCCGACGCCCTGCTGAGCTGCTGGCAGGAGCCCCAGCGGCGCTACCACACGCTCACCCACCTCACCGCGGTCCTCGACCACGTCGACGTGCTGGAGAAGTACGCCGACGACCCCGACCTGGTCCGCCTCGCCGCCTGGTTCCACGACGCCGTCTATCTGCCCGAGCGGTCGACGAACGAGGAACGCTCCGCCCGGCTCGCCGAGCGCGCGCTGTCCGAGGCCGGTCTCACCGCGGAGAAGACCGCCGAGGTGGCCCGGCTGGTGCGGCTCACCGCCGGGCACGACCCGGCCGACGGCGACCGCAACGGGCAGGTGCTGTGCGACGCCGACCTGGCGATCCTGGCCGCGCCGCCGTCGGCGTACGCCGCCTACACCGCGGCCGTCCGCGAGGAGTACCACTTCGTGCCGAACGACGCCTTCCGCGCCGGGCGTTCGGACGTCCTGCGGCACCTTCTGGCGCTGCCGCGGCTCTTCAGCACGCCGTACGGCCGGGAGCACTGGGAGGCGACCGCCCGGTACAACCTCCGCTCCGAGCTGGAAATGCTGTCGCCCTCCACGCGGCCGGATGCCTAGGGTGCCGTTCATGGAGACATGGGGCGGGGATCAGGTGGACGCGGCCGTGGCGAGCTGTCTCGCGGCGCTGCGGCCGGTGGCGGACCAGGACTGGGCGGCGGTGAAGGCGGGCCGGCTGGAGTGGAGCTGTCACACCACGGCGTTCCACATCGCCGAGGATCTCTTCTCCTACGCCGGGCAGTTGGCGGGCCGCGCCCAGGAGGACTACGTACCCGTCGAGCTGGTCCTCGAGGGCGACCCGGGCAGCTTCGGGCTGCTCCAGGTCATCGAGACGATGGGCGTGCTGCTGGCCACCACCGTGCGCGCGACGCCGCCCGGGGTGCGCGCCTTCCACCCGTACCCGTTCCGCAGCGCCGACCGGGAGGGGTTCGCCGCGATGGGCGTGGCCGAGGTGCTGCTGCACACCCATGACATCGCCGAGGGCCTGGGTTTCGCCTACGAGCCGCCCGCCGAGCTGTGCGAGGACCTGCTCACACGCCTGTTCCCGCACGTCAAGCCGGGCCCGGCACCCTGGCCGACCCTGCTGTGGGCCACCGGCCGCGGTGAGCTGCCGGACCGCGCGCCGGTCACCGAGTGGCGCTGGCGCAACAACCTGGTCATCGAGACCGAGCGCCTGACGCTGACCGGCGTCCGCCCCGCCGCCGCGCGGGATCTGAACCTCGGCGGCGACGGCGGCTTCACCTGGAGCGAGGACGGGCCGTACGAGGGCACCCGCCGGGCGGCCGGGATGCTGACGCAGGCGTACGAGGCGGGTGTGCACCGGCCGGAGTTCGGGATGTTCGCCCTCGTACGGCGTCAGGACGGCCGGGCGATCGGCGGCATGGGTTTCCACGGCGCGCCGGACGAGGAGGGCCGGGTGGAGGTCGGTTACGACCTCGTCCCCTCCGCCCGCGGCCAGGGCTATGCCACGGAGGCGCTGCGGACGCTGGCCCACTGGGCGCTGGAACGGGACGACGTACGGGTGGTCTTCGCCACCGTCGACCGGGGCAACGAGCCGTCCCGTGCTGTGGTCACCCGGGCCGGCTTCACCCAGGTCGGCGACGACGGCACGCACGTCGCCTACGTGCTGCGCCGCTAGGCCGCCCCACCGCTATGCCCGCGCCCGCCCCTTGCGCCGGCGCAGGCCGGAGGCGATCAGCAGCCGTACCACCTCGCGGCTGCCGACCTCGACCGCCCCCGCGGCGACCGCGTCCGCATACCGGTGGGCCGGGACGTCGTAGTGGTCGCGTTCGAACGCCCGCCGCGGTACACCCAACGCGTAGGCGAACGCGTGCAGTTCGTCGTACGACACATCGCTCACGAGGTGCGACCACAGGCGCCCGTGGCCGGGCCAGGTCGGCGGGTCGATGTACACGGTCACGAGGAGTGCGCTCCGCCCATGGCCCCGAGGCGGCCCACCGCGGCGACCTTCACGCCCGCCTTGTGGCACACCCAGTGCGGATCGGGCCCCAGTTCGGGCTCGACGTCCAGGGCGTGCGGGTCACCTGAGCCGCACACCGGGCACAGCGGCCACCGGCCGTACCGCTCCAGCAGCGCGTCCTGCACGTCCTGCGCGACCAGCCCGGCGATGTAGGCCACTCCGTCCGGCCACTGCTCCACCCACCAGCGCCGCTGGGCGATCGAGTCCTCGACCAGCGACACCACGTCCGCTTCGGCGACCTCACGCGCGATGAGGTCGGCCATCACACGCGCACGGGCCGCGTGCAGGGCCTGCTCCAGGGGGCTGACGGGATTCATGTCCCCATTGTGCGCACTCTTGCCCCGAGCACCGAGCCGGAAATATCTTTCAGGGGTGAGCCAGGATGTGAAGGAAATTTTCGGTGGCGCGCTGGCCGCCAAGGTGCGCACGCTCGCCCCGTCGATGACCCGTTCCATGCAGCGCGTCGCCGAGGCCGTCGCGAGCGACCCGGCCGGCTGCGCCGCCCTGACGGTCACCGGCCTCGCCGAGCGCACCGGCACCAGCGAGGCCACGGTCGTGCGCACCGCCCGCCTGCTCGGCTACCCCGGCTACCGCGACCTGCGCCTGGCCCTCGCCGGCCTCGCCGCACACCAGCAGTCCGGCCGCGCACCCGCCATCACCACCGACATCGCGGTCGACGACCCGATCGCCGACGTCGTGACGAAACTGGCCTACGACGAGCAGCAGACCCTCGCCGACACCGCCGCCGGCCTCGACACCGGGCAGCTCGGCGCGGCGGTCACCGCACTCGCCGCCGCCCGCCGCACGGACGTGTACGGCATCGGCGCCTCCGGCCTGGTCGCCCAGGACCTCACCCAGAAACTCCTGCGGATAGGCCTGATCGCGCACGCCCACAGCGACCCGCACCTCGCCGTCACCAACGCGGTGCAGCTGCGCGCCGGGGACGTGGCGATCGCCATCACCCACTCCGGTTCCACCGGCGACGTCATAGAACCGCTGCGCGTCGCCTTCGAGCACGGCGCCACCACCGTGGCGATCACCGGGCGCCCGGACAGCGCGGTCACGCAGTACGCCGACCATGTGCTGACCACCTCCACCTCCCGGGAGAGCGAGCTGCGGCCGGCGGCGATGTCGTCCCGGACCAGTCAACTGCTGGTGGTGGACTGCCTGTTCGTGGGTGTGGCGCAGCGGACGTACGACACGGCGGGGCCGGCCCTGGCGGCGTCTTACGAGGCGCTGGCGCACCGGCACCGGCGGTAGCTCGGCCGCTCGAGACCGTAGGACTGATCGTCCTGAGTGACTGCGGGTCCGTTGTGGCCGATGGCGCCCACGCGGCGGAGCCGCATATCGACAACGCCCCGCGCCCCTTTGGGTCAGACATCCGCACCCCGATCGGAAAGAGCCGTTTCGCCATGGCCTCCAACCCCCACGCCCCCGACCTGCGCGCCGAACTCGATTCCCTGACCACCGAGGCGTTCCGGCCCGAGCTTGCCGGGATCGATCAGTTGGCCACCCTGGAGATCGCCCGGCTGATGAACGACGAGGACGCCCGGGTACCCGGTGCGGTCGCCGAGCGTCTGCCGCAGATCGCCGCCGCCATCGACGCCGTCGCCGAGCGGATGTCCCGCGGCGGCCGCCTCGTCTACGCCGGGGCCGGCACCGCCGGACGGCTCGGTGTGCTCGACGCCTCCGAGTGCCCGCCCACCTTCAACACCGAGCCCGGCCAGGTCGTCGGCCTCATCGCCGGTGGCGCCGAGGCCATGGTCACCTCCGTCGAGGGGGCCGAGGACTCCAAGGAGCTGGCCCGGGACGACCTGGACGCGCTGGCGCTGACGCCGGACGACAGCGTGGTCGGCGTCTCCGCCTCCGGCCGTACCCCGTACGCGGTCGGCGCGGTCGAGTACGCCCGCTCGCTGGGGGCGCTGACCATCGGGCTGGCCTGCAACGCGGGCAGCGCGCTCGCGGCGGCGGCCGACCACGGGATCGAGATCGTCGCGGGTCCGGAACTGATCACCGGCTCGACCCGGCTGAAGGCCGGCACGGCCCAGAAGCTCGTGCTGAACATGCTCTCGACGATCACGATGATCCGTCTCGGCAAGACCTACGGGAATCTGATGGTCGACGTGCGCGCCTCCAACGCGAAGCTGCGCGCCCGCTCCCGCCGGATCGTCGCGCTCGCCACCGGGGCGGGCGAGGAGGAGATCGAGGCGGCGCTCACGGCCACCGACGGCGAGGTGAAGAACGCGATCCTGGCCCTGCTCACCGGGGTGGACGGCCCGACGGCGGCCCGCCTGCTGACCGAGTCCGGCGGCCATCTGCGCGCGGCCCTGGCGGCGGCCCACGCGTCATGAACGGGGGGCGGACTCCGACGGCTCCCCGCCGTGCATCCCGGGGTGCTCGGCATACGTCCGCTCCCCGTGCGCCCGCTGCCAGGCGCCCCTCTCGCGCACGCGAAGCGGCTGTCGCGGCCTACCCTCGAGTACATGAACCACGCGCAGCTCACCGCCCTCGGGCGCGCCCTCCGGCTCCTCGGCGAGCACGGTGAGGCGCTCACCGCCGACTCCCCGGACACCAAGCTGCACGAGGTGAAGACGGATCTGCGGCGGGCGCTGGACCTGCTGGAGGAGAGCGTGTCCTCGGCGCCGCCGACGACGCGCTGCGCCGAGCACCCGCAGGGCCCCGTGGACGAGAGCGCGCCGGACCTGTGCCTGCTGTGCGAGACGCGGCGGCGGGCGGCCCGGCGGGCCGAGGTCGGCGGCGGGTACGGCCGGCCGCGACCCCAGGACACCGCGGAGCGGATGCCGTCCCGCTACGGCGTGCGCGAGGACCGGCCGCAGCCGCAGCAGCGGTGGCTGCCGGAGGCGTGGAACGGGCGGGAGTGGCAGCTGTGCGGCACGCCGCGCCACGACCGCCGGGAGGCCGAGCTGTATCTGGCCGCCCAGCGGCGCGGGCCCCGGCCGGCGATGGCGTACCGGCTGGTGCACGAGTTCACCGACTACGAGGTGCTGCGGGTGTGGGGCACGCCGGTGAAGGTGGACATCGAGCCCATGGGCAACCTGTAGCCGCGTCCCGAGGCGAGGGCAGCGTCGCGGTGCCCGGGGTGGTGGTCATCTGTGCGCGGCGGCCGTCTCGGACGGCTCGACCGCGCCCCTTGCTCAAGAAAGTCCCTGGAGCGGTCCTGAGCGGCCCCCAGACACACGTCGGCCGGGGTGCCGCCGGATACCCGGGCACCCCGGCCGTCGCTCGGCGCGCGTCTCTCGCTCAGCCGGCGCGAGCGCGTCGCCGGGTCAGCTCAGCGTCTTCAGGGCCGCCGCGTCGTACGGCTTCAGCTCGTCGAAGCGGCCGGCCAGGACCTTCGCCGCCCACTCGGGGTCCTGGAGCAGGGCACGGCCGATGGCGACCAGGTCGAACTCGTCGGCCTCCAGGCGGTCCAGCAGGTTGTCGATGTTCTTGACCGGCGAGCCCTCGCCCTGGAAGGCGTGGATGAAGTCGCCGTCGAGGCCCACCGAGCCGACGGTGATGACGCTCTTGCCGGTCAGCTTCTTGGTCCAGCCGGCCAGGTTGAGGTCGGAGCCGTCGAACTCCGGCAGCCAGTAGCGGCGGGTGGACGCGTGGAAGGCGTCGACACCGGCGGCCGCCAGCGGGGTGAGGATGGCCTCCAGCTCCTCGGGGGTCTCGGCGAGGCGCGCGGCGTAGTCCTGCTGCTTCCACTGCGAGTAGCGGAAGATCACCGGGAACTCGGGCGACACCTTCTCGCGGACGGCCGCGACGATCTCCGCCGCGAACTTCGCCCGGGCCACCGGGTCACCGCCGTAGGCGTCGGTACGGCGGTTGGTGCCCTCCCACAGGAACTGGTCGACGAGGTAGCCGTGGGCGCCGTGGATCTCGACGCCGTCGAAGCCGATGCGCTCGGCGTCGGCGGCGGCCTGGGCGAACGCGGCGACCACGTCGTCGAGGTCCTGCTGCGTCATGGCCTTGCCGGTGGGCTCGGCGCCGGCCGTGACGAGGCCGGAGGGGCCCATGGCCGGGGCGTCCGGGAAGGGCGGCTCGCCCTGCTTGCGGACCATGCCGATGTGCCACAGCTGCGGCACGATCGTGCCACCGCCCGCGTGCACGGCCTCGGCGACCTTCGCCCAGCCGGCCAGCTGCTCCTCGCCGTGGAACCGCGGCACCCGGTCGCTCTGCCCCGCCGACTCGTGCCCGACGTAGGTGCCCTCGGTGACGATCAGGCCGACCCCGGCGGCGGCACGGCGGGCGTAGTACGACACCACGTCCTCGCCGGGGACGCCGCCCGGCGAGAACATCCGGGTCATCGGCGCCATCGCGATGCGGTTCGGGACGGTCAGACCGTTGATCGTCGTCGGGCGGGACAGCAGGGCGGCCGCGCGGGCGGCGGCGGGCTCGGCGAGGGTCATGCGAGGCTCCTCAGGTGACCGGTGGGTATGTGCGCGCGCATTGTTGCACTCACTGAAGCAACCGATCACGCCCCGCCCCTCATTCCGGCCACGGGGCCCGGCGGATGTGACCCCGGACACGCCCGAGGGCGGCACCTCCAGCCGGAAGCTGGACGTACCGCCCTCGGAAAGGCCTTCGCGAAGACCTGTGAAGGACAGGTGATCCCGGAAGGATCAGAAGTCCATGTCACCGCCCGGCATGCCGCCGCCGGCCGGGGCCGCCGCCTTCTCCGGCTTGTCGGCGATGACGGCCTCGGTGGTGAGGAACAGCGCGGCGATCGACGCGGCGTTCTGCAGCGCGGAGCGCGTCACCTTGGCCGGGTCGATGATGCCCTCGGCGACCAGGTCGACGTACTCGCCGGTCGCGGCGTTCAGGCCGTGGCCCGGGGTCAGGTTGCGCACCTTCTCCACCACGACGCCGCCCTCGAGGCCGGCGTTGACCGCGATCTGCTTCAGCGGGGCCTCGAGCGCGAGCTTCACGGCCTGGGCGCCGGTCGCCTCGTCACCCTCGAGCTCCAGCTTGTCGAAGACGTGGGTGGTCTGCAGCAGGGCCACGCCACCACCGGCGACGATGCCCTCCTCGACGGCCGCCTTGGCGTTGCGGACGGCGTCCTCGATGCGGTGCTTGCGCTCCTTGAGCTCCACCTCGGTGGCGGCACCGGCCTTGATGACCGCGACACCGCCGGCGAGCTTCGCCAGGCGCTCCTGCAGCTTCTCGCGGTCGTAGTCGGAGTCGCTGTTCTCGATCTCGGCGCGGATCTGGTTCACGCGGCCCGCGACCTGGTCCGAGGAGCCGGCACCGTCGACGATGGTGGTCTCGTCCTTGGTGATGACGACCTTGCGGGCGCGGCCCAGGAGGTCCAGGGTCGCGTTCTCCAGCTTGAGGCCGACCTCCTCGGAGATGACCTCGCCGCCCGTGAGGATGGCGATGTCGCCGAGCATGGCCTTGCGGCGGTCGCCGAAGCCCGGGGCCTTGACGGCGACGGACTTGAAGGTGCCGCGGATCTTGTTGACGACCAGGGTCGACAGGGCCTCGCCCTCGACGTCCTCGGCGATGATCAGCAGCGGCTTGCCCGACTGCATGACCTTCTCCAGCAGCGGGAGCAGGTCCTTGACCGAGGAGATCTTGGAGTTGGCGATGAGGATGTACGGGTCCTCGAGCACCGCCTCCATGCGCTCCATGTCGGTGGCGAAGTAGGCGGAGATGTAGCCCTTGTCGAAGCGCATGCCCTCGGTGAGCTCGAGCTCGAGGCCGAAGGTGTTGCTCTCCTCGACGGTGATGACGCCTTCCTTGCCGACCTTGTCCATGGCCTCGGCGATGAGCTCGCCGATCTGGGTGTCGGCGGCGGAGATGGAGGCCGTGGAGGCGATCTGCTCCTTGGTCTCGACGTCCTTCGCCTGCTCCAGCAGGGCGGCGGAGACGGCCTCGACGGCCTTCTCGATACCGCGCTTCAGAGCCATCGGGTTGGCACCGGCGGCGACGTTGCGCAGGCCTTCCTTGACCAGGGCCTGGGCGAGCACGGTCGCGGTGGTCGTACCGTCACCGGCGACGTCGTCCGTCTTCTTGGCGACTTCCTTGACCAGCTCGGCGCCGATCTTCTCGTACGGGTCCTCGAGCTCGATCTCCTTGGCGATGGACACGCCATCGTTGGTGATCGTGGGCGCGCCCCACTTCTTCTCGAGGACGACGTTGCGGCCCTTGGGGCCGAGCGTCACCTTCACGGCGTCCGCGAGCTGGTTCATGCCGCGCTCGAGGCCGCGCCGCGCCTCCTCGTCGAACGCGATGATCTTGGCCATGTGAAGTGGTCCCTCCAGGACTGGGGGTGATTACTTCGGACCGCGCCCGCGCCCGCGACGGACGGCCCCGACCGGAGGAAGCTCCTTGCCCCGCCCGGCCCTGGCCTCACCGACCCGGTCCTTACGTTGTCACTCTCACCTTCAGAGTGCTAACGCAATGATTAGCACTCGGGCATGGCGAGTGCAAGCGCCTCCCCCGCATCGGGCCCCTTCGTCAGCCGCCCGCGAACACCGCCGCACGGCGCCCTGGACACGCCGAAGGGCCCGCACCCTGTGCGAGGTGCGGGCCCTTCGTGCGTGAAAGAACGTTCAGGCGGTGACGCGAACCATGTCGGCCTGCGGACCCTTCTGGCCCTGCGAGATCTCGAACTCGACCCGCTGGCCCTCCTCCAGGGTGCGGTAGCCGTCCATCTGGATGGCGCTGTAGTGGACGAAGACGTCCGCACCACCGTCGACCGCGATGAAGCCGTAGCCCTTCTCCGCGTTGAACCACTTGACGGTGCCCTGAGCCATGCCTAACTCCCCTATTACTGGCCCTTGCACAGACCCGCACTTCGCGGATCCGGGTCAGACCTCACCCCCCGATGGGTGGGGGCGTGCGCCGGAACGCGTCGACCGCGGCTGAATGTATCTGTCCAACTGCCGTCTGCAACAGGTCAATCGGACGAGAAATCTGGACGACCCGGGCCCGAAATCTCGCGAGAATTCACCTGAATTCCGAGTAAGTCGGGCCATTCAAAGGGGGCAAAAAAGACAAAAGACCCGCATACTTTGGCTACTTCTTGTCGCCCGTGCAGCAGGTTCCAGAGATCACGCCTCGTCGATTCCGGGGCGCGTTCCCCAACTCTACCGCGTCTAATCACATGGAATTGCCCCCTCCGTTTCTCTCACGGAAGGGGCAGCCCGAGGAACTCTGTGTGTCAGCAGCCGCCGGCGACCGCCGGAATGATCGACACACCCGCGCCGTCCGGGGTGGCCGTCTCCAGACCCTGCTCGAAGCGCACGTCGTCGTCATTGACGTACACGTTGACGAACCGGCGCAGCTTGCCCTGGTCGTCCAGCACCCGCGCGGCGATGCCGGTGTGGTTCTTCTCCAGGTCCGCGATGACCTCGGCGAGGGTCGCCCCGTCGGCGGGAACCTCGGCCTGGCCACCGGTGTAGGTGCGCAGGATGGTGGGGATGCGGACAGTGACGCTCACGTGGAAACCTCCGGTGGGATCGGCGCCCTGAAGGGGCGCGGGGAACTGCGCGACCAGCCCCCCGCGGTCCGCAGACAGACGATGGTCTCTTAGACGAGACCCGCGTCGCGGAACGAGTCGAGGGTGGGTCGGATCGTCGCGGTCAGTCCCGTACCGGCGACCGCGTCGAGGGTCTTCAGCCCATCACCCGTGTTCAGCACCACCGTGGTCTTCGCCGGGTCCAGCAAACCGTTCTCGATCAGCTTGCGGGTCACACCCACCGTCACCCCACCGGCGGTCTCCGCGAAGATCCCCTCCGTGCGGGCCAGCAGCTTGATCGCGTCGACGACCTGCTCGTCGGTGACGTCCTCCACCGCGCCGCCCGTGCGGCGCGCGATGTCCAGGACGTACGGCCCGTCGGCCGGGTTGCCGATCGCCAGCGACTTGGCGATGGTGTTCGGCTTCTGGGGGCGCACCACGTCGTGCCCGGCCTTGAAGGCCGTGGACACCGGCGAGCAGCCCTCGGCCTGCGCACCGAAGATCTTGTACGGCTTGTCCTCGACCAGGCCCAGCTTGATCAGCTCCTGCAGGCCCTTGTCGACCTTGGTGAGCTGCGAGCCGGAGGCGATCGGGACGACGAGCTGGTCGGGCAGCTGCCAGCCGAGCTGCTCGCAGATCTCGTACGCCAGCGTCTTGGAGCCCTCGGCGTAGTACGGACGCAGGTTGACGTTGACGAAGCCCCAGCCCTCGCCGGCCGGGTCGCCGATCAGCTCGGAGCAGAAGCGGTTCACGTCGTCGTAGTTGCCCTCGATGCCGACGAGCTCGCCGCCGTAGATCGCGGCCATGACGACCTTGCCCTGCTCCAGGTCGTGCGGGATGAACACGCAGGAGCGCAGGCCGGCCCGCGCGGCGGCGGCCCCGACGGCGCCGGCCAGGTTGCCGGTGGAGGAGCAGGACAGGGTGGTGAAGCCGAAGGCGCGCGCCGCCTCCAGGGCCTGCGCGACCACGCGGTCCTTGAAGGAGTGGGTCGGGTTGCCCGAGTCGTCCTTGACGTACAGGCCACCGGTCACGCCGAGCTCGGCGGCGAGGTGGTCGGCCTTGACGAGCTTGGTCCAGCCCGGGTTGATGTTCGGCTTGTCGGCCACGTCCGCGGGGACGGGCAGCAGCGGGGCGTAACGCCAGATGTTCGCCGGACCCGCCTCGATACGCTTGCGGAGTTCCTCGGTGTCGTAGGCCGAGAAGTCATAGGCGATCTCGAGCGGGCCGAAACACTCCTCGCACGCGAAAACCGGGCCCAGCGGGACCCGGTGACCGCACTCGCGGCAGCTCAGGGCCGCGGCGGGACCGAGGTCGACGGTGGAGGTGCTGGTAACTGTCTGCGCAGCCATGTGAGGCGAGGCCCTTTCTCCTCATCTTCCTCACGACGCATCTCGCCGTGAGACGGAATTGGCACCTTCCCCGGCCGGGAGCCTCGCGTGAACGAGTCCGGAATCAGGGTGGTTGCCGGGGCTTCACCGGGCCGTGTCCCTCTGCCCCTCTGGATGAGCGGTATTCGGTTGTGAACGCGGGCGACCCCCGACATGCGATGGTCATCAGCGTTGTCCAAGACTGTAACCGAAGGCCAGGACAGTTGAGATAGTCGTCCGAACCGCGAGATGGATCACACGATCACCCGGTGTGATCACGACAGTGAGGAGCCGCAGACCGTGCTTGAAGAAGTTGAGCGCTGGCTGAGCAGTCGCTCCTGGTCGGTGACCGATCGACCCCTGCACCAGATCCTGGCCGCCAAGCGCGCCACGGGGCAGACGGTCTCCGTCGTGCTGCCGGCGCTGAACGAGGAGGAGACGGTCGGCGACATCGTCGCGATCGTCCGGCACGACCTCATGCAGCAGGTTCCGCTGGTCGACGAGGTGGTCGTGGTCGACTCGGGCTCCACCGACCGTACCGCCGAGGTGGCCGCCGCCGCGGGCGCCCGGGTCGTCCACCGCGACGAGATACTGCCGCGCGTCCCCGCCGTCCCCGGCAAGGGCGAGGTGCTGTGGCGCTCCCTGCTGGTCACCGACGGCGACATCGTCTGTTTCGTCGACGCGGACCTGAAGGAGTTCTCCTCCGACTTCGTGACGGGCATCGTCGGCCCGCTCCTCACCGACCCCGAGGTCCAGCTGGTCAAGGCGATGTACGACCGCCCGCTGGCCGGCGCGGCGGGCCAGGGCGGCCGGGTCACCGAGCTGATGGCCCGCCCGCTGCTGAACATGCACTGGCCGCAGCTGGCGGGCTTCGTGCAGCCGCTCGGCGGCGAGTACGCGGCCCGCCGCAGCCTGCTGGAACAGCTGCCCTTCCCCGTCGGCTACGGCGTGGAGCTGGGCATGCTGGTCGACGCCCTGCACCTGGTCGGCCTCGACGGCCTCGCCCAGGTCGATGTCGGCGTGCGCATCCACCGCCACCAGGACGGTCAAGCCCTTGGCCGGATGGCCGCGGCGATCTACCGCACCGCCCAGCTCCGGCTGGCCCGCGGCCATCTGATCCGGCCGTCGCTGACCCAGTTCGAGCGGAGCGAGGACGGCTTCGAGCCGCGCACGTACTCCGTGGACACGGAGGAGCGCCCCCCGATGACGGAGATCGCGGAGTACGCGGCGCGGAAGGTGGCGTGACGCGGGTCGCCCCCGGAAGGCGGCGTGCGATGGATGTCCGTCAGCCGGCGTGACCGTCGGACCAGCGCCAGCGGCCCGCCGAGTCCTGCTCACAGGTCAGGTACTCGCCGCCCTTGCCGTAGGTGCTCAGACCGTGGTGGCGGTTGGCGCAGAACTGGCCGTCGGCGTAGCAGTTGCCCGCGGGGCTGGTGATCGCACAGGCCTTGCTGCCGCCACTGGTCCCGCCGCCGGTCCCGCCGCTCGATCCCCCGCTCGTCCCGCCACCCGCGGCGGTCCTCGTCGGCTCCGGGGTGTGCAGCAGACCCCCGTCGCAGTCCCGCCCGTCCCGGGCGATGACGAAGGCGACGTCGAAGGAGGGGGTGCGGTCGGCGGGGTCGTCGATCTGCTCGCAGACCTTCTCGCCCGCGCCCCAGGAGGAGGCCGTCCGGCCGCCGCCGTCGAGGGAGGCCCCGGTGCCCTGGAGGTAGACGGCGTAGCGCAGGCCGCTCGCGCGGGCGGCGGCGACGGCCCGGCCGACAGCCGTTCCGGTGTGGTCGCTGATCGTGACGACGGTGGGCTCGGCCACCGGGCTCGGGCTGCTGCTCGTCGGGGACGGCTCCGGCTGAGGAGCCGACGTGCTCGGTGCGGCTTTGGTCACCGGTGCGGTCTGCTGGACGGCCTTGCCGTCGCCGCCGCCGTCGCCCTGGCAGCCGGCGAGGGCCAGCGCGGCTGCCGCCACCAGCGCCGCGAGACCGGATACTCCACGGCCCCCCACCCCACGTCTGCGGCCACGTATCCCCATCATGATCAACCCGCCCCCCTGGCGTACCGGTCGTTCCGTGTAGAGCGCATCTTGTCCTGTTCACGGGATCTCCACAAGCGGTCGGCCGCATACGACCGGACACCGAATCCGGCCATACGTTTGAGTTTTTCCGGTGCGGGCTAGGTTGAGGCGTATGGCTTCCACGCACGCTGCTGATCAGAGGGCTCGGGTGCTGGTCGCGTCCAACCGCGGCCCGGTGTCGTACTCGGTGGGCGACGACGGCTCACTCACCGCCAAACGCGGCGGCGGCGGACTGGTGTCCGGACTGTCGGCCATCGGACCGGAGGCAGGGGCGCTGTGGGTGTGCTCCGCGCTGTCCGACGGCGACCGCGAGGCGGTGCGGCGCGGGGTCGGCGAGCAGGGCGTGCGGATGCTGGACGTCCCGGCCGACGTACATGCCGACGCCTACAACGGCATCGCCAACTCCGTGCTCTGGTTCGTGCACCACATGCTGTACCAGACGCCGCTGGAGCCGGTCTTCGACGCCGAGTTCCGCAGGCAGTGGGCGTCGTACGAGACGTACAATCGGGCGTTCGCCGAGGCGCTGGCCGAGGAGGCCGCCGACGGCGCGGTGGTGATCGTGCAGGACTATCACCTGACGCTGGTGCCGGGGATGCTCCGCGAGCTGCGGCCCGATCTGCGCATCGGGCACTTCTCGCACACGCCGTGGGCGCCGCCGGAGTACTTCCGGATGCTGCCGGACGACATCGCGCGGCAGGTCCTCGACGGGATGCTGGGCGCGGACCGGCTCGGCTTCCTCACCCGGCGCTGGGCGGACGCCTTCACGGCCTGCTGCGAGCAGTTCGCGGACGGGCTCGGCCGCACCCGCATCGGGGTGCACGGACTCGGCGCGGACGCCGACTTCCTGCGCGAGCGGGCCCACCGGGCCGACGTCGGTGAGCGGATGGCGGCGCTGCGGGAGCAGATCGGTGCGGGCCGCAGGACGATCGTGCGGGTGGACCGCACCGAGCTGTCCAAGAACATCGTGCGCGGGATGCTGGCGTACCGGCAGCTGCTCGAGGACCACCCCGAGTGGCGCGAGCGGGTCGTGCACGTGGCGTTCGCCTACCCGTCCCGGCAGGACCTCGCCGTCTACCGGGACTACACGGCCGAGGTGCAGCGGGTCGCGCAGGAGATCAACGCCGACTACGGCACGGACGGCTGGACGCCGGTCGTGCTGCACGTCGAGGACGACTTCGCGCGCTCGCTGGCGGCGTACCGGCTCGCGGACGTGGCGCTGGTCAACCCGATCCGGGACGGGATGAACCTGGTCGCCAAGGAGGTGCCGCTCGTCTCCGACGAGGGCTGCGCGCTGGTGCTGTCGCGGGAGGCCGGGGCGTTCGAGGAGCTGGGCGAGGACGCGATCGCGGTCAACCCCTACGACGTGACCGGTACGGCGGCCGCACTGCACGAAGCGTTGAGCATGCCGGTGAGCGAGCGCAACGACCGCGCCAAGCGGCTGGCGGCAGCGGCGACCGCGCTGCCGCCCGCGAAGTGGTTCCTGGAACAGCTTCAGGCGTTGCAGGGATGACCCGCGCGGCTAGGCCCTGTCGTTTGGATCACCCCGGCGTCGCGGGGCCTGGCACGCCCATCTGCGGCGTTGTCGTCGGTCCCCGACGCTCCGCGTCGACTCCCTCCTCCGCCTTGCAGCCGCACGCACCAGGCCCCGCTCGGGTCGATCCAGAGGTACCGCACCTCATAGCCGGCCTGATCCGAACGACAGGGCCTAGGCGGACCGGGCCACCCGGTCCGCCAGTGCCGCCAGCAGTCGTACGACTCCCTCCGGGCCGTCGACCACCACGTCCGCCCGCTTCGACAGCTCGGTGACCTCCGAGCTGCCGCTGCACACCAGCAGACCCGGGACGCCCTCGGAGCGCAGTGCCTCGACGGCGGCGAAGGCGGGCAGGTCGCCCAGGTCGTCGCCGGCGTAGACGACGGACTCGGCGCCCACCGCGCGGACGTACTCCGTCAGCGCCACCCCCTTGTCGACGCCGGGCGGGCGCAGCTCCAGGACCAGGCGTCCGGGCTCGACGATCAGCCCGTGCCGCGCCGCCAGGTCCGCCAGCGGCTCGCGCAGCGCCTCGAACGCGGCCTGCGGATCCTCGGCGCGGCGGGTGTGCACGGCGACCGCGCGGCCCTTCTCCTCGATCCATGTGCCGCGCCATGCGCCGACCGAGTCCAACAGCCCGGGCAGCTCGGCGCGCACCCCCGCCACGCCGGGGTGGGGCGGCGGGGCGGTCAGCTCACCGGTGGCGGCCTCCCAGCGTTCGGCGCCGTAGTGGCCGAGGACGACGAGGCGCTCCAGACCGGGCACGCCCGCGAAGCCGCCGTTGCGCACGGCGACCCCCGCGGGGCGGCCGGTGACCACCGCGATCGAGGCGACCTCGGGGGCGAGGCGGGCGAGGGCCGGTACCGCGTCCGGGTGGGCGCGGGCCTGATCGGGGTCGGCGACGATGGGGGCGAGCGTGCCGTCGAAGTCGAGGCCGATCACCGCCTTGCCGGGGCGGGCGAGGACGGCGTCGAGGCCCTCGCGGCCCTGCGCGGTCACCGGTTCGGGAAGGTCCGTGGCGTATGTGTCATGGCTGCCCATACCGCGAACCTATCCCCGGACGAGCCCCGCCGAACCTGGGGAGACGGTGTCGTCACCGCTCGGCGCGGCGGGCTTCGCGTATCCGTCTGAGCCTGTTCACCGTCACCGGGTCGTGGGCGAGGGCGCGGGTGTCGTCCAGCAGGGCGTTGAGCAGCTGGTAGTAGCGGACCGGGGCGAGGCCCAGCTCCTCGCGGATGGCGCGCTCCTTCGCGCCGGGGCCGGAAAAGCCGCGGCGCTCCAGCGCGAGGACGGCCCGCTCACGCTCGCCCAGCGGCGGCCGGCCCCCATCGGATGCGTCCATGCCCGAAACCGTACCGCCGCCCACTGACAGTCCCGCTAGGGCTGCGCGCTGTCCGCCGCGACCGCCGCCGACTGGATCTGCCCGAGGACGGACACGGCGCTGCCCGTGGGATCGACGGCCTGCCCGATCTGCTTCTTGATGTCGGCGCTGACCGACGCCCAGGACGTCTTGCCGACCGGGTACAGCTCGCTGAGCGGCAGCTGCTGCAGGAACGGGCGGATGTCCTTGTCCTGGCCGGAGCCGCTCATCGCCGCGGAGGCCGTGGTGGTGACCGGTAGCAGGTCGTAGGTGCGGGAGAAGTCGAGGACGTTCTTCTCGCTGTAGACGAAGTCCAGGAAGTCGCGGATCTGCTCGCGGTGGCCGTTCTTCTTGAAGGCCATCATCCAGTCGGCCACGCCCATCACGGACCGGCTGGGCCCGGTCACGCCCGGCATGGTGACCATGCCGAACTTCACGCCCTTCCTGGCGGCCATCTGCATCAGCGACGGATGTCCGTTGAGCATGCCGACCTCGCCGTCGGCGAAGGCGGTGAAGGCGTCGGCACGGTTCAGCTTGCCCGGCGCGACGGGACCGGTGAGACCCTTGCCGACCAGCTTGTTCTTCAGCCAGGTGAACGTCTGGACGTTCTGCGAGGCGTCGATGCCGTAGGTGCCGACGGTGTCGACGTAGCCGCCCCCGCCGCTGAGCAGCCACTGCATCGTCTCCGCCTGCGCCTCCTCCGGCCCGAGGGGCAGCGCGTAGGGGTACTTCACGCCCTTGTCCTTGAGCGCCCGGGCGTCGGCGGCCAGCTCGTCCCAGGTCTTGGGCGGGTCGATGTGCGCCTGGTCGAACAGGGTCTTGTTGTAAAAGAGCAGCCGGGTGGAGGCCGCGAACGGCATGCCGTACTGCACCCCGTGCACCTGCCCGGCCGACACCAGCTGGGAGACGAAGTCGGCCTGGGTGGAGATGGAGAGCACGTCGTCGGCCCGGTACAGCTCGTCCTTGGCGGCGTAGTCGGCGTAGGCGCCGATCTGGGCCATGTCGGGCGCCTGGCCGGCGTCGGTCATCTCCTTGACCTTGCGGTCGACGTCGGTCCACGAGTAGACGCTGACGTCGACCTTCACGCCGGGGTGCTGGGCCTCGTAGTCCTTGACGAGGTCGTCCCAGTAGTGCCGGGAGCTGTTTGCGTCGTTGTCGCCGTAGTCGGCGGCGACCAGCTTGAGGGTCACGTCACCGGAGCCTCCGGTGACGCCGCAGCCGGTGAGTACCGCCGTCAGGCCCAGCGCGGAGATCACCGCGATCGTCGTCGTCCTTAGCCGCTGCACCGCTCCGGCTCCCCACCCTCGTAGACGTCCGCCGACCTCTGGCACGTCGGACACGTCTGAACCAACTTTCCGATTAACGGATTAAGGTCTACACCATGCAAGTGGACTAGACCTCTCATGGGTGGTGGGGCCACACTGTTCCCCGTGAGACATGTCATCGCCCTCGACGTGGGCGGCACCGCGATGAAGGCCGCCCTGGTCGGGGCGGACGGCGCACTGCTCCACCAGGCACGCCGGCCCACCGGCCGCGAGCGCGGGCCGGACGCGGTCGTCGAGCACATCCTCGGCTTCGCCGCGGACCTGCGCGCCCACGGTGAGGCGCACCTCGGCGAGCCCGCCGCCGCGGCCGGCGTCGTCGTCCCCGGCATCGTCGACGAACAACGCGGCCTCGCCGCCTACGCCGCCAACCTCGGCTGGCGCGACCTCCCCCTGCGCGACCTGCTCGCCAAGCGGCTCGGCGCACCCGTCGCCCTGGGCCACGACGTGCGGGCCGGCGGGCTCGCCGAGGGCCGCCTGGGCGCGGGCCGGGGCGCCGACCGCTATCTGTTCGTGCCGCTGGGCACCGGGATCGCCGGCGCCATCGGCATCGGCGGCCGGGTCGAGGCGGGCGCGCACGGCTTCGCGGGCGAGATCGGCCACATCGTCGTACGGCCCGGGGGTACCCCCTGTCCGTGCGGGCAGCGCGGCTGCCTGGAACGGTTCGCGTCCGCGTCGGCCGTCAGCCAGGCGTGGGCCGAGGCCTGCGGCGACCCGGACGCCGACGCCGCGGACTGCGCCAAGGCCGTCGCGTCCGGCGACCCGAACGCCGTCCGCGTCTGGCAGGAGGCGGTGGACGCCCTCGCCGACGGCCTGGTCACCGCGCTCACCCTGCTGGACCCGCGCACCCTGATCATCGGTGGCGGCCTGGCCGAGGCGGGGGAAACCTTGTTCACACCGCTGCGCGACGCGGTCGCGCAACGGGTCACCTTCCAGAAACTGCCGGAGATCGTCCCGGCTGCCCTGGGCGACACGGCGGGATGCCTGGGCGCAGGCCTCCTGGCCTGGGATCTCCTGGACACCACGACCGGCAAGGAGGAAACGCCCTGATGGCAACCCCCTCAGGGGCGCGGGACAGCGCCCATATGCGGCTCCGCCACGGGGCGCGACCCGCCACGACGAACCCGCACCCCGCGCCGGACCGAACCCCCCTGGTGCTGTCCGGCGCAACGGTCGTCCTCCCCACGGGAGCCGTCCCGGACGGCCGAGTGGTGGTCGACGGCACCCGCATCGCCGGTACGGCACCGGCGAACGCCCAGGTCATCGACGTACGGAACCACTGGCTGATCCCCGGCTTCGTCGACCTGCACAACCACGGCGGCGGCGGAGCCTCCTTCACCTCCGGCACCGTCGAGGACGTCCTCACGGGCATCCACACCCACCGCCTGCACGGCACCACCACCCTCGTCGCCTCCACCGTCACCGACGACATGGACTCCCTGACGCAGCGCGCCGGGCTGCTGAGCGAGCTGGCCGAACAGGGCGACATCGCCGGGATCCACTTCGAGGGGCCGTTCATCTCGCCGTGCCGCAAGGGCGCGCACTCCGAGGAACTGCTGCGCGACCCCGAGCCGGCCGAGGTGCGCAAGCTGATCGACGCGGCGCGCGGCCACGCGAAGATGGTCACGCTCGCCACCGAGCTGCCGGGCGGCATCGACTCCGTACGGCTGCTCGCCGAGCACGGCGTGATCGCGGCGATCGGGCACACGGACGCCACGTACGAGCAGACCCTGGAGGCGATCGACGCGGGGGCGACGGTCGCCACGCACTTGTTCAACGCGATGCCGCCGATCGGTCACCGCGCGCCGGGGCCGATCACGGCACTGCTGGAGGACGAGCGGATCACGGTCGAGCTGATCGACGACGGGGTCCATCTGCACCCGGCGGCCCTGCAGCTGGCGTTCCATCACGCGGGTGCGGAGCGGGTCGCGTTCATCACGGACGCGATGGACGCGGCCGGCTTCGGCGACGGCCGCTACATGCTCGGCCCGCTGGAGGTGGAGGTCGCGGACGGGGTGGCACGGCTGGTGGAGGGCGGTTCGATCGCGGGCTCCACGCTCACCCTGGACCGGGCGTTCAAGCGGGCGGTGACGGTGGACCGGCTGCCGGTGGAGGACGCGGTGCGGGCGCTGTCGGCCAACCCGGCGCGGCTGCTCGGGCTGGACGACCGCGTCGGCTCGCTGGAGCCGGGCAAGGACGCCGACCTGGTCCTGCTGGACGAGCACTTCGACCTGAAGGGCGTCATGCGCCGCGGCGCCTGGGTGGTTGGCCCCCAACTGGCCTGATCCGTCCGCTCGTACGGAGGCGGTGGCCGGTCCCGGGGCTGGGCCGACCGCCGTCTCTTTGGCATGATCGACCCTCCGGAAGTCCACGTCAGCACACGTATGCGGGGGGAGGTCGGCCCAGGTGATCCTCACGGTCACGCTGAACACCGCTCTCGACATCACCTACCGCGTCCGCTCCCTGCGGCCGCACACCTCCCACCGCGTCACGGACGTCATCGAACGGCCGGGCGGCAAGGGGGTCAACGTGGCGCGGGTCCTCGCCGCCCTCGGTCACGAGGTGACGGTCACCGGTTTCGCGGGCGGGGCCACCGGGCGCGTCGTCCGTGACCTGCTGACGGACACGTCCGGGGTCCGCGACGCGCTGGTGCCCGTCGCGGGCGCGACGCGCCGCACGATCGCCGTGGTGGACGGGCACAGCGGCGACACCACCCAGCTGAACGAGCCGGGCCCCCTCGTCGCGCCCACCGAGTGGGGCGCCTTGCAGGACCGGTACGAGGAGCTGATCGCCGGTGCGTCCGCGGTGGCCCTGTGCGGCAGCCTGCCGCCCGGCGTGCCGGTGGGCGCGTACGCGGGCCTGATCCGTACGGCGCGTGCGGCGGGCGTTCCCGTCCTGCTGGACACCAGCGGCGAGCCGCTGCGCCGCGGGGTCGCGGCCCGGCCGGACATCGTCAAACCCAACGCCGACGAGCTGGCGGAACTGACGGGCTCCCACGAGCCGGTGCGCGCGACGCAGGACACCCGCCGGCGCGGGGCGCGCGCGGTGGTGGCCTCCCTGGGCCCCGACGGCCTCCTGGCCGCCACCCCGGAGGGCCGCTGGCGCGCCGCCCCACCGGCCCACGTCCACGGCAACCCGACGGGCGCCGGCGACTCGGCGGTCGCGGGCCTGCTCTCGGCCCTGGTGGAAAACCTCCCCTGGCCGGACCGCCTCACCCGAGCGGTAGCCCTCTCCACCGCCACGGTCCTGTCCCCGGCGGCGGGCGAATACGACGCGCGTGCTTATGAGGAGCTGCTGGGGAAGGTGGCGGTGACGGCGGAGGTCAGCGCGGCCTGACTCGGGGTCGACCTCGGTACGACCTCCTCGGCCTCGGCCGATGTCCGCCGACGTCCACGCCCTCACCGACCCGAAGGTCCACGTTCCGTGCAACACGACTCCGTGCACACGCAACAACAGCGGCGGGCCCTACAGGTGCTGGTCCGGCGGCCCTGCCGACAATGACTGGCTCAAAGTCATGCGGGCGACAACACAGGCTGGATAGCCGCCGCATGCGTCGAAGTGGGACTTCTCTGTGCACCTGGCCCATCACAGGGCCTTCCGGCCCGACCGTGGCTGTCCGAGGAGGCAGTGCCTCGGCAGCCACGGAACGTCAGGCGGGTCAGTTCTGGACCTGACCCTTCTTCAGCCAGAACTGGTCCAGGAGGACGTTGCACTTGTCGCCGGCCTCGCAGGACAGGGTGATGGTGTTGGTGCCCTTGGTCAGGGTCGGCCAGGCGAAAGTCTTCGTCCAGCCCTTGGCGAAGTCACCGTCGGCGGCGTGGGCGAAGTTGTCCATGTTCAGCTTGTTGCCGAACGGCTTGCCGTTGACCGTCAGGGTCATCGACTGGGCCTCACCGGCCGTGCTGTACCGGGCGAACAGCGTGTACGCCCCGTCCTCCGGAATGCCGTTGACCGTCCAGGTCACCGCGGAGCCCGGCTGGTTCAGGTTGGCGACGTAGATGCCGCCGTCGGACTGGGCGCCCTGCACGTCCGAGGCGAGGGTCGCAGTGCCGCCCAAGCGGAGCGCCTTCGCGTCGATCGTGGGCAGTTTCACCTCCGCGTCGCCGCTCGCGTTCGACGACGGGCTCGGCGTGGTGTTCTGCTGGGACTGGGTGGGGGTGGTGCCGGCCTGGTCGTTCTTCTTCTCGTCCGAGTCGCCGTTCATCATCACCACGCCGATGCCGACCACCACCGCCGCGACCACGGCGATCGCGCCGATCAGCAGGCCCTTGGTGTTGGGGCCCCGGCCCCGCCCGCCGGAACCGGACCCGCCGGCCTGGTGCTGCGGGGCGGTGGGCGCGCCGCCGGGGAACGTCTCGGGGGCCGCGTAGTGCGCGTTGGTCCTGCCGTAGGCACCCTGGGCACTCTGCTGCTGCGGGACCTGGCCGTACGGCGCGGCGGCCGGCGCCTGCTGCCCGTACTGCCGTTCCCCGACGGTGCGCACCCGGCTGACGGAGTTCGGGTAGCCGTAGCCTCCCGAGGGCGGCTGCGCACCCCGGGCCTGTCCGTCGGCGTAGAGGTAGCCGAACGGGTCGTCGTCCTCGGGGGTGCTCGGGCCGTTGTTGCCGGGCGTCATCCCTTCGTTCTCCTCAACAGGTGGGGGGCGGATGGGGTCCTTGGTGTGGGGTGTGGCAGAGGGCGAGCCTACCCGCTCTGCAAGACCCAAACAGGTGATGCGAACCGCACCGTTTCCCCCGCGACCGGGCTGACCTGCGGATTACCCGGCGCGCCTGTGCTGTTTGGGACGAGATCGTTTCTCGACGTACATCCGTTCGTCCGCCGACTTGAGGACCTCGTCGGCCGTCATGCCGCAGTGCGCCCACCCGATGCCGAAGCTGGCGCCCACCCGCACGGCCCGGCCCTCGGCCCGGATCGGCTGGATGATCTCGTTGCGCAGGCGTACGGCGAGGTCCTGCGCGTCGGCGCGGCCGAGGCCGTCGGCGAGGATCACGAACTCGTCGCCGCCGAGCCGGGCGACGGTGTCGCCGTCGCGCACACCGTTGCTGAGCCGTCGGGCCACCTCGATGAGGACCGCGTCGCCCGCGTTGTGCCCGAACCGGTCGTTGATCGACTTGAAGCCGTCGAGGTCGCAGAAGAGCACCGCGAGCCCCTTGGCGCCGTCGTCCCGCTCCTCCTCGGGGGCGACGGTGTGCACATGGTGGTCGTAGGCGTCGTAGCCGTCGGGGGCGGGCCGGAAGTCGAAGCCGTGGCCGTTCGCGTCGAAGGCGGCGGGGTGACCGTGGGCGGCCTCGGCGGTGTCGTGGGAGTCGTACGCGTCGAGCGCGGGGTGGGCGGTCTGCGGCCGCCGGCAGAGGCGGGAGGCGAGACGGGAGCGCAGCTCGGCGGAGTTGGGCAGTCCGGTGAGGGAGTCGTGGGAGGCGCGGTGGGCGAGCTGGAGCTCGCGGCGCTTGCGCTCCTCTATGTCCTCGACGTGGGTGAGCAGGAAACGGGGGCCGTCGGCGGTGTCCGCGACGACGGAGTTGCGCAGGGACACCCAGACGTAGGTACCGTCACGGCGGCCCAGGCGCAGCTCGGCGCGGCCGCCCTCGGCGGAGGTGCGCAGCAGTGTGCCGATGTCCTCGGGGTGGACCAGGTCGGAGAAGGAGTAGCGGCGCATCGCGGAGGCGGGCCGGCCGAGCAGCCGGCACAGGGCGTCGTTGGTCCGCAGGATGCGGCCGTGCTGGTCGCCGCCCATCTCCGCGATGGCCATGCCGGAGGGGGCGTACTCGAAGGCCTGGCGGAAGGATTCCTCGCTGGCGCGCAGGGCCTGCTGCTCGCGCTCCAGGCGGACCAGGGCGCGCTGCATGTTGGCGCGCAGCCGGGCGTTGGATATCGCGATCGCGGCCTGGAAGGCGTACATCTGCAGCGCCTCGCGGCCCCAGGCGCCGGGCCGACGGCCGTTGCGCGGCCGGTCCACGGACAGCACGCCGAGCAGCTCGCCGCGCGGGCCGCCCTGCGCGCCGGGCGCGTACATGGGGGCGAAGAGCCGGTCGGAGGGGTGCCACTCGTCCTCGAAGCGCGGCGCGGGCCCGTCGGTGTACCACTGCGGGACGTCGTCGTCGTCGAGGACCCAGCCCTCGGTGTGCGGGATGAAGACCAGGTCGCCCCACTGCTCGCCCATGGACAGGCGACGGTCCCAGGACGGGCGGGAGCCGACGCGGCCGGTGATCAGGGCCTCGGCGGCGGGGTTGCCGGCGAAGGCGGCGACGACGAGATCGCCGTCGGCGCGGACGAGGTTGACGCAGGCCAGCTCGTAGCCGAGGGCGGTGACCACGCCGTCGGCGACGGTCTGCAGGGTGTCCGCCAGGCTGCGGGCGGTGTTCATGTCCGCCATGACCTGGTGCAACTGCCGCAGGGACGCAAGACGGACATAGGGTTCCGACTCGGTCTCCATGCTCGCCCTCCCCCCGAGACTTCGCAGCGAATCAAGGGTTGTCGTCGGCGTATCGTCGTCTGAGCCTGGTGGCGTGTCTTTCTGCGTCTTTCGCCACTGAATCACAGCGCGCTGCTCACTCGGTACACAGGGTCAACATTTCCTTGCCCTTGTGACTCAAGTCACAGCAAAACGTGAACAATAAAGTGGAGTTTCTGCATTTTTCCTGTGCGTTAACCGAATGGACATTTTGCGAGTATGCGGCATCGGAGGCCGTTCGGGGCCGGAAGTCAGGCGGAAGACCTAGGTCCGCACCCGGTCCGAGGTCCGATGCGCGGTCTTGCGAGCGGAGACTAGCGTTTCCGGCGTGCTGAAGACTTCCCCTGCCGTGCCCTCACCCTTCACACCCGCCCCAGCCGGGCATGCTGAGGGGGTGACCCACGACGAGTTCCGCGCCGCCATGTCCCGGCTCGCCGCGGGCGTGGTCCTGGTGACCGCGCTGGAGCCGCCGCTCGACCCGGACGACCCGGACGCGCCCACCGGCGAGGACGTCGGCATGACCGCCACCGCGTTCATGTCGGTCTCCCTGGACCCGCCGCTGGTCCTCGTCAGTCTGCGGGAGGGCTCGCGGATGGACGACCTGCTGGCCGAGCAGCCGCTGTGGGCCGTCTCGGTCCTCGCCGAGAGCCAGCGCCACATCGCCGGCCGCTTCGCGATGAAGGGCCGCATCAGCGACCGCCTGCTCTTCGAGGACATCCCCTACGTCCGCGGCGAGGTCACCGACGCGCCCCTGGTGGGCGGCGCGCTGGCCACCCTGGAGTGCCGCACCGAGCAGCGGGTGAGCGCCGGCGACCACACGCTGGTGATCGGCCGCGTCCTGACGGCCCGCGTCCCGAGCGCGGAAGGCGGCCCGCTGACGTACTTCAAGGGGCGGTACCGGCAGCTGGGGTGACGCCCGAAAACCCCTCGCCGGGGGCCGTGCGGCGTCCTTGGGGTGCAGCGATGACCCACCTCGAAGAGATCACGCCGCACACCTTCGACGCCGCCGTGGGCATCCGGGTCCGCCCCGACCAGGAGCACGCGGTCTCGCCGGTGATGCAGTCCCTCGCCGAGGCCTACGTCCACCCCGAAGGCGTGGCGTGGCCCCGCCTGATCGTCGACGGCCAGCGGCCGGTCGGCTTCCTGATGGCCTTCCTCGGCATCGACTGGCACGGCGACGGCACCGTGCACCGCTCGGGCCTGTGGCGCCTCAACATCGCGGCCGACGCCCAGGGCCGCGGCTACGGCCGCTTCGCGGTCCGGGCGGTGGCGGAGGAACTGCGCCGGCGGGGCACCAAGGAGATGTACGTCAGCTGGCACCCCGGCCCCGACGGCCCGGAGGCCTTCTACCTGGGCCTGGGCTTCCGAGAGAAAGGCGAGGTGAGCGGGGGTCAGACGGTGGGGGTACTGGAGCTCGGCTGACGCGGTGGCGTCCCGACGTCCCGGATCAGGGGAGGCCCGGGGAGACCCGGGCGCCTGGGACGGGGAGGCCTCTACCGAGTCCAGTCCCGCCCGGTACGGCCCCGCTTGGTCTCCGCGCGCTGTTTCTTCTCGCGGAGCCGGCGTTCGTTGATGCCCCGCGGCACGCGCGTGGGCTTGCGCGGCTTCGGCGGCGGAGCCGTCGCCTGAGCGAGCAGCGCCGCCAGGCGCACCGCGGCGGCCTCCCGGTTGCGCCACTGCGAGCGGTGCTCGGTGGCGCGCACGCTGAGCACCCCGTCCACCAGCCGTGGACCGAGCCGCTCCAGCGCACGCCGCTTCCACACCTCGGGCAGCGCCTCGGTGCCGGCGAGGTCGAAGCGGACCTCGGCTGCGGAGTCGGACGTGTTGACGTGCTGTCCGCCGGGCCCCGACGACCGCGAGAAGCGCCACATCAGCTCGGCCTCGGGGAGCGCGACGGAACCGCGGATGAGATGGGGACCGGACATGCCGTCCATGTTCCCGTCCCGGCCCGGTCCACGTCATCCCATTTCCCGCGGGACGACTGCCGAGGCCCGGGTGCAAGGCGCCCTCGCGGCCCGGTCGGAAGGTGCGGGTAAAAAAGGTAAAGCGAGCTGGAACCATCCGCCGGGCCGCGACGTTCGTAGGGATGACGGTAGCTTCGTCCCCAGTGCGAAGCCTCGTACACACAGCGCATCGAGGAAGGACTCCCGACCATGGCAGTAAGCCTGTCCAAGGGTGGCAACGTCTCGCTCACCAAGGAGGCTCCGGGCCTGACCGCCGTCACCGTGGGCCTGGGCTGGGACGTCCGCACCACCACCGGCACGGACTTCGACCTCGACGCGTCCGCGATCGCGGTCAACGGCCAGGGCAAGGTCTACTCCGACGCCCACTTCGTCTTCTTCAACAACAAGCAGACGCCGGACAACTCCATCGTCCACACCGGTGACAACCGCACCGGCGAGGGCGCCGGCGACGACGAGGCCATCAACGTCAACCTCGCCGCCCTCCCGGCGGACATCGACAAGATCGTCTTCCCGGTCTCCATCTACGACGCCGAGAACCGCGGCCAGAACTTCGGCCAGGTCCGCAACGCGTACATCCGCATCGTCAACCAGGCCGGTGGCGCCGAGATCGCGCGCTACGACCTGTCGGAGGACGCGGCCACCGAGACGGCCATGGTCTTCGGCGAGCTGTACCGCAACGGCGCGGAGTGGAAGTTCCGTGCCGTCGGCCAGGGCTACGCCTCGGGCCTGGTCGGCATCGCCCAGGACTTCGGCGTCAACGTCTGATCCGACGCCCCGCGTGCAGGAGCCCCCGGCCGAGCGCCGGGGGCTTTCGCCGCACTACGGTCCCGCCATGATCCTCGACCCGCTCCCCCGCACCCCCGACCACGACATCCCCGCCCCGCTGCTCACCGAACTCACCGCCCTGTACGCCTCCAACCGCGAGTTCCAGGCCCTCAGCGGTGACTTCCCGGACCCGGACGACATCCGGCCGGAGCAGGTGGCGGCCGCGCTGGCCGACGAGTTGGCGCATCCGGACACGGAGGTGCTGATGGCCCGCGACCAGGGGCGGCTCGTCGGCGTGGCCATCACGCTCGCACACCACCCCGACCCGGCCGACCCCGACCCGTGGATCGGGCTGCTGATGGTCGACGCGGGCGTGCACCGGCAGGGCCACGGCCGCCGGATCGCCGCGGCCGTGGAGGCCCGTTTCCGCGAGGCCGGCCGCATCGCCGTCCGGCTGGCCGTCCTCGCCGACAACCCCAGGGCGCTGGCCTTCTGGACCTCCCTCGGCTACCAGGTGATCGACCACCGCCCCGACCGCCGGCAGGGCCGCGCCTGCGCGGTGCTGCGCAAGCACCTGGCGGTGTGACACCCCCGGCGGCAATTCCGCTGTATCAACGAGACCCTGACTGCACCTCAGCTGTCCGCATAACGGATACGGGACAACGGAATTCGGATACGAACACGTAAAGTCCTGACGGACCTCTGTCAAACAGCAGGTTCTCGATGTCACTCTCTCCTCGCCGCCGCAACCTGTGTCCCACCTGTGCCTCAACCCCACGAGGCCAGCGACGAAGGAGACCGAGTGAGACACCCCGACCGTCCCACCTCTCGCTCCACCCGGCTGCGCGCCGCCGCCCTGATCGGCTCGGCGGCGATGGTCGTCCTCGCCGTACAGAACGGCGCCGCCACCGCGGCCCCCGCGCACACCGACGGCGCCACCGCACTCCCCCTCACTGCCGCCGCCCGCGCCCAGGCGATCAGGTCGGCGCAGGACGCCGCCCCCGCCACCGCCCGTGAACTCGGGCTCGGCGCCCAGGAGAAGCTCGTCGTCCGCGACGTGATCAAGGACGCCGACGGCACCGTCCACACCCGCTACGAGCGCACCTACGCCGGACTGCCCGTCCTCGGCGGCGACCTGGTCACCCATGTGGCCAAGTCCGGCGCGCTCAAGGGAGTCACCAAGGCGGCGAAGGCCCGCATAGCCGTGGCCTCCACCGACCCGGCCGTCTCCGCGACCACCGCCAAGGCGAACGCGCTGAAGGCCGCCGCCTCCGCGAAGACCACCGCGACCAGTGCCCGCAAGGTGATCTGGGCGGCCGGCTCCAAGCCCGTCCTCGCCTACGAGTCCGTCGTCACGGGCCTGCAGCACGACGGCACCCCGAGCGAGCTGCACGTCATCACCGACGCCACCACCGGCAAGGAGATCTACTCCTACCAGGCGATCGACACCGGCACGGGCACCAGCCAGTACAGCGGCACCGTCCCGGTCAACTCCACGGCCTCCGCCTCAGGGGGCTACGACCTGATCGACGGCGCCCGCGGCGGCCACAAGACGTACGACCTGAACGGCGGTACGTCCGGCACCGGCGCCCTCTTCCACGACGCCGACGACACCTGGGGCGACGGGACGGTGGCCAACCGGCAGACCGCCGCCGTGGACGCCGCCTACGGCGCCGCCGTCACCTGGGACTTCTACAAGTCCGCGTTCAACCGCAACGGCATCGCCGGTGACGGCAAGGCCGCCTACTCCCGGGTCCACTACGGCAACGCCTACGTCAACGCGTTCTGGTCCGACAGCTGCTTCTGCATGACGTACGGCGACGGCCAGGGCAACGTGAGGCCGCTGACCTCGCTCGACGTCGCCGGCCACGAGATGAGCCACGGTCTGACCGCGGCCACCGCCGGCCTCAACTACCGCCGTGAGTCGGGCGGTCTGAACGAGGCCACGTCCGACATCCTCGGCACGTCGGTGGAATTCTTCGCGAACAACAGCGCCGACCCCGGTGACTACCTCATCGGCGAGAAGATCGACATCAACGGCAACGGCACCCCGCTGCGCTACATGGACAAGCCCAGCAAGGACGGCAGCTCCGCCGACTACTGGTCCTCGGGCGTCGGCCGCCTCGACGTGCACAACTCCTCCGGCGTGGCGAACCACTTCTTCTACCTGCTGAGCGAGGGCAGCGGCGCCAAGACCGTCAACGGCGTCTCCTACAACTCGCCCACGTACAACGGCTCCGCGGTCACCGGCATCGGCCGGGACAAGGCCGTCCAGATCTGGTACAGGGCCCTGACCACGTACTTCACCTCCTCCACCGACTACGCGGCCGCCCGCACCGGCACCCTGCAGGCGGCGGCCGACCTCTACGGCTCCGGCAGCGCCGAGTACAACGCGGTGGCGGCCGCCTGGAAGGCGGTGAACGTCAACTAGCCACAGGGCGGGGCGCGGTCGGGCTCGTCAGCGTCGACCAGCCGCACGTGGCGGGGCGGCCGGGCTCGTGAGGAGCGTCTCTCACGGGTGGTCCGGCCGCCCCTCGCCGTACAGCCAGTCCCGCCAGATGCCGGAGAAGTCCTCGTCCGGCGCCTGCTGCTCCACGTACGCGGTGAAGTCGGCGGTGGAGGCGTTGCCGTGGCGGTGGGCCGCCGCCCAGCCCTGCACGAGGTCGTAGAAGGCTTCGTCACCGACGGTCTGGCGGATCTTGTGCAGGACCATCGCCCCGCGCTGGTAGACCGGGTTCGCCGAGATCACCGCCGCGCTGCCGGGCCTGCCCGGCGGGAAGTCCCACAGGTCCTCGAACTCCTCCTCCTCGCCGTGCTCGTACACCTCCTGGAACCGCTGCTGGGCGCTCGGGCCGCCGTGGTCCTCCGCGTACAGCCACTCCGCGTACGTCGCGAAGCCCTCGTTCAGCCACATGTCCCGCCAGGTCTTCGGCGTGACCGAGTCGCCGTACCACTGGTGGGCCAGCTCGTGCACGAAGGTCGTGGTGTCCGGGGCGCCGGGGAAGACGGGGCGGTTCTGGGTCTCCAGGGCGTACGTCGCGTCCCGCTTCTGTTCGACGATCACGCCGGTGGAGGAGAACGGGTACGGGCCGAAGTTGAGCTCCAGCCAGTCCATCACCTCCGGCAGCTTCGACAGCACGGCGCCGCTGTCCTCGGCGCTCACCGGGTCGACGGCGGTGTAGAACGGCAACCGGTGCTTGCCGACGTGGCCTCGGTGGACCTCGTACCGGCCGATGCCGAGGGTGGCGAGGTAGCTCGCCATGGGTTCGGCGGTCCGCCAGTGGAAGGCGGTACGGCCTTGCCGGGTGCTCTCTGCCACCAACTCCCCGTTGGACACGGCCGTCAGGCCCTGCGGCACGGTGACGGTGATGTCGTAGGTCGCCTTGTCGGAGGGGTGGTGGTTGCCGGGGAACCAGGCCATCGAGCCGACCGGCTCGCCCAGGGCCAGCGCGCCGTCCTTCGTGTACAGCCAGCCTTCCTTCGACCCGTCCGCGTCGGTGATCGTCTCGGGGGTGCCGGAGTAGCGGACCCGGATGTGGAAGGTCTTGCCCTGCTGGATCTCGTCGTGCGGGCGGACGGTCAGCTCCTGGCCGGCCCGGCCGAAGCGGGCGCCGGCGCCCTGGACGGTGACACCCTGGACGCCGAGGCCCTTGAGGTCCAGGTCGAAGGCGGACAGGTCCTGGGCGGCCCGGGCGGTGATGTCCGCGGTGCCGGTGAGCGTGCGCACGGCGGGGTCGTAGGCGAGGGTCAGGGCGTAGTGGGTGACGTCGTAGCCGCCGTTGCCGGCCTTAGGGAAGTACGGGTCGCGCAGGCCGGCGCCGCCCGGGGTGCCGTCGACGCCGCCACCGCCCGTGCAGGCGGACAGGGCGAGCGTCAGCAGGAGCGCGGGGACGGCGGGCGCTTTTCGGGACACGTCGGGAATCCTATGGTCGTCGGGGTGTCTCCCTGACAGACCGATGCGGCGGCAGGCGGGTTCGGATCGGGCGCGGTCGGATGGGGCGCGGTCGAAATCGGGCGGCGTCGGACGGGGCGGGGTCGGGTCGGGCGGGGGGTCCGGTTTCCGTGGGCGGGCGTGACACCATCGCCTAGTGCTCGACATCGGCTACGCCCTCTCCACCCGTTTCCCGGACCCGCCGCAGACGGACTACCGGCGCGCGGACGTCCGCGCCCTGCGCCACGACCTGTTCTGCGGGGATGTGTACCTCGCCGACACCAAGTCCGACCGGGAGTTGTCCACAGCCTGGGGATGGGTGCCGGTGCTGGACTTCGCGTGGGCGCTGTGCGACATCGTCGAGCGCATCGACCGCGACCCGGCCGGCTCCCGCGCCGCCCGGCCGCAGCGCGCGGAACTGGACTTCACCGAGTCCACCGACCGGATGCTCTTCGAGCGCCGCTTCGGCTGGGTGGACATCACCGCGGACTGGGTGCCGGCCGAGGAGGCTCCGCTGTCCTTCTCGCACACCGAACTGCGCCGGGAAGCACGGGACTTCCTGCACGACCTGGTCGCCGATCTGTGCGATCTGCACGACGACCTCGCGGACAACCCGGCGATCTGGACCCTCCAGGCGCGGTTTCCCCGGGTGTCATGAACCGCCCTTGACCTTTCGCGGAGGGCCGCCCGGCGTTCCTCCTTTATGGTCATGCTCATGTCCTTCCACGAACGCTCCGCACTCACCGGGCTGGCTCCCGGCGAGCGACTTCTGGCTCATCACGTCGTCGTGCCGGTGAAGAGCGCCAAGGGCGTCAAGCTGAACGTCCATGGCCACGGCAGGCTGGGCGGACAGCTCGGCGACCATCTGATGCAGAACATCGGCGCAGCGAGCGGCGGCGCCGGCAGTGTCGCCGGCCAGCTGCCGCCGACGTCCGGTGCACTGCTGATGCGGGTCACGGATCAGCGGGTCGGGCTGGTCCGCACCACCGACGGCGCGCCGGTGTGGGAGGTGCCGCGGGCGTGGGTGGTCCGTGTCGAGCGACGGCCCCGGCTGCAGCTGATGGCTCGGTTTCGGGTGCACTACAGCGATGGGTCCTGGCTGGCGTTCCTGACGATGCGGCGACGGTGGATCGAGTCGCTGCGGGGCGTACTGGGCGGGTGACCGTGCCTGCCGGCGGCTCGGGCGGGGTTGTCGTTCGGGTGCGGGGTGCGTTGTGGCTGGTCGCGTTCGCCCGCGGCGGCCTGTGCGGCATTCGTTGTGGCTGGTCGCGCAGCTCCCCGCGCCCCTTTGTGCCTGCGGCGACCCGCTGCGGTGCGTCGTGGCGTGCCTGGCGCCTGCGGTTCGTCGTGCTCAGCCCTCCACTCTGAGGCCCAGGCCTGCTGCCAGGAGGGGGGCCAGGTCCAGGAGTTGGGCCGTGCTGATCACCGCGCCTGCCATGCCCTCCAGGCCGTGGGTGATGTCCAGGGGGGTCGCGCCGCGCAGGTCCACGTCCGTCAGGGTGGCGCCGGTGAAGTCCGCGCCCTTGACCGCGCAGTCGGTGAACTCCACTCGCTCGAGCCGGGCGCCCGCGAAGTCCGGTTCCACCAGTACGCAGCCGGTGAAGACGACGTCCCGCAGGCGGGCGCCGCGCAGGTTCAGGTAGTCGATCTTGCCGCCGCGGATCAGGACCCGCTCCAGCACCGCACCGTGCAGCTGTACGCCGCCGAGGCGCGGGTCGGTCAGTTCGACGTCCCGGAGCGTCGACTCCGCCAGGTCCGTGCCCACGCCCCGCACGTCCGACAGCACCGAGTCCAGTAGGCGCGCGTGGTGCAGCCGCGTCCCGTCCAGGGCGCAGCCTCTCAGGGCGCAGTCCATGAAGCGGCCGCCCGCGCCGTCCTGACCGCTCAGGTCGGCGGCATCGAACTCCAGGCCGTCGTAGTCCCCGTCGGGCTCCAGCCCCTCTTCGTCGTACCGCTCCAGGTGCGGCAGGCGCACCTCCGGCCGCCGTGCAGCCTTCACACCCGTTCCCCTTGCCATGCCCCCATGCTGCACCCCGCCACTGACAATCGCTCTGACCTGCGCGAACGCGGGTGATGTCACAATCGGGCGTCTTCGGCGGTCATAGAGGTGCAAGCGGCGACCCGAGCAGAGGGAGAGACCCGACATGCACCGCATCACCGTCGTCGGCGGCGGATTCGCCGGCCTGACCGCCGCCATCACCGCCGCCGAGGCCGGTACCAAGGTCACCGTGTACGAGGCGCACCACACCCTCGGCGGCCGGGCGCGCACGGCCGAGGGGCCGTACCGGACCAACGAGGGACCGCACGCCCTCTACAACGGCGGCCCCCACTGGACCTGGCTGAAGCAGCGCGACCTGATCGGACCGCTGGCCCCGTTGCCGGCTCTGGAGGCGGCCCGGCTGCGGCTGCGCCACCAGGGCGTTGTGCGTCGCACCCCGCCGTTCGCGATGCTCAACCTGCTGCGCCGCCGGCTGCCGCAGGCGCCCGTCGACACCGACTTCCTCAGCTGGGCGACCGGCATCGCCGGCGAGGAGGGCGCCCGGGCCGCCGCGAACTATGCCGCCGTCGCCCTCTTCCACCACGACCCGGGCTCGCTGTCCGCCGCCTTCGTGCAGGAGCGGCTGCGCCGGGCCACCAAGCTGCCGCCGGAGGCCCACTACCCGCGCGGCGGCTTTGCGAGCGTGATCGACCGGATGGCCGGCCGCGCCTGGAACCTGGGGGTGCGGATCGAGACGCTCTCCCGTGTCGACACGCTGCCCACCGACACTCCGGTCATCGTCGCCACCTCCCTGGCCGCCGCCCGCCGGCTGCTGGGCGACGACTCCCTGACCTGGCCCAGCGGCCGCACCGCGCTGATCGACCTGGCGGTGCGCACCCGGCGCGGCGACGCGTTCGCCGTGTCCGACCTGGACGCGCCCGGGTGGATCGAGCGGTTCACCGCCCAGGACCGCACCCTCGCCCCGGCCGGCGAGCAGCTGATCCAGGGGCAGATTCCGCTCGCCCCGCACGAGACCCGCGCCGACGGCGTCGCCCGCGCCGAGGAACTGCTCGACCTGGGCTTCCCCGGCTGGCGCGACCGGGTCACCTGGCGCGGCGAAGCCACCGCCGACGGCCGGACCGGAGCCGTGGACCTGCCCGGCACCAGCTGGCGGGACCGCCCGGCCATCGACCGCGGCGACGGCGTCTGTCTCGCCGGTGACCAGGTCGCCGCGCCCGGCGTGCTGTCGGAGGTCTCCTTCACCAGCGCGCTGACGGCCGTATCGCTGGCGCTGGGACATCAGCGCTCGCTTGACCTCAAGCGCGCTTGAGGTTCAAGAGTGGGCCTCGCACGGACACGTCGTCGAACGGGGAGCCCCATGCACGCGATCCGCCTCCACGCCTTCGGACCCGCCGAGAACCTGACCCACGAGGAGGTCGAGGACCCGGTCCCCGCCCCCGGCCAGGTCCGTATCACCGTGGCCGCCGCGGGGGTGCACCTCCTCGACACGGCTCTGCGCGAGGGCGTGCGCGGCCCCCTGCCCGAGCTGCCCGCCCTGCCGACCGTCCCCGGCCGCGAGGTCGCCGGCACCGTCGACGCCCTCGGCGACGGCGTGGACCCGTCCTGGCTGGGCAAGCGCGTGGTCGCCCACCTCGGCTTCGCGCCCGGCGGCTATGCGGAGCTGGCCGTCACCGACGCGGCCCGGCTGCACGAGATCCCGGAGAACCTGGACCCGGCGCAGGCGGTCGCCATGATCGGCACGGGCCGTACGGCGATGGGGATCGTGCAGTTCGCGGACGACCTGGGCCCCGGCTCCGTGGCCGTGGTCCTGGCGGCCGCCGGCGGCATCGGCACCCTCCTGGTGCAGTACGCCAGGAACGCCGGCGCCGGCGTCGTGGGGCTCGCGGGCGGCCCGCGCAAGACCGCCCGGGTCCAGGCGAACGGCGTCGACCTCGCCGTCGACTACACCGAGCCCGGCTGGCCTGACAAGGTCCGCGCCTTCCTCGGCGGCCGGCCCGCCACCCTCGTCTTCGACGGCGTCGGCGGTGACACTGCCCGCGAGGCGGTCGCCCTGCTCGGCCCGGGCGGCCGGCACCTGGTCTTCGGCTGGTCCGCCGAGGGCATCCGCGACGGCGGGCCGTACCTCGTCGACGGCGTCTCCGAGCAGGTGCTCGGCCCGGCGATGTTCGCCAGGGCGGGCGGTCCCGACCCCTTGCGCACCCTCGAACTGCGCGCGCTCACCGAGGCCGCCGCAGGCCGGCTCGTCCCGGCCGTCGAACGCTTCCCGCTCGCCGAGGCGGCCGCCGCGCACCGCGCCCTCGAGAGCCGACGCACGACCGGAAAGGTGGTCCTGGAGCCATGAAAAGGCACCACACAGCCCGGGATGCAATACGTCCTGATTCGTGGTCTTCTGACCGAGTGACTGTCACCCGAACAGACCAACCCGCGCCGGGAGCGGACCGGCACCGCTGGTGGGGTCTGGTGATCATCGCGCTCGCCCAGCTGATGGTGGTCCTGGACGCCACCATCGTGAACATCGCGCTGCCCTCCGCCCAGCGCGACCTGGGCATGTCCGACGCCAACCGGCAGTGGGTGATCACCGCCTACACCCTCGCCTTCGGCGGGCTGCTCCTGCTCGGCGGCCGGATCGCCGACCTCGTCGGCCGCAAACGGACCTTCGTCTTCGGTCTGGTCGGCTTCGCCGCAGCCTCCGCGCTCGGCGGCGCCGCCACCGGCGCCGGCATGCTCTTCGGGGCCCGCGCCCTGCAGGGCGCCTTCGCGGCCGTCCTCGCCCCGTCCGCGCTCTCCCTGCTGACCACGACGTTCACCGATCCCAAGGAGCGCGGCAAGGCGTTCGGCATCTACGGCGCCCTCGCCGGCAGTGGCTCGGCGATCGGCTTCATCGTCGGCGGACTGCTCACCGAGTACCTGAACTGGCGCTGGTGCCTGTACGTCAACGTGCCCATCGCCGTCGTCGCCGTCGTCGGCGCGCTCACCCTGCTGCACGACCGCCCCGGCCACGCGGGCGTCCGGCTCGACGTGCCCGGCGTCGTCCTCGGCTGCGGCGGCCTGGTCGCGATCGTCTACGGCTTCAGCGAGGCCCAGCCGCGCGGCTGGACCGACCCGCTGGTCCTCGCCCTCTTCGCGGCCGGTGTCGTCCTGCTCGCCACCTTCGTCTGGTGGCAGACACGGGCGCCGAGCCCGCTGCTCCCGCTGCACATCATCAAGGAACGCAACCGCGCGGGCTGCTTCCTGACCATGATGCTCGCGGTGATCGGCATGTTCGGGCTGTTCCTGTTCATGACCTACTACCTGCAGGTCATCCTCGGCTACTCGCCCGTCCGCACGGGCCTGGCCTTCCTCCCGCTGACCGCGGCCATCATCGTCGGCTCCACCCAGATCTCCGCCCGCCTGCTGCCCCACGTGGCACCGCGCACGCTGATGGTCCCCGGCATGGTGCTCGCCGCCGGCGGCATGGTGATCCTCACGCAGATGACGGTGGACTCCTCCTACACCACGGAGATCCTCCCCGCGCTGCTGCTGATGGGCCTCGGCATGGGCCTGACCTTCATGCCGGTGTTCTCCACGGCCACCGCGGGCGTCGCGCCGCAGGACGCCGGCGTCACCTCGGCGACCGTCAACACCTCCCAGCAGGTCGGCGGCTCCATCGGCACGGCGCTGCTGAACACCATCGCCACCACCACGAGCGCCACGTACATCACCGCCCACCTGGCGAACCCCGGCGGGCGGGCGCAGATCGTCCGCGCGGGCGTGGTGCACGGCTACACAGTCGCCATCTGGTGGGCGGCCGCGGTCATGCTGCTGGCCGGCCTGGTGGCGGGCCTGATGGTCACGGTCCGTCCGCCGTCGCACGGAGCACCCGCGCAGGAACCGGTACCGGAGTCGGTGGCCTGACCGCACCGGTACCGCCGCGCCTGCGCGCCCGCACACGGCCGACGACCCGAGCCGCCGTAGACGTCAGCTGCGCCCCGCCACCCGGTCCGCCAGCCGTGCCAGACGGGAGGACTCGGCGCTGTGCGTCGTCCGCTCCCGCCGGTCGGCCGCCCGGTACACGGCGTACATCCCCTGCACGCCCACCCACCGCAGCGGCTCCGGCTCCCACTTCCGCACCCGGTGCCCCACCCACGGCAGCTCGGTCAGCTCGGTGCGCCCGGACTGCCCGGAGTCCAGCTGCACCAGATCCCGCAACGTCCGCGCGGCCAGATTCGTGGTGGCGACGCCCGAGCCGACGTAACCCCCCGCCCAGCCCAGCCCCGTCGACCGGTCCAGCGTCACCGTCGCGCACCAGTCCCGCGGCACGCCCAGCACACCCGACCAGGCGTGCGCGATGCCGACCCCCGCCAGCGACGGGAAGAACCGCACCAGGATCTCCCGCAGCGCCGAGATCGTCGCGTCCTGGGTGCGCCCGTCGTTGTCGGTCTGCGAGCCGAAGCGGTACGGCGCCCCGCGCCCGCCCAGCGCGATCCGCCCGTCGGCGGTCCGCTGGGCGTACATGTAGGCGTGCGCCATGTCCCCCAGCGTCTCCCGGCCCTCCCACCCGATCTCCGCCCAGCTCTCCTCGCTCAGCGGCTCGGTGGCGATCATCGAGGAGTTCATGGGCAGCCAGGTACGCCGCTGCCCCTTCAACGAGGCCGTGAACCCCTCCGTGCAGCGCAGCACATAGGGCGCCCGCACGGTCCCGTACGGCGTCACCGCGTGCTGGGGCCGGATCTCGGTCACCGGCGTCGACTCGTGAAGGGTCACCCCGAGCTCCTCGACGGCCGCCGCGAGCCCCTTCAGCAGCTTCACCGGGTGCAGCCGGGCCCCGTGCGGTGTCCACGTCGAGCCCACCGCGTCCGCCACGCGGATCCGCTCGGCGGTCTCCTGCGCGCCGTACAGCTCACGGTCCTTCTCCCCGAAGGCCACCTCGGCGGCGTGGAAGGACTTCAGCCGGGCCAGCTGAGCCGGGGTGGTGGCCACCTCCAGCACACCGCCCTTGTGCAGGTCGGCGTCGATGCCCTCCGCCTCGGCGACCGCGATCACCTCGTCGACGGTGTCGTTCATCGCCTGCTGCAACCGCACCGCCGCTTCCCGGCCGTGCAGCTTCGCGTACCGGTCCCGGCCGGCGATGCCGTTGTACAGCCAGCCCCCGTTGCGCCCGGAGGCGCCGTATCCGCAGAACTTCTGCTCGAGGACGACGACCCGCAGAAAAGGAGCGGCCTTCTTCAGGTAGTACGCCGTCCACAGACCCGTGTATCCGCCGCCGACGATCACCACGTCGGCGGACGTGTCACCGGGCAGCGGCTCCCGCACCGGGGGAAGACCGTCGTCCGCGTACCAGAAGGAGATGCCGCCGTTCACGACACTGCTGCTCATGAGAGCGGACGTTAACCCGTCGGCGTGACGCCTGTCTCCTTCGGATTCCGTGGAATTTCCCGCCCCCGCACCAGCGGATGACACGCCAGCCCGATCAGCACGGACGCGAAGTGCCCGAGGTCGGTGAAGGTCGGCCCGGCCGCCAGTGGAAGGCCGTAGAAGACCAGCACCACGAACAGGTACACGTACCGCCACGGCCCCGGGATCCGGTACGTCAGCACCCCCACCACGCCCGCCAGCGCGTAACTCACCCCGATGTCCAGCGCGTCGGCCTCCGAGTGCGGTGCGAGCCCGCGCCGGATCGCCACGAGCAGCACCCCCTGGCTGAGGAGCGTGGCCAGCACATGCGCCGCCACGCACACCACCAGCCACCGCACCGTCCCCAGCCACCGCTCGGCCGGGGCGTGGAAGACGCTGTACAGCACGGCGTACGGCAGCCAGTGGCCGCCGTCGATCCACATCGCGCTGGCGATGAGCACACGCACCGGGTTCTGCGACAGCTCCTCCAGATTCGTCGAGCGCTGGCGCAGGAACTCGCGCTCGAAGTCCGGCGACATGTGGTGCAGGGCGACCGTCGTGACGAACAGAATCCCCAGCCAGACGTACGTCCCCGGGGCGCTGCGCACGTAGGCCCCGACCCGGCGCAGACCCCGCGTAATTCGCATGAGCCGATTCACGCACAGCAGTATCGTCCGATCGGTGATCGACATTCCGGACGAGCTGGCGGCGTCACAGGCGGAGTACAACGGCGAGGCGGGCCGTGCCTTCATCGCGGCCCTGCCGGACCTCGCGGCGGACTTCCTGCACCGCTGGCGGCTGCGGCTGGACGGCCCGTCGATGTACGGCGTGTGCGCGCTGGTCCTGCCCGTCGTCCGCGCCGACGGGCTGCGTGCCGTCCTCAAGCTCCAGCTCCTGGACGAGGAGAGCGCGGGCGAAGCGGTCGCCCTGCGCCTGTGGGACGGCGACGGCGCGGTGCGCCTGATCGACCACGACGAGCCCACCGGCACGGTGCTGCTGGAACGCCTCGACCCCTCGCGCATGCTGGCCCACCACCCGGACGTCCACGAGGCGGTCGAGGTGATCGCCTCCCTGCTGGCCCACCTCAACGCCACCCCCGCCCCACCCGGCCTGCGCCGCCTCGGCGACATCGCCTGGAACATGCTCGGCCGCACCCCCCGTGCGCTGCCCCGCATTCCCGACCCCGAGGCCCGCCGGATCATCGCCGACTGCGCCGCGGCCGTACGCGAGGTCGTCGCCGAACCCGGCGACCGTCTGCTGCACTGGGACCTGCATGACGAGAACGTCCTGGCCGCCGATCGCGCCGACTGGCTCGCCATCGATCCCAAACCCCTCGCCGGCGACCCCGGCTTCGAACTCTGGCCGGCCCTCGCCAACCGCTACGACCCCGACGACATCCGATGGCGCTTCGACGCGATGACCGCCGTCATGGACCTGGACCGGGGCCGCGCCCGCGCCTGGACCCTGGGCCGTCTCCTCCAGAACGCCCTGTGGGACATCGAGGACGGCCGCCCCCTGGACCCGGATCAGCTCGAGATGGTCCACCGCCTGCGCCCACCCGCCCACCCCTGACGAGAAGAGCCCCGATGATCCGCCCCGCCACACCCGCCGACGTCCCTGTCATCCACACCCTGATCCAGGAACTCGCGACCTACGAGAAAGCACCACAGGAAGCGAAGGCGACCCCCGCCCAGCTCCACGACGCGCTCTTCTCCGACCACCCGGCCGCCTTCGCGCACATCGCCGAGGACGACGACACCGGAGAGCCGGTCGGCTTCGCGCTGTGGTTCCTGTCCTTCTCCACCTGGCGCGGAACGCACGGCATCTACCTGGAGGACCTCTTCGTCCGCCCACAGGCCCGCGGCGCCGGCCACGGCAAGGCCCTGCTCACCGAACTCGCCCGCATCTGCACCCGCCGCGGCTACCAGCGCCTGGAGTGGTCGGTCCTCAACTGGAACGAACCCGCAATCGGTTTCTACGACGCCCTCGGCGCCCGCCCACAGAACGGGTGGACGGTCTACCGCCTGACGGACGAGGCCCTGACCAAGCTGGGCACGGAATGATGAAATCCCAGGTCACAGCACCTGACCTGGGCTTCCCGGGAACCCCCGTCGGATCCGGACCGACGCGTGACGCGGCGATCAAGTAGCCGGCTCCCGGCCAGGATCACTCGGGTCGGTCTTCCTCCGGCGGAATTCGTCCGTGCACCCCCCGGAAGTCACGTCCCGAGTGAAGCAGGCGACGAAGGAGCTCGGGGAGCCGTAGAAGGCGAATTTCATGCCCTCGCAGTCCACTCCGTCGAAGGTGACCTCGCCATAGGTTCCGAAGAGGGACAAGGTTCCATGTTGCCGGTCGGCGATCCCGGAGCACTCGGCGCCGACGTACGCCTTGTCCAAGCCCTTGGCCGTGAACGTGCCGTCGTCCGTGAACTCGACCGTCCTGCCGGCGAAGTCCGACCACACACCCGCCAGCTGATCAGCGCTGTCGATCTCGACCGGGTAGACGGAGCAGGAGGCCGACAGGAATGTCACCGCACATCCCACCGCAGCGCCCCTGCATGCACGTCGTATCCGCTGATGCCGGTCGGCAGCCATCCGCCCCTGCCTCTCCTGGGTGCCGTGCACGGCACCGGCACACAGCGGGAAGGCCATCAGCCCGTGGATGTCGAACGCCCCGCACCGATCACCGGCCGGGGCGTTCGCGCTGTTCAGCGAAAGAGCCCCCTGTCGGATTCGAACCGACGACCTTCGCTTTACAAGAGCGGCGCTCTAACCAGCTGAGCTAAGGAGGCCCGGGTCCGCGCTGGACGGACACGCCCGTGCAGTGTACCTACCTCCCGCGGCGGCCCGATCGAAAATTTCCGCGAAGTTCACAGGGGCTCGCCTACTGACAGACCAGGTGAACGCCAGGTACCGTCCTGTGCCAGTTCACCTGCGTGGACTACACCAACCACCTTCCTACAACGGATCGTCCGGCACGTTCCTGCCGGTAGAAGGGGGCCCATTCACCATGGCCACTGTCACGTTCGACAAGGCGACCCGGATCTACCCGGGTTCCACCAAGCCCGCCGTCGACGCCCTGGACATCGAGATCGCCGACGGGGAGTTCCTCGTCCTGGTCGGTCCGTCCGGCTGCGGCAAGTCCACCTCCCTGCGGATGCTCGCGGGCCTGGAGGACGTCAACGGCGGCGCGATCCGCATCGGCGACCGCGACGTCACGCACCTGCCGCCGAAGGACCGGGACATCGCCATGGTGTTCCAGAACTACGCGCTCTACCCGCACATGACGGTCGCCGACAACATGGGCTTCGCGCTCAAGATCGCCGGCGTCAACAAGGCGGAGATCCGGCAGAAGGTCGAAGAGGCCGCGAAGATCCTCGACCTCAGCGAGTACCTGGACCGCAAGCCGAAGGCGCTCTCCGGCGGTCAGCGCCAGCGTGTGGCGATGGGCCGCGCGATCGTCCGTGAGCCGCAGGTCTTCCTCATGGACGAGCCGCTGTCCAACCTGGACGCCAAGCTCCGCGTCTCCACCCGCACCCAGATCGCCTCCCTCCAGCGCCGCCTGGGCATCACCACGGTCTACGTCACCCACGACCAGGTCGAGGCCCTCACCATGGGCGACCGCGTCGCGGTCCTCAAGGACGGTCTGCTCCAGCAGGTCGACACCCCGCGCAACATGTACGACAGGCCCGCCAACCTCTTCGTGGCCGGCTTCATCGGCTCCCCGGCGATGAACCTCGTCGAGGTACCGATCACCGACGGCGGCGTGAAGTTCGGCAACAGCGTCGTTCCGGTCGACCGGGAGGCGCTGGCCGCCGCCACCGACAAGACGGTCACCGTCGGCGTCCGCCCCGAGCACTTCGACGTGGCCGGCCCCGACTCCGACCTCGGTGTCCCGGTCACCGTCAACGTCGTCGAGGAGCTGGGCTCCGACGCGTTCGTCTACGGCACCGCCAAGATCGGCGCCGAGACCAAGGACCTCGTGGTCCGCGTGGGCGGCCGCGAGGTGCCGGAGAAGGGCAGCACGCTGCACGTCGTGCCGCGCTCGGGCGAGACCCACGTGTTCTCCACCTCGACGGGCGCGCGCCTGTCGGACTGACCTCCCGGCGCATGATTCACCCAGGTTGACGAAGAGGGGCCCCGCGAACTGCCGCGGGGCCCCTCTCGTTGTCGACAAATACCCCGGCAAACCCCCCGTTTCGACCAGCGTGCGTCAACCCACTACCCAGAAGTCCCCCCTCCCCCATCCCCCGAACAGGTGACTAAATGTCGCCAAATCATTACCGGGCGCTACCCTCACACGCGTGAAGCACTCCACCACCCAACAGACGCCACGCGGTCACCGGGGCCCCGCCCGCCGCATCGGCCGCTCCCTCGCCCTCGTCCTGCCCGTCGTCCTGGTGCTCTCCGGGACCCTCGCCGTCACCCGGGTCAACTGGTCCGGGAACCGCTCGGACTCGGTGCTCGCCGCCACCGACGTGACGAGTGCGACGGACGCCAAGAACACCGCCCGCCGCGCCCCCCAGGACGTCCTGCGCGACCAGCTCCTCACCGAGCTCCAGCAGAAGGACCCCGGCGTCGCCCTCACCCACCTCCAGCAGGTCGTCAACGACAAGCCGTCGCTGGCCGAGCACTGCACCTCCATCGCCCGGGCCCTGGGCCGCGCGGCGGTCCGCATCTACGGCCCCTCCCGCGCCCAGTCCTTCGCCCGCCCGGTCTGCGACACGTCGTACGCCTCAGGCATCCTGGCGGCCCACAGCTGACGCCCGCCGAGGGACCCATGCCACGGCGTCGCCGCACCCGCGCACGGCGGGAAGGGGACGTGGTGGGGGGTGTCCGCCCGCAGCGGCCGGCACCGAGACCCGGCAGGTCCGTCGGAAACGGCCGGCCGGACCGAGGACGGACACCCCCCACCGCGGCCCCGACCCACGGACAACCGCAGGCGCGACACCAAGCCACCCACCGGAGGGCAACGGGCCGCCGCAGGCACACAAGGGGCGCGGGGAACGGCGCGAGCAACCACGACGCAACCCGCACCCGAACCACCACCGAAAGCACCGCAGGCACCCGCACAAGCCCCCGCAGGCACTCCGCAGCCACCCCGCCGTAGTCTTCCGGCATGACCCATCCGCACGCCCTGACCCGCCCCACCCAAGCCGTCATCCTGGCCGGCGGCCAAGGTTCCCGGCTGCGCCCCTACACCGACGACCGGCCCAAGCCGATGGTCGAGATCCCCGGGACGGGCACGCCCATCATCGGCCACCAGCTCACCTGGCTCGCCGAAGAGGGCGTCACCGACGTGGTCGTCTCCTGCGGCCACCTCGCCGACGTGCTCGAGCAGTGGCTCCGGTCGGCCGACCTCCCCGTGCGCGTGACCACCGTCGTCGAGGCGGAGCCCCTCGGCCGCGGTGGCGGCCTGAAGTTCGCCGCCGCGCACCTGCCGCACCCGGACCGGCCCTGGTACGCCACCAACGGCGACATCTGGACCCGCTTCTCGCTGCGCGACATGGCCGACTTCCACACCGAGCGCGACGCCATAGCGACGCTCGCCCTCGCCCGCCCCCGCATCCCCTGGGGCGCCGTGCAGACCGACGGGTTCGGCCACATCACCGACTTCATCGAGGCCCCGCCGTCCACCTTCGAGATCAACGCGGGCGTCTACGTCTTCTCCCCGGCCTTCGCGGGCCTCCTCCCCGAGCGCGGCGACCACGAGCGCACCACGTTCCCGCGCCTGGCCCGGGAACACCGCCTGGCCGGCTTCCCGCTCCCCCAGGGCGCCTACTGGCGGGCGATCGACACGGCGAAGGACCTGACCGAGGCGGCCAAGGAGCTGGCGGCCCTGAGCCGCTGACGCCACGGCAGCACAGCACACGCACCGCCCAGCACACCGCAGCGGCACCAGAACACCGCACCACACACCGATGGGGCCCCGCGCACCACACGCGGAGCCCCATCGCCGTACCGGCCGCCGGGTCGGCCAAGGGATCGTCGGAGGATTCGGCCGGTGGGCTACCCGAGCACGCCGCCCACCGGCCGCGTTACCCCAACAGGCCGCCCACGAGGCCGGACTGGCCGGAGGAGGAGCCGGAGCCACCGGAAGAGGACGATCCGGAGCCGCCGCTGCTGCCGCCCGACGACCCGGAGCCGCCCGACGTGCCGCCCCCGGAGGTCGGCCCGGAGCTGGTGCTCGGCCCCTGACCGGTCGGCGACGAGTGCCGCGACGGCGCCTGTCCACCGGTGCCCTGCGTCTGGCTGGGCGCCCCGGTGGTCGCCGTATCCGAGGAACGCGTCGCCCCCGGCGTGTGCGCCCCGTGCGCGGGACCGGAGGTGGCCCCGCCCCGCGTCGGCGTTGCGGACGCGGACGGCGTGTGCCGCCAGGTGTGCTCGCCGGACCGCTGCGGCAGCGGCGAGCCGGGCAGCTCGTTGCGCGGGGCCTCGCCGGGCCCGGGCGCGACGACCCGGTCGGCGTCGCGCACCGCGCCGCCGAGCAGCGACCCGACGAGCAGGGTCAGCCCGGTGGCGACGGCGGTGATCAGCGCGCCGCGGCGCAGCACGTAGCTGCGCAGCTCCCAGATGTCGGAGCGCGGTCCGAGCCGCCGCCAGGCGCCGGCGGCGAGGCGGCCGTCGACGGAGTAGACGGGGGCGCCGGCGATGATCAGCGGCGACCAGGCGGCGAGGTAGATGATGTCGGGGGCGTCGTAGACGGGAACCGTCTTCCAGCTGACGGTGACGATGAGCGCGGCCGACAGCAGCGCTCCGACCACGGCCGCGACCCGCTGCCAGCAGCCCAGGACGGTCAGCACGCCGACCACCACCTGGAGGAAGGCGATGACCAGGCCGGAGCCGACGGGGTGATGGAGGGCGAACTGGCGCAGCGGCTCGGCGACCTCCCAGGGGTGCAGGGTGTTGAGCCACTTGACCATGGAGCCGCGCTTGCCGCCGTCGAAGTAGACGGGGTCGCACAGCTTGCCCATGCCGGCGTAGATGGAGATGAAGCCGAGGAAGATGCGCAGCGGGAGCAGGACGACGCCGAGGTTCATCCGGCGGTGCGGGTAGTACGCGTGCCGCGCGGGATCGTCGCCGTGGCGCCGGCCGGGGGCGTCCGCCTCGCCGCTGTCCTCGCCGGTCTCGTCCACGTCGCCGAAGCCGTCGTATCCGGACCGGTCGTATGCGGGCCCGCCGTACCCGGACCCGTCGTATCCGGACCCGTATCCGGGGTCGCCGGGCTCGTCGTAGACGCTGCCGACGCTGCGCATCGCGGGCAGCAGACGGGTGCCCGCGCCGTCCTCGGAGGTGCGCTGAGCGCCGACGACGGGCGGCTCGACGGTCTGCTCCAGGTCGTCGTGATCGACGTAGCCCTCGTGGGCCGGCGCGACGCGTGGCAGCACCTGAGTGGCTCCGGCGTCGGCTGCGGAGGGCTCGGCGTGACCGACGCTGCCGGCCCGCACGGCCTGGAGCAGGCGGTGGGCGCCGGTGTCGTCGGGGTCGGATCTGCCGCTCCAGACGACGGGCCGGCGCCGGGCCGCCGCGGCCGCGGCGGCGGCGCCTGCGGCAGGCACGCGGGCGGTGTCCGGGGTGGCGCTCAAGTGCCGCGCGATCCGCGGAGACCGGGTGCGCACGGACGACGCACCCAACTGCACGCGGAAGCTCGCGTGGCTCACGATGATCTGCGCCGGATCGCTCGGCACCTTCACCATGCTCAGCGCGGGAGCGTCGTCGAAACCCGACGAGCGGTCCCCCGTGGGTGTGCGGGGTGTTCTGGTGTCCACACTCATCTAACCGAGTGATGTGTGCTTAGGACACTGCCTTGCCCGCGCGGATCTGTCCGGACCCCGTCAAGCTTGTCCGGACAGCCCGCAATCCCCCCGTGTGGGCGATATCAGCGAACAGACATTCAGCCCCGGCGGCGGGACGCGGCCTCGTAGAGCACGATGCCCGCGGCGACACCGGCGTTGAGCGACTCGGCCCCACCCGGCATCGGGATGCGCACCCGGTAGTCACAGGTCTCGCCGACCAGCCGGGACAGCCCCTTGCCCTCGCTGCCCACGACGATGCACACCGGCCCCGAGAGGGCCTCCAGCTCACCGAGCTCGACCTCCCCGTCCGCGGCCAGGCCGACGACGACGATGCCGGCCTTCTGGTACGCCTCCAGCGCCCGCGTCAGGTTCGTCGCACGGGCGACCGGCGTACGGGCGGCCGTACCGGCGGACGTCTTCCAGGCACCGGCGGTCATGCCGGCCGCACGCCGCTCGGGTACGACGACGCCGTGCCCGCCGAAGGCGGAGACGGACCGCACGACGGCACCGAGGTTGCGCGGGTCGGTCACCCCGTCGAGGGCGACGATCAGCGGGTCCGCGCCCTCGTCGGCGGCGGCGTCGGCGAGGTCCTCGGGGTGGGCGTACTCGTACGGCGGGATCTGCAGGACGAGGCCCTGGTGGTTGAGCCCGTTGGTCATCCGGTCCAGCTCGGGACGCGGGGCCTCCATGAGGTTGATGCCGCCGCGCTCGGCGGCGAGCTGCAGCGCCTCGCGCACGCGCTCGTCGTTGTCGATGAACTGCTGCACGTACAGCGTGGTGGCGGGCACCCCCTCACGCAGCGCCTCGTAGACCGGGTTACGGCCGACGACCAGCTCGGAGGCGGACTTGCCGCCGCCCCGGCGCTGCGGAGCGCGTCCCTGCGCGCGCCGGGACTTCGCCTGCGCCGCACGCTGTTTGGCGTGCCCCTTGCGCATCTCGGCGGGCGGAGTCGGGCCCTTGCCCTCCAGGCCCCGGCGTCGCTTGCCGCCACTGCCGACCTGCGCGCCCTTCTTGCCGGACATGCGACGGTTGTTCGCGGCCATGACCTACCTGTCTCCGTGATGCGTTGGGTGTACGTACGTCAGTGCAAGTGTGCCGCCCGTAGCCCCGGGCGGCACATTCGCGGTGTTCTAACGGGCCCCGAGGCTCCATCGCGGCCCCTGCGGGCTGTCCTCGATGACCAGCCCGGACTGGCCGAGCTGGTCGCGGATGGCGTCCGCGGTGGCCCAGTCCTTGCGCGCCCGAGCGGACTCGCGCTGCTCCAGGACCAGGCGTACGAGGCTGTCGACGACCCCGTGGAGATCGTCACCCCGGTCGTTCTCGCCGGCCCACTGTTCGTCGAGCGGGTCGAGCCCGAGGACGCCCAGCATGGCCCGCACCTCGGCGAGCCGTGCGACGGCGGCGTCCTTGTCGTCGGCGGCCAGAGCACTGTTGCCCTGGCGCACCGTCGTATGAATCACCGCCAGGGCCTGCGGCACGCCGAGGTCATCGTCCATGGCCTCGGCGAAGGCGGGCGGCACCTCGGCGGCGGGCTCGACGTCGCCGGCCTTCTCCACCACCCGCTGCACGAAGCCCTCGATCCGGGCGAACGCGGACTCGGCCTCGCGCAGCGACTCCTCGCTGTACTCGATGGTCGAGCGGTAGTGCGGGGTCCCCAGGTAGTACCGCAGGACGATGGGCCGCCACTGCTTGACCATCTCGGAGACCAGGACGCTGTTGCCCAGCGACTTGGACATCTTCTCGCCGCTCATGGTGACCCAGGCGTTGTGCAGCCAGTACTGGGCGAAGTCGTCGCCGAACGCCTTGGCCTGGGCGATCTCGTTCTCGTGGTGCGGGAAGATCAGGTCCAGGCCGCCGCCGTGGATGTCGAAGGCGGATCCCAGGTACTTGTGCGCCATGGCGGAGCACTCCAGGTGCCACCCGGGACGGCCCCGCCCCCACGGCGTCTCCCAGCTCGGCTCGCCCGGCTTGGCGGCCTTCCACATGGCGAAGTCACGCGGGTCCCGCTTGCCGGTGATGCCCTCCTCGGAGGGCTGGCGCATCTCGTCCAGATCCTGCCGGGACAGCTCCAGGTACGAGGGCCACGACCTGACGTCGAAGTAGACGCTGCCGTCGGCCTCGTAGGCGTGCCCGCGCTCGATGAGCGTGCGCATCATCTCGACCATCTCGGTGACATGGCCGGTGGCACGCGGCTCGTACGTCGGCGGAAGGCAGCCGAGGGCGGTGTAGCCGTCGTTGAAGGCGCGCTCGTTCTCGTAGCCGATGGACCACCAGGGGCGGTTCTGCTGGTCCGCCTTCCCGATGATCTTGTCGTCGATGTCCGTGACGTTGCGGATGAAGGTGACGTCGTAGCCGCGGTAGGTGAACCAGCGGCGCAGGATGTCGAAGTTCAGCCCGGAACGGATGTGCCCGATGTGCGGGGCCGCCTGCACGGTGGCGCCACACAGGTAGATCGAGACGCAACCCGGCGTGAGCGGGATGAAGTCACGGATCTGCCGGGCGCTGGTGTCGTACAGGCGAATAGTCACGCATCCAGGGTAGTGGCCCCACACCAGTGCCAGGCGCCGCCGCGGGCTTACGGGGACGGTTTCGTGACCTCGGCGTCCGGCACGACGGGGTCCCTCCCCCAAGCCCTGCCGGATGCCGACCGGCACCCGCCCACCCCGGCCCCGACCCACGACGAACCGCAGGCGCTGGGCACGCCACGACGCACCGCACGGGCCGCCGCAGGCCCACAAGAGGCGCGGGGAACTGCGCGACCAGCCACAACGCACCCGCAGACGCCCCGCTCCCGCCGGACGGCAACCTCACCCAGCCCGAACCACCAACGCCGTGGCCACAGCCATCAGCCCTTCCCCCCGCCCCGGAAACCCGAGCCCGTCCGTCGTCGCGCCGGAAACCGACACCGCCGCCCCCACCACCGACGACAGCAACTCCTCCGCCTCACCCCGGCGCTTACCGATCTTCGGCCGCGCCCCGATCACCTGCACCGCGACGTTCCCGATGACGAACCCCGCCTCGCGCACGATCCGCGCGGCCTCCGCCAGCAGCGTCACGCCCGACGCCCCCGCCCACTCGGGCCGCCCGGTCCCGAAGTGCTGACCGAGGTCCCCCAGCCCCGCCGCGGAGAACAACGCGTTGCACGCCGCATGCGCGACGACGTCCGCGTCGGAGTGCCCGGCCAGCCCGGGCCCCTCCCCTTCCCACTTGAGCCCCGCGCACCACAACTCACGCCCTTCCTCGAAGGCGTGGATGTCGGTACCGATCCCGACCCGAGGCAGCGGGGGCACGGTCTCAGAACCCATCGTTCAGCCTCCGCCGCGCGAGAACCGCCTCCGCCAGCACCAGATCCAGCGGCCGCGTCACCTTGAACGCCTCCTCGTGCCCCGGCACGACCACCACCCGCTCCCCGAGCTGCTCGACCATGCTCGCGTCGTCGGTCACCTCTCCGGTCACGCTCTCGTGCGCCCGCACCAGCGTCCGCCGGTCGAATCCCTGCGGCGTCTGCACGGCCCGCAGCCGCGCCCGCGACGGCGTGGCCAGAACCGGCTCGGGCTCCCCCTCCACCGCCGCCGGCTCCACCTCCTTCACGGTGTCCGCGAGCGGCACCGCCGGAACCACGGCCACCGCACCCGCGCGCACCGCCTCGACCACCGCGTCCACCGTGTCGACGGGCACCAGCGGCCGCGCGGCGTCGTGCACCAGCACGATGTCGTAGTCGCCCGGCAGCGCGTCCAGCCCGAGCTTCACGGACTCCTGCCGCGACTGGCCGCCCGGCACCACCAGGAAGTCCGTCCGCTCGGGCAGCGCGTGCGCGTCGAGCAGGCTCCTGACCTCCCCGGCACCGTCCGGCGGAGCCACGACGACGACGAGGGAGACGAACCGCGACGCGGCCATGGCGCGCACCGCGTGCACCAGCATCGGCGTGCCGCTCAGCGCGCGGAGCGCTTTGGGGGCGCCCGGCCCCAGGCGTACGCCGCGGCCGGCGGCCGGAATCACCACGGCCGTACGCGGCTCGGTGGCTGAAGGACGCGTAACGTCAGACATCGGTTCCTGTCAGGTTTGTGTGCTCGGCCCCGGTGGGTATGGCCTCACCGTGCCGGGCGCGCGACGCTCTGACCGGACCCTTCCGTGACCCTGGTCGAGCCGGCGGCCCGACCCCGGCGCATCGGTGTCGGGGGCTTGCCCCCGACAGGACGACAGTTCGACAGGACGACAGCAGGACCGCAGCGACGTCACGTGCGCGGATAGGGAAACGTACGAGACGTAGCGTACGCACGACACGCACGGCAGCCGTACGCGGCGACGGAAACGGACATGCCGCAGCGCCCGGCGACACAGTCAGGTCATCGGGCACCGCGGCATTTCACACCGTGCTGAACTGAGGCGGACGGGGCCGCGTCAGGACGCGAGAACCTCGTCGAGGAGGGCCTCGGCCTTGTCCTCGTTCGTGTTCTCCGCGAGGGCGAGCTCGCTCACCAGGATCTGCCGCGCCTTGGCGAGCATGCGCTTCTCACCTGCGGAGAGTCCACGCTCGCGCTCACGACGCCACAGGTCACGCACGACTTCCGCGACCTTGATGACATCGCCGGAGGCGAGCTTCTCCAGATTTGCCTTGTAACGACGGGACCAGTTCGTGGGCTCCTCGGCGTACGGAGCGCGCAGCACCTCGAAGACTCGGTCCAGCCCGTCCTGACCGACCACATCACGCACGCCGACGAACTCCGCATTGTCCGCTGGCACACGTACCGTCAGGTCACCCTGGGCGACCTTCAGCACCAAGTAGGTCTTGTCCACGCCTTTGATCTGGCGAGTTTCGATAGCCTCGATCAGCGCGGCCCCGTGATGGGGATAGACCACGGTGTCGCCAACCTTGAACGTCATGTGACAGGTACCCCTTCCGTGGCTATCCAGAGTAACACGGATACGGCGTCTTCTGAATGGCGTTTTCGCAGGTCAGGGCATATCTCGGGGCTTGACAACAGCGATGCGAACGTGCTGCGGCGGGCGGGCGGAGGCAGGTATTCGCAGGTCGGAGCCGCTTCCCGAGGCCCATGAAACGCGCCCGTCACAACCTCCGGGAGCCCTCCTGAGCGGGTTTAACATCCCCAAATGTCCGGTTCCATGCGTGCGACTTACGCTACTCCGTTCGGCCCACCGGAGGCGCTTACGCATCGAATCAGGAATTGATCACGGCCCGCACGGAAGGCTCCCGGAAGCGATCCGGAAGGAAGCGGGAAGGGGGCAGGAAGGAAGCAGGAAGGGGGGCCGCCTCATCCGGCGTGATCAATTTCTGCGGGCGCCGTGCATTCTTCACGGAATATTCGCCTACCGCACCGCGGAGACCTGCGGCGACTTATGTGAATGGCGTACGAAGGCAGTGGTCAAAGTGACTGGTGAGTCAGTTGTGACTCCAGAACCCTTCTGATGCCACCGTGACTCCTACTCGGAGCTCCGACGTGACCCAGCGTGATGCCCCACGCCATGCGCCTGCCCTTGCCCCACTACTTGCCCCTCCCCATGCCCTCCCCGGTACCGCCTGCCGAGCGATCCGGGAGCTCCGGGGAGGGTCGGGTGCGGCGGCGCGGGAACGGCTCGATAACCTAAGCCCGCTGACTGACCCTTAGGGCGGCTTTACAAGGAAAGCTGCCCCTGCGTTCAAGGAGTTGCCGCCGCCGTGAGCAGCAGCCTTCGACGCGGCGCCCTCGCCGCCTCCGTCACCGCCCTCTCGATCGCCTCGCTGGCCGCCTGCGGCTCCGGGAACAACGCCCAGACTCTGCAGGTCAAGCCGGACAACGCCGCCACCAGCGTCGGGGACATCAAGGTCCAGAACGCGCTCGTCATCACCCAGCCCGACCGCGAGTCCACCGGCCCGGCCGCGATCTCCGCCACCCTGTTCAACACCGGCGGCACCGCCCAGACGCTGGACGCCGTCAAGGTGGAGGGCAGCGGCAAGACCGCCGAGATCAAGCCCGCGAACGGCAAGGGCAAGCTGACCATCCCGGCCCACAGCTCCGTCGTCCTCGGCGGCAAGGGCAACGCCACGGCCATGCTGACCTCGGGCCGGGAGGCCGTCCAGGACGGCAACGCCCAGAAGGTCGTCTTCACCTTCAGTCAGACCGGCGACGTGACGCTCACCGCGTTCGTCGTCCCGGCCACCAGCTACTTCAGCAACTGGGGCCCGGCCGGCATCCCGAGCGCTCCGGCGCAGAGCCCGTCCCAGAAGCCGTCCGGCTCCCCGTCGGGCTCCGCCTCGCCCAGCCCGTCCCAGAAGCCGTCCGGCACCCCGACCGACCAGGCCTCCGCGAGCACCTCGCCGTCGGCCGGCCACTGAGCCGTCGCACCACCGCCGTACCGCGCCGAAGGGCGGCACCCCTGCACGGGGTGCCGCCCTTCGGCGTGGACAGAGAGCCGGGACCGCGGTTTACGGCTCGAACTTGTAGCCGAGGCCCCGCACCGTCACCAGGTAGCGCGGCGCGCCCGGGTCCGGCTCGATCTTGGCGCGCAGCCGCTTGACGTGCACGTCGAGGGTCTTGGTGTCACCCACGTAGTCCGCACCCCAGACCCGGTCGATGAGCTGCATACGGGTCAGGACGCGGCCCGCGTTGCGCAGCAGCATCTCCAGCAGGTCGAACTCCTTCAGCGGCAGGTCGACCTTGGACCCGCTGACGGTGACCACGTGCCGGTCGACGTCCATGCGGACCGGGCCGGCCTCCAGCGCGGCCGGGGCGACCTCCTCCGGCTCGCCGCGGCGGCGCAGCACCGCGCGGATACGGGCGACCAGCTCGCGGGAGGAGAAGGGCTTGGTGACGTAGTCGTCGGCCCCTATCTCCAGGCCGACGACCTTGTCGATCTCGCTGTCCTTGGCGGTCACCATGATCACCGGGACGTTGGAGCGGCCGCGCAGCTGACGGCACACCTCCGTGCCGGGCAGACCCGGCAGCATCAGGTCGAGGAGGACGAGGTCGGCGCCGTTGCGCTCGAACTCGTCGAGTCCGTCGGGGCCGGTGGCTGCCACGGCCACCTCGAAGCCCTCCTTGCGGAGCATGTACGACAGGGCGTCGGAGAAGGACTCCTCGTCCTCGACGACGAGCACACGGGTCACGGAAGGACCTCCGGGGCGGAAAGCGTTTCGTACGCGGATGAGTCGGGGGTGTGGGACGAGCCGCGCGACGGCTCGGCGGACCGGCCGGCCCCGTCGGGGCCGTCCTCGCCTTCGAGGTCGGGGTGCTGGTGGGCGCGGTCCCGGCCCGCACCCGCCTCCGGCAGTCGCAGGGTGAAGGTGGAGCCCTGTCCCTCGGCACTCCACACCGTGACCTCCCCGCCGTGCGAGGCGGCCACGTGTTTGACGATGGCCAGGCCCAGGCCGGTGCCTCCGGTGGCACGGGAGCGGGCCGGGTCGACGCGGTAGAAGCGCTCGAAGATACGCTCCTTGTCCTTGTCGGAGATGCCGATGCCCTGGTCGGTCACGGCGATCTCGATCATGTCACCGCCGGGTGCGGTGAGGGGCCGGGCGGCGATGCCGACACGGGTGCGGGCTGGGGAGTAGTTGACGGCGTTCTCGACGAGGTTGCCGAGGGCGGCGGCGAGCTGCCCGCGGTTGCCCCACACGGCGAGGTCCGCCGTGCCGCCCGCCGCCATGGTGATCTGCTTGGTGCCCGCCTGGTGGCGGCAGCGGTCGATGGCCTCGGCGACCAGTTCGTCTACCCGGACCGGCTCGGCGTCCTCCAGGGGGTCGTCGTTCTGCACCCGGGACAGGTCGATGAGCTCCTGGACCAGGTTGGTCAGCCGGGTCGCCTCGATCTGCATGCGCCCGGCGAACCGCTGCACGGCCTCCGGGTCGTCTGAGGCGTCCATGACGGCCTCGGACAGCAGGGAGAGCGCGCCCACCGGCGTCTTCAGTTCATGGCTCACATTCGCCACGAAGTCCCGCCGGACCGCCTCGATGCGCCGGGCCTCGGTGAGGTCCTCGACGAGCAGCAGCACCAGCCGCGACCCGAGCGGCGCGACCCGAGCGGAGACGGCGAGCGCCTCACCGCGTCCGGTGCCCCTTCTCGGCAGATCGAGCTCGACCTGTCGTATCTCCCCGTCCCTGCGGGTGTCGCGGGCCATCTGGAGCATCGGCTCCACGGAGAGCCGGCCGCCGCGCACCAGCCCGAGGGCGTACGCGGCGGAGCTGGCCTTGACCACGGCGTCCGCCTCGTCGAGGACGACGGCGGAGGAGCGGAGTACGGACAGGACGGTGTCGACGCCGGGCGGGAGCACGGCTTCGGTGTGCAGAGAAGTACGAGTGGGGCGCTTCTGCTCCCGCTCGCTCCAGCGGAACGCCAGCATGGCAATCACACCGGTGAGCACCCCGGCGATCGCTGCCGCTGCGGCGACCGCCGCGTTCACGTCCATGGCACCAGGTTAGGCATGGCAGCCGACATGCCCACAGCCGTCCGGGTGTCAGCTCGAACACTCGTCGCCCAGAGTTCACCTTGGGGCCAGGATTGATTCATTTGAGGTCGCGGAACCGGACGCGTAAGGGACGGAACGTGGGAGCGTGGGGTCGGGAGCCCTGCCCGGAACCCCGGACGACACGCACGAGAGGGAACCTGATGCGGGACGCGTACCACGAGGAACTGGACTCGATCGGCGACGGTCTGGTGGAGATGACCCGGCTGGTCGGGTCGGCGATCGGGCGCGCCACGACCGCCATCCTGGACGCCGATCTGAAGCTGGCCGAGAGCGTCATCGAGGCCGACCAGAAGGTCGACGAGCTGCAGCACGACCTGGAGGCGCGGGCCATCGCGCTGCTGGCGCGGCAGCAGCCGGTGGCCACGGATCTGCGGATCGTGGTCACCTCACTGCGCATGAGCGCCGACCTGGAGCGCTCCGGCGACCTGGCCCAGCACGTGGCCAAGCTCGCCCGGCTGCGTTTCCCGGCGCGGGCGGTGCCGCAGGACATCCACGCCACCATCCTGGAGATGGGCCAGCTCGCGCAGCGCCTGATGGCGAAGGCGGCGGAGGTGATCATCACCAAGGACGTCGACCTGGCGCTCCAGCTGGAGCAGGACGACGACGCGATGGACCTGCTGCACCGCACGCTCTTCCAGCACCTGATCGACGACCGCTGGAAGCACGGCATCGAGACGGCCGTCGACGTCACCCTGCTGGGCCGCTACTACGAGCGCTACGCCGACCACGCGGTCGCGGTCGCCAAGCGGGTGGTGTACCTGGTCACGGGCGAGCACGCGGACGAGCTCCAGGCGGACATCCAGTCGGTGCCGGGGGCGGAGAGCGCCTGACGCCGAGGCGTCGGGGGGCGCGGTGCCAACCCGCGCGCGCCCGAGGCCGTCGGGGGCGCGCGCTGCAGCCCGCGCGCTCGTATGCGCCGTTGATGCGCCCGACGGTCCGGGCATGCAATGGGGACAGGCACGAGCCTCGTCGAGGAGGAACCATGGCCGATTCCCCCAGCACGCCCGGTACGACGTCCGAGCCCACGCAGGAGCGCCCGACCGAGCAGCCCGCGGAGATCAGGAACCTCACCCTGATGGGCGCCTGCGGCTGCGGCTCGGGCTGCGGGTGCGGCTGCCAGTCCGGCAACCCGTGCCAGTGCGGCTGACCCGCTGACGCGCCACCGAGGACCCCGGCCGCCGCTTCGGCGCCGCCGGGGCCTTCGGCCTGCACCGCCGCTCCCGTGACCGCCGGGGCCTTCCGCGTGCGCGGTCGTGGGGACGGGCGGAGCATGAGGAGGAGGAAACGCACCCACGGCAGAAGGAGGTGCGGACCATGCCCGAGTTCATGGACGTCCACCACGGCATGAAGGGCATCACGGCGGACCAGCTGACGGAGGCGCACAACGCCGACCTCGCCCTCGAGGGGACCGAGAACGTCCACTTCAAGAAGGCCTGGGCGGACCCGGAGTCCGGCGAGGTCTACTGCCTCTCGGAGGCCCCGTCGGCCGAAGCGGTCCAGCGGGTCCACGAACGCGCGGGCCACAAGGCGGACGAGGTCCACGCGGTGACGCTGTCGGCCTGAGGTTCTCCGGTCCTACGCCCCGGGGGCGCGGAAGGCGACCTGCCGACGGGTCGCCTGGTCGACCTCCTCGACGGTCAGGAGCGGAGTGGCACGGGTCGTCAGCGCCCCGCTGGCCTTGACGGTAAGGCTGATCGCGGCCATCGACACCGGGTCGGGAAGGTCGATGACGCACACGAAGTCGTCTTCCCCGAAGGCGAAGTACAGGGCCTCGACCGTCCCGCCGAGTTCCGTCACGATCCGGTCGACGGCGGCGCGGCGGCCGCTCCCCCCTTCCTTGAGGAGCCCCTTCGTACCCTCGGGCGTGTAACTGGCCTGAATGAGGAACTTCGGCATGGGGACGCTCCCGGCCCGTCGCTGATCCGAATCCGATACGACCAAGGCCTTCCCGTCCCCGCCCCCGCTCCCACACCCGACGCGAGGGGATTCACTCGTTGGCGCCGCGTGTGGCGCCGGCCGACGCGGCGACCACGCACAGCACGGCGATCCACTGCGACCAGTGCAGCGGCTCCTGGAGGACGAGGAGCCCGACGAGGGCCGCCATAGCGGGCTCGAGACTCATCAGGATGCCGAACACCCGCGGCGGCATCCGGCGCAGCGCTTCCAGATCCAGCGAGTACGGGATCACCGACGACAGCAGCGCCACAGCGAGCCCCGCGACCAGCACCCACGGCTGAAGCAGCGCCGTACCGCTGTCGGCGGCCCCGAACGGAACGGCGACCAGCGCCGCGACGGCCATGCCCAGGGCCAGCCCGTTGCCTTCGGAGGTGCGCCGTCCCAGCGCCGCGCCGACGAGGATGTACAGCCCCCAGCACGCTCCCGCTGCGAGGGCGAACACGAACCCGACCAGGTCGAGGTCGCCACGCCCCTCCATCAACAGCACGACGCCGCCGGCCGCGAGCAGGGCGTAGAACGCGTCCAGCCGGCGCCGCGCCCCGGCCAGGGCGACGGCCAGCGGCCCGAGAAACTCGGTGGTCACCGCGATGCCGAGCGGGATGCGGTCGAGGGCGAGGTAGAAGCACAGGTTCATGAGGCCGAGCGTCACGCCGTAGCCGACGACGACCACCCATGTGCGGCGTTCCCTGCGCGGCGAGGGCCGCCAGAGCATCAGCAGCAGCACCGCGGCGAAGGACAGCCGCAGGGCGACGGTCCCGAGACTCCCCACGGCGCCGAACAGGTGCTTGGCGACGGCCGAGCCCAGCTGAACGCTGACGATGCCGAGCAGGACCAGTGCCGTGGGCGGGACGGCGCCGAAGCCCCGCCCGACCACCGCCCTCAGTGAGCCCCCGCCCACCGGCTCAAGTCCGGCCGTACCGTCGTCAGTTGTGGACACCCGTGGATTGTGGACGACCCAGCGCCACACCTCACACGGATTTACGCCCGTGCAGCATCCAGTCGCGCGGCGGGCTCTTGTGCGTCCTCGAACGGGAAGTCGTCTTCCCCGAAGTCGGGGGCTTGGAAGGGGTTGGTCACCGGAGGCGGTGAGGCAGCACCGGAGGAGCGGGTCTGCGCCTCCGGGGCGGAGAACATCGCGTTCAGTTCGATGAGAGGACTCTCTTTCGTCACAGGCCCCTGGCGGGGCCTGGTGTGCCGTGACCGGGCACAGCGGTCCTACAGCTTGGTCATCTTGGCGTACGGGCTCAAGATCCGCATCTGCGCCGTACCGAAATCCACGAGCGCGGCGATCCCGTCCTCGACCCCGACCACCCGGCCGAGACCGTACATGTCATGGGTGACCTGGTCGCCCAGGGCGAAGTGCTTGGGCGCCGGCGCGACCGGCGCCTTGAAGGGGCTGGTCGGCAGATGACGCTTCTGTGCAAGGGGCTTCGTCATGGTTCAGTATGAACCCACGCACTCGCGATTCGCTGTGGCCACGGGCACAATCCGAACCGGGCACACCCACCGCACGCCGTTGACCTGGTCTTTCACGGCCGACCGAGCCAGAAACTCGTACGGCGACCGATCGGGGCGGGCCGCCGGCGTTGTACGGACCCGGTCAAAACGTCGGGCAGTTCAGCCGACGGCGACAGATCGCTGCCGGTCATGCCACGCGCCACAGGGGCGCGTCGTACTGCTCCGGTCGGCTGTCGGTGAGCAGGCGGCGCAGGGTTTCGTGCTGGGAGCTGTGGAGGTTCAGGGCCTCGGTGAGATGGCGGAACGTCGTGTGGGTGGCTCCGCGGTCGCGGGCCTGCGCCTCGAACCGGTCGAGCTGCCGCCATACGGCTTCGGCGTCCGGCTTCGCCGGAAGCTGGTCCCCCACCTGGGCGGCCGTGTCACGCTCGTGGTCGATCTCGGAGAAGCCGCAGATCTCGCGGCTGTACGCCTCGGCCTCGTCCAGAGCGGCGGTGGTCATGATGGCGCGGGCCAGGCGGTTGCGGTTCAGCGCTTCGTCCAGGTCCACTTCATGCACCCGCGGGCCTTCGTCGGTGAGAGCTACGGCAGGCCCGGCATCGCGCACCTCGCAGGCGCCCCGTACCCCTCGGGCCGTGGCGGCGAGCATCGCGGCTGCCTCGGAGGGGTGCCACGCGAGGACCGCGCCCATCCGTTCCACGTCGTCCGCGGTGAGGGTGTGGACGACGGGGCCGAGGACCGGGCGCAGGTCGTCCGGGGAGACTTCGCCGTCCAGCCCGGGGCCGGCGACCAGCAGGCGGATCGGCGCGTTCACCTGACAGGCGGCGGCCAGGGTGAGGGCATCGGCGAGAGGGCTCTTCAGCGTCGGCTCGTCACCCCGCGCGAGGATGTCGCCGCCCACGTCCAGGAGGTCGATCGACTCCGGCTCGAAGTGGCCGACCAGCTCCTCCAGTTGGCGCGTGACGCCTTCGGCGCCGTGATGCGGGTCGAGCAGCGCGACGGTGTGCGGGACCTCCGCGGCGAGCCTGGGGAGTGTGGAGTCCGCCGGGGCGACCGCCCGTGCCTCGGCCGGCACCGCCGACACGGCCGGGGTGATCTGCTCGAGGCCGATGAAGTCACGAACCTTTCGCGGGCCCGGCACCAGGCCGAGGAGCGGACGATCCCACGCGTACGTGAGGATCACCGCCGGGTCCGCGCCGCCGTACAGCCCCGAGCTGAGCATGGCGGCGGCGACCGCGTCGCCCCCACCTCCTGCTGCGACGATCAACCGCGTCATGTTTTCAGCGTACGGCGCTCCGCGAGACGGGACCCGGTCCGGCGTTCGGAAACGAAGGCAGCCCCGAGCGCGAGGGCCCGCCCCCGCCCGTGACGGGAATGCGGCGGCGGCCCGTGCCTCGGGGACATGAATCCGGACGGCCGTCCGTAGAGTCTGCGGCTGATCAAGGTCGGCTTGAGAAGACTCACGTGCACCCCATGGCAGTCGAACAACGCTTCCGGATGCGGGCGGACCGGCTCCAGGGCTGGGGCATCGGGCTCGTGGTCTGCGCGGTGCAATGCGCCGCCACCCGGGACTGGCCCAGGCCCTTGGCCGCCCTGGTGATCTCGGTCCCGCTCTCGGCCACAGGCGCCGCCCTGTTGACCGCCGGCACGGTCATCACCCGTCTCCGCCACCACGACGACGAACTGCAGCGGGCGAAGAAGTGAGACTGCCGAGGCCCACGAAAAACGCCCCCGATCCGCGCCGTGAGCGCAGGCCGGGGGCGTGATCGGTAACGCTTACTTCTTCTTGCCCTGGGTTTCGACCGCCCGGTTTTTGGGGCTGGTCAGGGGGGTGCTCACCTCAACTGACCTGCGCTCGAACGGTCGTTGGTGGTCGTTGTCTGTCGTTGCTGGTTGACCTCGGAGGTTCCAGACAGGTTCCGACTCGGGGGCCTCATGGCCTCTAGTACCTCGCGCCCGAAGTTCGTCGTCAGATCTGAGATCCCTCGATCGGCCGCTATGTTCTGCAGACCGCTGAAGTATGGCATTTCATGGGCTCATGACCCAACCGCAAGCCCAGCAGCGTAGAGGAGCATGGTGGTACGTCCTTACTGTCCTTGCTGGGGTAGCTTTATTCGCAGGTCTTCTGTTCTTACTCTGGCAGGCGCCATGGTATCTCGATCGGGTGCAGCTTGGTCGATTGGACGAAGCACCTAAGGCAACCGTTGTCTCTGGATTCCGAACCGCAATCGCTGCGCTCATGGTCGCATCCGCTGGAGCCGTCGGCCTTGTCTTCACCGCCCGATCGCTCCACTACACCCGGCAGGCTCTGGCGCACACCCGCGAACAAGATCAGGAACAGTTGCGCCTTACCCAGCAGTCACTCGCACTCACCCGCGAACAACATCAAGATCAAGCGAATCTCACTCGCGACGGACAGCTCAACGACCGTTTCGGAAAGGCGATCGAGTTGTTGGCTTCCAGCCGGCTCCCTGAGCAGTTGGGTGGCATTTACACGCTGGAAGCGATCATGAAGGATTCTCCAGATACCCAGCCCACGGTCGTGGAGGTATTGGCGGCATTCGTACGGCACCATGCTCCCGCCCCAGACGCAGTTTACTCCGAACACAGAGAAGCCAGGATCCGACCGCCAGAACACGTAAAGGCAGCCCTGATCGTCCTTGGTCGACGCCCTCGGCGCGACGAACCCTTCAGGGTGGATCTGCGCCGTACAGACCTACGCGGCGCCTATCTGGAGTTCGCTCATCTGGAGGGCGCGAACCTAGGTTCAGCGCGACTGGAGGGTGCATTTCTTAAGCAGTGCCAACTGCAAGGAGCCTGGCTTGGTGATACAAAGATGGACGATGCAGACCTGGAAGGCGCAAACCTGAAGGGCGCAGACCTCAAGGGCGCAGAAATGCACAATGCGCGAAACTTGGCAATCGATCAAGTGCTCGCCGCTCGCCCAACTGGGACCACGAGCCTTCCGCAGAGTTTCTCACGCGACAAAGCGTGGCCGAAGATGAAAGAACTCATGCTTCAGGTGGACAAAGACCAAGTCCCTCTTCACCCTCTGCGCGCGAGTGCAGATACAAGACAGATGCTGCGGTTCGACACCATGGACGATGCCGCGCAGGCAGGCCCCGAGGTCTCCGGCGGGGCGTCCGAGCCTCCGTGAGTCGTTAGGCCCGCTAACGATAGCGGCTCTGCTAGCGGGCACCCCTTACATTTGTGCCGCTATCGATAGCGGCAGGGGTTGCTAACGATGGCGACCCTGATAGCGACCAAAACCGCAGGTGACCAGGGCGTTAGCAGATAGCGGCCGATCGTCGCAGACCCCAGGAACGGCCCGATGCGGGCTCCCGAGAGGGTGGCCCGCGCTGCTATCGCCCGAGGCTCCCTCCGACCGGACGTGGCCGGAGAGCTGGCGGGGTACGCCGACGACCTGGACGCCGATCCGCTGCGGCTGGCGGCGGTGGAGGAGCGCCGGGCGGCGCTCACGGCTCAGGCATCGCTCTGGGCCGCCCGGTACGCCTCGTACTGAGTCCAGGCACGTTCGAGCGTCTCGATAGCCGCGTCGATGGCGCCGCGCTCTTCGAGGTAGTCAAGCTGGCCCTGCCTTCCCTTGCGTGAGGGCCAGTCGGGGTCAGTGGAGACGTCCCGCGCGAGATCCCCAATGGCATTGCGCTGATCGGTGTGGGTCTTCAACCATGCGGTGAAGCTCTTCGGCTTGGGCATATCAGCATCCTTCCGTCGTCGTGTCTGGGCTAACCCACGGGCCTGATCCGCTTGTCGCTTGTCTTGTCGCTTGTCGGCTCGCAGGTCAAAGCCTGTTCCGGGCTACCCCGCAGTGCGGTCCTGTCTCGTCACGACAAGACAAGCGACAAGCGACAAGGGCATCAGCGGCGCCGGCGTGCCCCGCAGAGGAAGGGCAAGAACGAACGGCCTACGGCCGCGCGCCCCTTGGCAGCTCGCTGCGCTCGCGCGACGACCACCGTCTGGGCGAAGGCCGTGGCGCCCCTCAGGACGTCTGACCCCCCTTGTGTGGGGCTTGGAGACCCTCGGGGGACTGAACGGCCGTCCATGGCCCCACCAAGTCGCTACGCGACGGCAGTTTCCACCCCCTTACGCGCGCGTGCGCGTAAGGCCCCCTCCCCGGAAACCGCAGCAACTTGGAAACCCGCAGGTCATGGGGCGGTTACGGGGGCCAACCGGTTGTCCGCCGCAACCGGCGCCTTCAACCGCTGCAATTCGGGCGGGATGGCCACCCGGCGTAACGACCGCGCCCACAAGCAAGAGGAGCACCACCGGGCGAGCCGTGCTCCTCTTGCTTGTGGGCGCGAGGGCGGCAATCCAGGGGGCGGCGGGCTCTCCCCCCACCTGGATTGCCGTCCTGTGGCCCTCCAGGGTGCGGACGGCAGGCTTGGGTGAGCGCCGTCGGGCCCGTTACGTTCTGCGCGGCTCACCACGGCTCCTCAGTAGCGGACGGTCGTTCATCCGCCCTCCTGAAGAGCCGTCCTTCACTCTCTTACTAGAGAGGGAAGGGAGATAGCGTCCGCAGCGTCCGCCGGGGCATCGCTCGCCCCGTCTGACCTGCACCGTTCCCTCGGACGCTAAACAAAATGTTTAGCGTCCGCCAGTGTCCGCAGCGTCCGGTCACCCTAAGCTACTAAGAGCGTGATTCGGCAGGTCAGGGCGGCTCTTAGAGGGGGCCGGGTGTGGACGCTGCGGACACTGGCCCCTCTGAAATGCCGAAGAGACCACTCCCGGCGGGCGGAAGTGGTCTCTTCGTCGGTCGCAATGAACTCGCCGGGAGCCGCGACGATGCTCGGGAGGCTCCGACAGCCGTCGCGCGCGAGCGCAGCGAGCTGCCAAGGATCGTGCCGGCCGTAGGCCGTTCCTTCTATTGCTGGGGCAGAAAGCCGGGCGCCATCTGTCCCAGCTCGTGCAGGTGAGCGAGGTAGCCCTGAGCGGCGGGCTCGGATGCGTACCGGCGCCGCACCTCTGCCGCCAATTCACGACTGGTCATGATCAGTGAAGGGACCGACCGGCGATCACCTTCAAGGGCGCGCTCCCCCATGATCAGTGCCTGCTCAAGGTCGCCTTCCCGCGCGGCCGTCACACCGAGCGTGACGCGTGCTTCCGCATTGCGCATGGGTGAGCGCTCCATGCCGTCGAAGTCCGTCCCCGCCCGCAGGACCTCCTCGGCCAGCGTCCGGGCCAGCTTGTCCTCTCCGACCAGGCGGTAGCAGTCCATCGAGTAGAAGTCGAACTTCGCCGGGTCCACTACGAAGTGGTTGTCCAAGTTCTCCGGGTGCGGCATGCCTTCAAGTAGGTTGCGCCCCCTGTCGAGCGCGACCTCAACTCGCCGCCTATCCCCGAGTCGGGCCCACGCCTTGGCCTCCTGCGCGGCAAGCTGCACGGCCACACCCTGATGCGCAGCCAACTCGGTTCCAGCCTGTGCCGCAGCGATGACCCCGCGATAGTCCCCCGTGGTGAGCGCGAACCAGGCTCGCATCTCGTGTGCCCATCCGGCGATTTCCGCATGGTCCGCCTCAGTTGCCAGCGACAGCGCGGCCTGCCGCGTCGACTCGGCAGCGTGCCGAGCGCCCGTGTCGTACTCCACGCATCCGACGAGAAGCGCGAGCCAGCCGGACAGGGCAAGCACCTCCCGGTGCTGCGAAAGCGTGAGGCTCTTCGAGTGCAGCTCTACAACGCGACGCAACCACTGTCGCCCCTCGATGAGGAGTTGTTCGCTCGGCATGAACGGGTACTCCGAGCAGAGCCGGTCCGTGGTGATCCGCAGCGCATCGAGCGTGGCCGCGTCAACGTCGGACCGGTTGAGGCGGCTCACGATCTCCAGCGTCTCCATACCGCTCGCGGCCAGGATCTCCCTGTCCCCATCCCGACGCGCCGGCGCGGGAAAGAGCGCGTGCGTCACGGTGCCGAACACAGCCGCGATGAGCGGTCGATAGAACTCGTTGGGGATCTGTCCAGACTCCCACCGCTTCCACTGCCGGATCAGGCTGTCATCTGCGGGAAGCTCTTCCTTCGCGTGGGCCCGGAGAGCCTTCACCGCGTCTCGCTGGGACCAGTCGCGAGCCGCCCGCTCGGCCGCGATGCGTCGCGCCCACGCGGGCCTGTCGTCGCTCATACGTCCTCCTCCGAGTGCCTACACGCTGAGTCTTGCGCCTCGCCCCCGGGGACAGGGAAGGGGACACCGCGGTGACACCGGACATGTCCCCAGCTCATGCATCCGCCCCCTCAATGTCACTTACGCCACACGCTCCGTTCCTCGCATGCTGGTGGCAGATCACGCACCACTCACGGTGGAGCGCTCTTCGAGTGCTTCCACCCGTTCAGCCAACGCCTGAATCAGGGAGCGGATTTCATTGATCTCGTCGCGCACGTCGTTTTGCGGAGCGGTCCCGTCGCCGACGAAGTTACCGAGGTTCCCGGCCGACACGACCAGCCCCTCGGACCGGAGCATGGCCAGCCCGTTTTGGATGGTCTGGCTCGCGTACCCGAAGCGGTCGATCAGCTCTCGCTGTGACGGGAGCCTGTCACCGGGCTTCATCCGCTTGATGTCTTCGCGAAGCGCGTCCGCGACCTGCACCGCTTTGGGCTTGGGCCCTCCTGTGACAGTCATGCTCTGAGCGTACCCACCACAGCGAACTAGTGCACACCACCTCACGAGGGTTGTGCACCACAGCAGACTAGTGCAAGCTAGTCATCAAGCGGGATGCTCCGAACAGGGAGTTACTTCCGCGAAAAGTCCTGGTCACGCCAGGAAAAGCAAGGAGCGGCCTCCACCGCCAAGCAGATAGCCGCTCCCTGACCCTCTAGGGGTAAATCCATCATGCCTGGAACCAAGTCGGAACGTCGGGCCAAGGGAACCACGTCTCGGGGCAACGGCCCTGGTGGGCGGAAGCTGGAACGGGGCGAGATCATCCCGCTCATGCCCAAGCAGACGGAGCGCCTGGCCGACCTGTACGAGGAGTTCGGCGGGGGCCGTCTGGAGCGCTACGCGGCCCGCAAGCTCATGAACTACGGCATGGACCGGGTCCAGGCCGTTGCGCTGGCCGACGACATCGCCCAGGACGTCTGGGTGGCCGTGGCCAGGGAGACGACCAAGCCGCTCATGGCGGCCGATGAGCTGAGCGCGGATGAGCGTCGGATCTTCCTCTTCGGCCGCGTCAAGACGGAGGTTCACCAGTACTTCCGCCGTGGGTCCACCTCTGAGTACCCCGTGGACTGGACGGACCCGGTGACCTGCAACAACCTGTGCCCGGTGCTGCCCGGCGGCTGCGCCCGCACGGTGCTGCCCGCCTACCTCGACGCGATGGTGTCCGCGCTCCCGGAGCGCGAGCGGGAGGCCCTGCTGCTGCGGGTGGAGGGCATGCCCATGCGGCGGCTGGCCGAACACCTCGGGGTTAGCTACCCGACCGCGAACCGGCTCGTGGAAACCGCCCTGCTGCTGATCCAGATCGACAACCCGGAGCTGTCGGCCGACCCGGTGCCGGTGGAGTCGCTGCCCGAGTGGGAGCGCACGGAGCTGGCTCACATGAGCGCGGCTCAGCGCGCGGCCCTGCTGCGCATGGACGAGACCTCCCGCCGGGCCCTGCTGCTGCACGTGGGGCAGGGGCTGAACATCACGGAGGTGGCCCGGCGGCTGGACGTTCCGCGCTACCAGGTACTTCCGGTGCTGGGTGCCTGCGCCACGGCGCTGCGCTCCCTCACGACCGACGACATGGAGCAGGCGGCATGAAGCACCACCTGAACTCCACGAAGCGCCGCCTGCGCAAGGAACAGCTCACGCGCCGCCACGGGCAGCGCTGCGCTTACTGCCGTCGGCCGTTCGCCAGCCTGAGTGAGGCCACCCTCGACCACGTCGCGCCGCTCTCGCTGTGGCGTACATGGTCGGTCACCTCGCTGGTGCTGGCGTGCCTCGACTGCAACCACCGCAAGGCCGACCGCTTCCCGCTCTCGCTCGCCCTGGTCCTGCTGGCGTGGGTCGAACCGACCCGGCCAGTCGTCCGCCCGGTCGACCTGCCGCTGTTGGCCCGACTCGCACACGCGCAGGAGACGGCGTTCACCAGCGTGACGACCCGCGTCACGCCCGGCGTCACACCCCGACTGACGGCCGTCGGACCGGCCGATTCGACCGGTGCACGGTCGACCCCCCACCTGAACGGATCGACCCCGCACCGCCCCGTCCAGAGGGCCGGACGGCCCGACTGCCTGCACGCGCCCCGCCCGGTGCGGGCGTGCGCAGGCCCGACCGGAGAGGCGGTTCCCACGTGAACGAGGTGAACACTCGGATGAACGGATCGACCCGACCTGTGAACGGCCGGGCGAGGCCCTTGAACGAATCGACCCGGCCCGTGAACACGACCACCGACGGGGTGAACGCTGGCGGCGGGACCGTGAACACCCGTCGGCCGGTCGTCCCGAGCGGGGGCGGGGAGGGCGGCAAGCAGCCGCCGGCCGCCGCGCGGATCGTGGCCATGGCGCGCGAGGAGTACCGGTTCGTGATGTCCACCGACGGCCGCCCGTACGCGGTCGCCCTGGGCGGGGCGAACGTCGCCGTGCCGCTGCGGGGCAAGGCAGGGCTCAGGCAGCGCCTCGCGCGCCGGTTCGCGGACGCTTACCCGGGCGAGGTGGCCGCACAGTCCGCGCTCGCGGACGCCATGACCGTGCTGGAAGGCATCGCTGAGGACCACGACCCGGTGCCGGTGAACTTGCGCGTAGGGCGGGCACCGGACGGCGCAATCGTGGTCGACCTCGGCAGCGCCGACGGCCGCGCGGTGGTGGTCTCCGGTCTCGGCTGGCAGGTCGTAGACCGCTCGCCGGTGCTCTTCCGCCGCTCCGGCGCCATGGCCCCGATGCCCGTGCCAGTGCTGGACGGGGACGGCCTCGCCAAGCTGCACGCGCTGCTGAACATGGACGAATCCGCGTTCCATCAGCTTGTGGCGTGGCTGGTTGCCGCGTGGATTCCCGACATCCCGCACCCGGCCATCGTGTGCAAGGGCGAGCAGGGCACGGGCAAGTCCAAGGCCGCGCAGATGTTCATCAACCTGGTCGACCCGTCCCCGGCCGCCAAGCGCAGCCAGCCGCGGGACGAGAAGGCGTGGTCCCGGCAGGCGTTCAGCTCATGGGCCCTGTGCCTGGACAACGTGAGCACGATCCCGCCGTGGCTGTCGGACACCCTGTGCAAGGCGGTGACCGGTGACGGCGTGGTAGACCGCGCCTTGTACACCGACGATGACGTGGTGGTCCTCACCTTTAAGCGGGTGCTGGCCATGACCACGATCGACGCGGGAGCTCTCGCCGGGGACCTGGCCGAGCGCGTGCTGCTGCTGGACTTGCAGCTCATCGACTCCCACCACCGCCGTTCCGAGGAAGAGTTGGACGCCACCTTCGAGGCGGTCCGTCCGGCCGTGCTCGGGGCCCTGTTCGATGTGCTGGCCTGCGTGCTCGCCGTGCTCCCGTCGGTGCGGCTGGAGTCCATGCCGCGCATGGCCGACTTCGCCCGCGTCCTCGCGGCCGTCGACCAGACGCAGGGCTGGCGCACGCTGGACGACTACCTCGCCACGTCGGCGAATGTCGCCACGGACGCGCTGGAAGGCGACCCGTTCGCGATGGCCATCGCCGCCCTGGTCGACCAAGCGGGCACCTGGCAGGGCACAGCCGCGCAATTGCTCGAAGCGCTGCCCGTGCCGGGCCCGGTCCGGCCGCCGACCTGGCCCAAGGATGCTACCCGCGCCGGCGGACGCGTGAAGCGGCTCGCTCCGCTACTGCGGTCCATCGGCATCACGGTGGACGACACGCAACGTAGCCGCGACCGGCACCGGCACAAGCTGCTGATCCTCTCCCGCGGCCCCGGCGACGGCCCGTCAGCGTCCGCACCCGACCAAGGCTCTCTGTGGCCGGAGGTGGCCCCCACGGGGCAGGGCAGAACCCTGCCTGACCAGTCCTGACGTAGCCGGAATACCGCCGGGCCGGGCCGCGCATCAGCGGCCGGACACGTCCAACACTGCGGACGCTACCGTCCAGCGTCCGCACTAGCGTCCAAGTCCTGCACCCGCTCTGAACTGCCGTAATACGGCCGTGCGGACGCTAGGACGCTGCGGACGCTGAAATACAGCAACTCTCTAGGACGGCAACCGGCACCACTCCCACGCACCGCCCGACAGACACGAGGAGTCACCAGCGCCATGGCCACCACTGAGCCGACCGACCCCCGCGCCACCCTGCGCGGCGGCCTCCCGGACCGCTACCTCACCCCCGAAGACCTGGTCACCATGTTCAGCCTCCCGAGCGTCGAAACCGTCTACCAGTGGCGCCGCAAGCGCATCGGACCGGCAGGCTTCCGAGTCGGCAAGCACCTGCGGTACGACCCGGCCGCCGTCCGCGCCTGGGTGACCGAACAGACCGTCCTCGAAGACGCCGCCTGACCCCTCCTCCCGACGGGGAGGCACCGCTCACCCGACTGGGGAGGCGGGGAGAACTCCCCAACCGCCTCCCCGGCCTGCACTCCCCGCACTGACCAGTGCAAACAGCGCTTCGGGGAGGCGGGGAGGCATCGCCGGAACACCCCGGAAACCGGCCCCTGGAGGCCACCCGGAGTCCCTGTATCCGGCTCCCCGCCGGGCCCCTGCGACCGCCGCGCGGGGCAGGGAGGCACCGCCCGCCGGCCAAGGGAGGCAGGGAGAACTCCCTCACCGCCTCCCTGCCCCGCCTCCCTCTACCTGACCAGCACAGACACCCTTTCAGGGAGGCAGGGAGGCATGGTCCCGGCACCCCCGAAAACCCACTCAGGAACCGCCCCAGCACCCCCTGTCTCCGCCTCCCTGAAACCTCGCCAGAGCGCTGCTACCGGTAGCAGCCACACCCGCTACCGGTAGCAACCCCGCTAGCACCTCAAACCCCCAGTGATCAGGCCTCTAGCAAGTAGCGGGCCTGGCTCACCACACCCCAAAACCGACCGAAGAGCCACCCTTCGGCCCTCCCGCTCCCTGCTACGCCGAGAAGGAGACAGCCCTCATGGCTGGCCACATCTTCGACCGCTGGATCAAGACCACTACCGACGCCGACGGCAAGACCGTCCGCGTAAAAACCGACCGTTACGGCACGGGGATGCGCTACCAAGCCCGGTACCTCACGCCCGACGGCAAGCGAAAGAACAAGTCCTTCCCCGACGGACAGAAGCGCCTCGCCGAGCAGTGGCTGAGCACCATGCAAGCGGACGTAGCCCGCGGTGACTTCATCGACCCGAACGCGTCCCGTACGACGTTCCAGGAGTTCGCGGAGAAGTGGCTCGCGAGCCAGAGCGGCGACCCCAACACGCGTGCGTCGATGGAGTCTCAGCTCAAGCTGCACGCCTTCCCGCGCATCGGGGCGCGCCAGCTCGGGTCGTTCCAGCCGAGCCACATCCGCGAGTTCGTGACACAGCTCGAAGAGACCGGCATGTCCGGCTCGTACGCCCGCGTCATCTTCTCCAACGTTCGCGCCGTGCTCTCCGCCGCTGTAGAGGACGGATGCCTACGCCGGAACCCCTGCCACTCCCGCACGGTGACCCCGCCGGCCATGGGCACGCGCCGCGTCGTCCCCTGGGAGCCTGAGCGCGTCTTCGCCGTACGCGCCGCCATGGTCGAGCGCTTCCGGCCCATGGTCGACGTGGGGGCAGGATGTGGCCTGCGTCAAGGGGAAATCCTCGGCCTGTGCGTCGAAGACATCGACTTCGACAGCGGCACCCTGCACGTGGTGCAGCAACTCAAGCTGAGCTTGAGCAAGCCTGTGTTCGCACCCCCGAAAGGCGGCAAGCTCCGTGACGTCCCTCTGCCCGATCCCGTCGCGGAGGCACTACAGGAGCACATCAAGCGGTTCCCGCCTGTGGAGATCAAGCTCCCGTGGATGCGGGCGAACGGCCAGCCGGTGACCCGGCGGCTCATCTTCACGGGCCCCAACGGTGGGCATGTCTGGCGAACGTCCCTGAATGAAGACCACTGGAAGCCCGCGCTCGCGAAGGCGGGCGTCATCCCCAAGGCCAAGAGCCGCGAGCACGCCGCCGCCCGCGAGCACGGCATGCATGCCCTGCGGCACTTCTACGCGTCCGTTCTCCTCGATGCGGGAGAGAGCATCAAGGCACTCGCTGAGTACCTCGGGCACTCCGACCCGGGGCTGACGCTCAAGGTGTACGCGCACCTCATGCCGAGCAGTCGGGACCGGGCCCGGAAGGCTCTCGGCAGGGCACTCCGGCCTGAAGATCACTCGGGCTGAGGTTCCAGGGAGGTTCCAGGGCGTGAAAATGCCTCCCGCCCGCGCCGAACGCGCAGGTGGGAGGCATGATCACCAACCCTACTTCTTCTTGCCCTGGTTCTTCACGGCCTCGATCGCCGCCGCGGCCGCGTCCGGGTCGAGGTACTTGCCGCCCGGGGTGACCGGGTTGAAGTCGGCGTCCAGCTCGTAGTAGAGGGGGATGCCGGTCGGGATGTTCAGGCCCGCGATGTCGGCGTCCGAGATGCCGTCCAGGTGCTTGACCAGGGCGCGCAGGGAGTTGCCGTGGGCCGCGACCAGGACCGTGCGGCCGGTCAGGAGGTCGGGGACGATCGCGTCGTACCAGTACGGGAGCATCCGGATGACGACGTCCTTGAGGCACTCCGTGTCCGGGCGCAGCTCCGGCGGGATCGTCGCGTAGCGGGCGTCGTGCGCCTGCGAGAACTCCGAGTCCTCCGACAGCGGCGGCGGCGGGGTGTCGTAGGAGCGGCGCCACAGCATGAACTGCTCCTCGCCGAACTCGGCGAGGGTCTGCGCCTTGTCCTTGCCCTGCAGGGCGCCGTAGTGGCGCTCGTTCAGGCGCCACGAGCGGTGGACCGGGATCCAGTGGCGGTCCGCCGACTCCAGGGCGAGCTGGGCGGTGCGGATCGCGCGCTTCTGGAGGGAGGTGTGGACGACGTCGGGGAGCAGACCGGCGTCCTTGAGCAGCTCACCGCCGCGCGTCGCCTCCTTCTCGCCCTTCGCGGTCAGGTTGACGTCCACCCAGCCGGTGAACAGGTTCTTCTCGTTCCACTCGCTCTCGCCGTGGCGGAGGAGGATCAGCTTGTACGGTGCGTCGGCCATGAGGACGAGCGTAATCGAAGGCCCCTGGGCGGCGGCGTGGCCTCTCGCACCGCGGACAGTTGACGGGGTTTGTTAATCGAGTGGTTTCCCCGGCATCGGCTTTGTAAGTTGCGATTACCTGTTGCGCCGCTTACATCCCACGGGGGGATCTCCGCCATGCCGTCTGCCGCACTGTCCGACCTCAGACGTGCCGCCCGGGAGTCCGTCGCGGGACTGCCCCGCGCCTTCTGGTGGCTGTGGACCAGCACCCTGGTCAACCGGCTCGGCGCCTTCGTGGCCACCTTCATGGCCCTGTACCTCACCCTCGACCGCGGCTACTCCGCCTCCTACGCCGGCCTCGTCGCCTCCCTGCACGGACTGGGCGGCGTCGTCTCCTCGCTCGCCGGCGGGGTCATGGCCGACCGGCTCGGGCGGCGGCCCACCCTGCTCATCGCGCAGACCGCCACCGCCGCCTCCGTCGCCCTGCTCGGCTTCATGAGCGATCCCGTCGCCATCGCCGCTGTCGCCTTCCTCGTCGGGATGGCCTCCAACGCCTCCCGGCCCGCGGTGCAGGCGATGATGGCCGACATCGTGCGGCCCGAGGACCGGGTGCGGGCGTTCTCGCTGAACTACTGGGCGATCAACCTCGGCTTCGCCGTCTCGTCCATGGCCGCCGGTTTCATCGCCGAGGTCAGCTATCGGGCCGGCTTCCTCATCGAGGCGGGGATGACGCTGGTGTGCGCGATCGTCGTCTTCCTCAAGCTGCCCGAGTCGCGGCCCGTGCAGAGCGCCGACGGACCGAAGGCGCCCGACGTCGGCCTCGGGACCGTACTGCGTGACGGGCGGTTCATGGGTGTCGTCGGGCTGTCCTTCCTCGTCGCGCTGATCTTCCAGCAGGGCTCGGTCGGCCTGCCCGTCGCCATGGGCACGGCCGGCTTCACGCCCGCCGACTACGGGCTCGCCATCGCGGTCAACGGCGTCCTCATCGTCGTACTCCAGATCCCGGTCACCCGCTTCATCGAGCACCGCGACCCGCGGCGACTGCTCGTCGCCTCCTCGCTGCTCGCCGGGTACGGCTTCGGGCTCACCGCCTTCGCCGGGTCGGTCGGCGTCTTCGCGCTCACGGTCTGCGTGTGGACCCTCGCCGAGATCGTCAACGCGCCGACGCAGACCGGTCTCGTCGTACGGCTGTCGCCGATGCACGGGCGGGGGCGCTACCAGGGCATGTACACGCTGTCGTGGTCCGTGGCCGCGCTGGTCGCGCCGCTGATGTCCGGTGCGGTCATCGACCGGTTCGGGGCTGTGTGGCTGTGGGCGATCACCGCGGTCGTCGGGACGGTGGCGGGCGCGGGGTACGCCGTCCTCATGCGGCGCCTGCCGCGCGAGGAACCGGCGCCGGCGCCCGCCGTCCAGGTCAGGGATGCATCCGCGACCCCTTGAGCACCTTGTCCACCGCGTTGCGCGGCCCGTAGACCGCCAGCCCCACCAGGTCCAGCTCAGCTGTCGGCACCACGCGGACGGCCGCCCGGTTGTCGCGGTCGTTGCCCGTCGTGAACAGGTCGCTCGTGAAGACCGCCCTCGGCAGCGCGCGGGAGAGCACGCGCGCGTGGGCCGCCGTCAGCGTCTCCTTCGTGCCCTCGAAGACCAGCACCGGCTGGCGGAACATCGGCAGGTAGTCCACCCCGTCGGCGTCCTCGTACGGCTCCCCGATCACCTCGGGGAGCCGCGTGCCGAGGCCGCTGACCAGGAAGGCGGTGACGTTCAGGCGCTGCCAGGACTCCAGGTCCTCACGGAGCAGGACGGCGATCTTGGTGTCGAAGCGGATGTCGGAGCCGGAGTCGGTGCCGGTGTCGGAGTGGCTGTCGGAGCGGGTCGGTTCGGCGTCGTTCATGGGCATGGGCATGAGACTCGCCGACGTCGTACGGGCCCGTCTTGTACGTTCTTTGCATGGCCGCGCAGCGTGAGGTGTCCGCGTGGCGGCCCCGCGTCCCCGGGGTCGTCGAGGTCTTCCACGCGCACTTCACCGAGTACGCCTACCCGATGCACGTGCACGCCGCGTGGACGCTGCTGATCGTCGACGACGGCGCGGTGCGCTACGACATCGAGCGGCACGAGCACGGCACGCTGCGCGACACGGTGTCCCTGCTGCCGCCGCACGTCGCGCACAACGGCGCCCCCGCCACCGCGGACGGCTTTCGCAAGCGGGTCCTCTACCTCGACTCCTCCCGGCTCGGCGAGGACCTGATCGGGGCGGCCGCGGACTCCCCCGACCTGCGCGATCCGGTGCTGCGGCGGCGGGTGGGGCAGGTGCACGCAGCGCTCGCCCGGCCCGGCGAGGAACTGGAGGCGGAGAGCCGGCTGACCCTCGTCGCCGAGCGGCTGCGCGCCCATCTGCGACCCCGGCTGGAGACCGAGGCGCGTCGCCCCGACCCGGTGCTCGCCCGCCGGCTGCGCGAACTGCTCGACGCGCGCGTGCCCGAGGGCATCACCCTGGAGGAGGCGTCGCGGGTGGTGCAGGCCCATCCCGCCCACCTCGTGCGCGCGTTCAGCGGCGCCTACGGCATCGCGCCGCACCAGTACCTGACGTCCCGGCGGGTGGAGCGGGCGCGGCGGCTGCTGCTGGAGGGGCAGCCGGCGAGCGCGGTCGCGGCCACCGCCGGGTTCTACGACCAGGCCCATCTGACGCGCCAGTTCCGGAAGTTGGTGGGAGTGACGCCGGGTAAATACGCTATTTTGCGCCATGGTTGAACGCCGTACCCTTCCGTAGTCTGCGCTCATGGACTGGCATGCGTGGCACGACGCGTACGACGTACCCGACTCCTATCTCGGCCGCCGTCTCGCCCTCGTCCAGGAGCGGGTCCGGCACGCACTCGACGAAGCGCCGCCGGGTCCGCTCACGGCCGTCAGCCTCTGTGCCGGGCAGGGGCGGGACCTCATCGGCGTACTGGCCCGGCACCCCCGGCGGGCCGACATACGGGCGCGCCTGGTCGAACTGGACGAGCGCAACGTGCTGTTCGCGCGCGCGGCGGCCGCGGCCGCCGGTCTGGACGGGGTCGACGTGGTGTGCGGGGACGCGGCGCTGACCGACCACTACACGGCCTACGCACCGGCCGATCTGGTGCTGCTGTGCGGGGTGCTCGGCAACCTCACCGACACCGACATCGAGCGCACCCTCGACCACTGCACGCAACTGTGCCGCAAGGGCGGCACGGTGGTGTGGACGCGGACGCGGCACCACGAGACGAACGTGTGCGCATGGCTGGAAAAGCGTGGCTTCGATCCCGTGTGGGTCTCCAGCGCGGACATTCCCTACGGCGTCGGCGAGCACCGGTTCACCGGGGAGCCGGGGGTGTTACCGCCCGGGCGGCGCATGTTCACCTTCGTCGGCTACCACGTACTGCACGGCAACCTCTTCCCGGACGCGGGGAGTTGAGGGCTCGGCGAGATCGACGGAAGCACTCCTTCCGGACGTGTGTTCGGATAACGTTCCGGCCATGGATGACACACAGGACACCCGCACGTCCTCCACGGCCACCTCCCGGCGCGCCCGTCGGGTCACGACCGCCGTCGCCGGGGCGGCGGCCCTGGTCACGCTCGCCGTCGGCGCAGCCCTCGCCGCCGACGGCGACGGCGGCTCGACCCCGCCCACCGCGTCGTACAGCACTCCTGCGGACACCTCCGGGGGTGACAGCGCGGGTACGGGCGGAGGGACCGGCGGGGGCGACAGCGTCGGCGTCGACTCCGGGGGGACCGGCTCGGGTGGGGTCGACTCCGGTGGCGTGGACGGCGGTTCCGTCAGCGGGTCCGGTGGCGTGGACGGCGGCAGCGTGGGCGGGGGTGGCGACGGCGGTACCGGCGGGTTGAGCGTCGGCGGTGGAGACGGCGGCCCGAGCCCGACGTCCTCGCCCGACCCGACGACGCCGCCGGACACCAACCCGCCGAGTCCCACGCCGTCGGCCCCGGTCGACCTGGACGAGCTGAACCGCAAGATCGACGAACTGAACCGCAAGGTCGATCAGTTGCCGACGAAGAAGGACCTGGCGGACGCGCTGCGCGCGCTCGCCGACGAGCTGGACAAGCCCAAGCCCGAGAAGACCAAGTAGGTCACTCCGGTCGCTGCGAGGTCACTCCGGTCGCTGCGTGAGGTGGGCGAACGCCTCCAGGTTGCGCGTGGACTCGCCGCGGGACACCCGCCAGGCGTACTCCTTGCGGATCGCGGAGGCGAAACCCAGCTCCAGCAGCGTGTTGAACGCCCCGTCGGCCGCCTCCAGGACCTGGCCCAGGAGGCGGTCGATCTCGTCGGGGGTCACGCAGGCCAGCGGCAGCCGTCCGGTGACGTACACGTCGCCGTGGCCGTCGACGGCGTAACAGACGCCGTACAGCTTGAGGTTGCGCTCCAGCAGCCAGCGGTGGACGCCGGCCTCGTTCTCGTCCGGGTGGCGGACGACGAAGGCGTTCAGGGACAGGGAGTGGCGGCCGACGATCAGCGAGACCGTCGTGGACAGCTTGCGGGTGCCGGGGAGCTTGACGACGAAGTGGCCGGGCTCGGGGCTCTCCCACTCCAGCTCGGCGTCCTTCAGGGCGTCCTCGACGACCTGCGCCGCCGCCTTGTGTGCCTCGGCCGCATTGCGTGCACCAGCTGCCTTGTCTGCATCTGTCGCCTCGTGTGCGTCACCCATGGTGCGAGCGTACGCGACGGCGGTGCGCCTGCAGCGCTGCCGTGTACACGTCGGCGGTGGCGGCGGCCGCGGTGTCCCAGCCGAAGGACTGGGCGTGCCGGGCGGCGGCCCCGCCGAGGCGCGGGGTGAGCTGCGGGTCGTCGGCGAAGCGCTCCAGTACGCGCGCGTACGCCGCCGGGTCGTGCCCCTGCACCAGGAAACCGGTCTCGCCGTCCCGCACCGCGACCGGCAGGCCGCCGACGGACGCGGCGAGCACCGGCGTGCCGGTGGCCTGCGCCTCTATGGCGACCAGGCCGAAGGACTCGCTGTAGGACGGCACCACCAGCACGGACGCGGCCCGGAACCAGTCGGCGAGCTGCTCCTGGCCGACGGGCGGGCGGAACCGTACGACGTCGGCGACGCCGAGGCGCGCGGCGAGCTTCTGCAGCCCCTCCGGCTTGGCGAGGCCGCTGCCGCTGGGGCCGCCGACGACGGGCACGAGGATGCGGGAGCGCAGGTCGGGGCGCTCGTCGAGGAGGGCCGCGACCGCGCGCAGCAGGATGTCGGGGGCCTTCAGGGGCTGGATGCGGCCGGCGAAGAGCGGGATCAGCGCGTCCTGGGGCAGGCCGAGGCGGGCGCGGGCGGCGGCGCGGCCGTCGGCGGGGCGGAAGCGGCCGAGGTTGACGCCGGGGTGGACTACGGCGACCTTGCCGGGGTCGGCGGCGTAGTGGTGGACCAGCTCGTCGGCCTCCTCGGCCGTGTTCGCGATGAGCCGGTCGGCGGCGGAGACGATCTGGGTCTCGCCGATCACCCGGGCGGCGGGCTCGGGGGTGTCGCCGTCGGCGAGGTTGGCGTTCTTCACCTTGGCCATGGTGTGCATGGCGTGGACCAGGGGGACGCCCCAGCGCTGGGCGGCGAGCCAGCCGACGTGGCCGGAGAGCCAGTAGTGGGAGTGGACGAGGTCGTAGTAGCCGGGGCGGTGGCCGGCCCAGGCCTGCATGACGCCGTGCGTGAAGGCGCAGAGCTGGGCGGGCAGGTCCTCCTTGGCGAGGCCCTCGTAGGGGCCGGCGTCGATGTGCCGCACGAGAACGCCGGGGGCGAGCTGCACGGTGGGTTCGAGGCCGCCGGTGGTGGCGCGCGTGAAGATCTCGACCTCGATGTTGATCGCGGCGAGGCGCTGCGCTAGCTCGACGATGTAGACGTTCATGCCGCCGGCGTCGCCGGTGCCGGGCTGGTGGAGCGGGGAGGTGTGCACGGAGAGCATGGCCACGCGGCGGGGCCTGCGGTGCAGTCTGAGCCGTGCGGCGGCGGACGGGGAGCGACGCCCGAGCCTGCTGACGTAGTGGCTCACGTGGCGATCCTCCTTGCGGGCGGGCATGGTCCTCCGAGGGGGGAACATCGGGGGGCGGGTTCCCATTCCTGCGGGATGGATTTTGCCTGGGCGTTACCGGGTTCGGGTGAACCGGGTGGGGGGTGGGGGCGTCGGGGGGTCGGGGGGCGTCTTTCGGGTGGGGCGTTCGTTGTGGCTGGTCGCGGGTGCCTGTGCGGGTTTCGTTGTGGCTGGTCGCGCAGTTCCCCGCGCCCCTTTTTGTGCCTGCGGCGGCCCGTTGCTGTCCGGTGGCCGGTTGCTGTCGCGCCTGCGGTGCGTTGTGGGTCGGGGCCGGGGTGGGGGGTGTCCGTCCTCGGTCCGGCCAGCCGTTTCCGACGCCGGTGCCGTGTCTCGGTGCCGGCCGCTGCGGGCGGACACCCTCCACCCCGTCCCCTCCCCGCCGTACGCGGGTGCAGCAACGCCGTGGCGCGCGCCTTGACCCGCTCAGCGCGGGCGGGCAGTCCGGTCCTGCCAAGCCGTGGGCATGCGTGCCTCCCCCAAGCCGCACCGGCGCCACGCAACGTTGGGCGTGCAGGCCGAGCGCATACCCTCGTACGTATGAGTTCCCGTGCGTCGACCCGTCCTGTGGGCACCGTCACGCGGGGGACTACCAATCCGAATCGGTTGCGGCGGATGGACCGGTGGATCGCGGCCGTGCACGGGGCCGAGCTGCGGCGGGGCGTGGATCCCGTCGCTGTCGACCTGGGGTACGGCGCCGCGCCGTGGACCGCGGTGGAGTTGCTGACGCGGCTGCGGACGGTCGCGCCACGCGTGCGTGTCGTCGGGGTGGAGATCGAGCCGGCCCGGGTCGCGGCCGCGCTGCCGTACGAGCAGGACGGGCTGGTCTTCCGGCACGGCGGGTTCGAGGTGCCGGTGCCCGGGCGGCCCGCGCTGATCCGTGCCGCCAATGTGCTGCGGCAGTACGACGAGGGCGAGGTCGCCGACGTGTGGCGGCGGCTGTGCGCGCGGCTCGCCCCGGCCGACGGTGGTTTCGGTGGCGGGCTGCTGGTGGAGGGGACCTGCGACGAGATCGGGCGCCGGCACGTGTGGGTCGCGCTCGGGCCGGAGGGGCCGCGCACGGTCACCTTCGCGACCCGGCTGGGCTCGCTGGAGCGTCCTTCGGATCTCGCGGAGCGGCTGCCGAAGGCGCTCATCCACCGCAACGTTCCCGGTGAGCCCGTGCACGCCTTCCTGCGGGACTTCGACCGCGCCTGGGCGGCCGCCGCTCCCTACGCCTCCTACGGCGCCCGGCAGCGCTGGATCCGCACGGTGCGCGCCCTCACGGCCGACTGGCCGGTCGTGGACGGGCCGGTGCGGTGGCGGCAGGGTGAAGTGACGCTGGCGTGGGCGGCCTTGGCCCCCCGTCACTGATTCCGGGCCTGTGACCTGCGTTCCCTTGGGGCGCGTCACTTGATCGGGTGAGTCTCGCCGCGGGTGGAACGATCTCCGGGGGCCGTACGTCGAACGGGCAGGGAGATCGTCTCGGCCGGCTGGGGGGCCGGACCATGCGGGGCTCGGGGGCCAGGAAGCACTGCCTCTGTCGCTTTTCGCACGGGCATGGCACGATCCCTGCGGCACCGATAAGTTACTGACGGTAAATCAGATTTGGGGGGATGGAGTATGGCAGCGGGCAAGCGCAGTCTGATCGCGGCGGCAGTGACCGTGGTCTGCGCCGTCATCGTGCTGGCGGCACCGGGCACGGCCTTCGCGGCCCCCTCCCCCACCCCGACGCCCTCCGCCTCGCCGGCCGTACCCGCGAGCAAGGACCTGGAGGCCGTCCGTCAGCGGCTCGAGAAGCTCTACCACGACGCGGCCGTCGCCACCGACGCCTACAACGCCGCCGAGGAGAAGTCGCAGCAGCAGTCCGCGCAGATCGTCGAGCTCACCAAGAAGATCGCCCAAGGACAGCAGCGCCTCGACCAGTTGAAGGACCGGGCCGGCGCCGCGGCCCGCGCCCAGTACCGCACGGGCGGACTGCCGCCCGAGGCGCAGCTGGTGCTCAGCGACGACCCGCAGCAGTTCCTCGACGGCACCCGGCGGCTGATGCAGGGCCAGCGCGCCACCAAGGGCATGCTCGCGGAAATGGCGCGCACGCAGGAGGACTTGAAGCAGTACGCCGCGGACGCCGCCGAACGCTGGCGGCAGCTGGAGGCGAACCGCAAGGCCAAGGAGGCGGCCAAGCAGAGGATCACGCAGCAGGTCTCGCAGGCCGAGAAGCTCGAGTCCCAGCTGGAGGCGAAGGAGAAGGCGCGTCTGGCCGAGCTGGAGCGGCAGGCCGCGGCCAAGGCGCAGACGGCCTGGCTTGACACCGGGATACTCAAGGACGTCAAGACCGGCGCGAGTGAGCGGGGCCGGCAGGCCGTGGCCTTCGCGACGGCACAGATCGGCAAGCCGTACGAATGGGGCGCCGAGGGCCCGCGGACCTTCGACTGCTCCGGCCTGACGTCTCAGGCCTGGGCGCACGCCGGGCAGCCCATCCCCCGCACCTCGCAGGAGCAGTGGGCACAGCTCAAGCACGTCGACATCAAGGACATGCGGCCCGGCGACCTGATCATCTACTTCGGCGACGCCAGCCATGTCGGGATGTACGTCGGCGACGGCACGGTCGTGCACGCCCCGCGCCCGGGGCGCACGGTGACCCTCACCGGGGCGGGCACGATGCCCATCCTGGGCGTCGTGCGACCGGACATGTAGCCGACACGTCGGAGTGGGCACGGGGGGGCGCATGGAGTGGGCACGGGGAGTGGGCTCATCCAGTCGACCGGGTGCCGCACGGGCTCACCTGGCGTCCGCCGCGGGGTACTCGGAGCGCCCTCCGGGTGGCTGCGTGACCTGCGGCACGGGCGCCCAACGCCCCTGTAAGGCCCGTCACGTGACCCACCGCACGTCGATCAAGGGGCCAACCCCCTGCCGACGTGACGTTCGTCATCCCCTTTCCGCGTCCCGCCTGTCCAACTGCGGTACGGATCGCGGCATATGACGGCGGCCTCCTGCCGAGCGACGTGCCTCACACCATTCCTTTACCGCGCTCCCACCCGCTATGGTCCCGGTCGGTGGATCGAGGACCCTCGCCCACCATGCCCTCGGGGGGAGGGAAGGAACCCAAGACAATGCCCGTACCCGTACCGCGGCCCAGGGCGATCCCGGCCGTGGAGAGTGGTCAGGCGCCGGCCGCCCGTGGAGGCGGCCCCTCCAAGGAAGAGACCCCGCGCAAGGAAGCCACGGTCGACAACGCCGCCACCACCCACCACAACCTCACACTGCTGCTGATCGAGGACGACCCCGGCGGTTCGCCGATCGTGCCCGATCTGCTCGACTCGGCCGGCAAGCCGATCCGCGTGCGCACCGCCCGCAACCTCACCGAGGCCGAGCGGCTGCTCACTGACGACGTCCACTGCATCCTGCTGGACCTCGCCCTCCCGGCGCCCGGCCGGTCCGCCGACGCCGACGGAGACCACGACGAGCTGGCCGTGCTCAAGCACGTGCTGCAGCTCGCGCCCCGGCACGCCGTGCTCGCGCTGACCGCGTCCAACGACGCCGAGCGCGGCGCGGAGGCCGTGCGCGTCGGCGCGCAGGACTACCTGTTCCGCGACGAGCTGGACGGGCGGCTGCTGAGCCGCGCGATCCGCTACGCCGTCGAGCGCAAGCGGTCCGACACGGCCGAGCGCAAGCTCGCCGAGGGCCGGATGCGCGCCCAGGAGAACCGCCGGCTCGAGCGGGGCCTGCTGCCCACGCCGCTGCTGGACGGCTCCTCGCTGCGATTCGCCGCCCGCTACCGCCCCGGCCGCTCGCGCGCGCTGCTCGGCGGGGACTTCTACGACACCGTCCGCACCCCGGACGGCACCGTGCACGCCATGATCGGCGACGTCTGCGGGCACGGCCCGGACGAGGCGGCGCTCGGCGTGGAGCTGCGTATCGCCTGGCGGGCGCTGACCCTGGCCGGGCTGTGCGGCGACGAGCTGCTGGGCACGCTGCAGGAGGTGCTGGAGCACGAGCGCGGCGACGACGAGATCTTCGCCACGCTGTGCACGGTGGACATCGCGCCGGACGGCCGCCGCGCCGGCCTGTGCCTGGCGGGCCACCCGTCCCCGCTGCTGCTGCGCCCCGGCGCCCGGCCGCGGCTGCTGCCGTACGACAACAACGGCCCCGCGCTCGGTCTGCTGCCGGGTGCGCGCTGGCCGCGGATGCATGTGGACCTGGGCGCCGAGTGGAGCCTGATGCTCTACACCGACGGCCTGATCGAGGGCCGGATCGGCGAGGGCCGCGAGCGGCTCGGTCAGGACGGCATGGTCGACATGGTCGCCCGCCGCTACGCCGAGGGCCTGCGCGGTGAGGATCTGATCCAGCGGGCGGTCACGGAGGCCCGGGAACTGAACGGCGGCGAGCTGACCGACGACGTGGCGGTGGTCCTGCTGGACCGCCTCACCTGAGTCCGACTCGTCCGGAGTCCGACTCGTCCGGGTTCCCGGGGCCCCGGGGAGTGGGGGCTACCGCCCCCCGTTCCACGGGCCGTAGGGGCCGTCGCTGCTGGAGCCGCGGCCTCGGCGGCGGGGGCTGACCTGCTGGAGGGCCGGGCGCGCGTCGACGAAGAAGACGATGGAGGCGACGAGGCCGGCGAGCTGGAGGAAGAGGATCGGCACCAGCAGGTTCACCGCGACCGCGATGCCGAGGATGATCAGCCAGAAGCCCTTGTTCTGCTTGTCGGCGGCGCGGTAGGCGTCCTCCCGGAACAGCGCGGCCATCACGAAGGCCACGACTGCCATCGCCAGCATCGCGAGGTACAGCAGCCACATGAACCCCGCGAAACCCTGCATCAGCACAACGTCCACCACCTGAGTCGGCTCGTCGATACGCGGTCACCGTACCCGTAGAACGGGCCGGACACCCCCAGGGTGCCCGGCCCGCGGAACTGCCGCCCGTGACTCCGCCTACTCGGCGGAGGGGGTCGTCTTCTTCGCGGTGGTCGTCTTCTTGGCCGGGGCCTTGCGGGCCGCCGCCTTCTTGGCGGCCAACTCCTCGGCCGACGGCTGCGCCGTCGTACCGGCCGGCTTGACCTCGACCGGCGCGGCCTTCGGCTCGGGGTCGGGCTCGACGGCCACCGCGAGGTCCACGACCTCGTCGGCGGCCTGACCGCGCCAGGTCTTCACGGCCTGCTCGCCGTGCTCGGCGACCTTCTCGTAGGCCTCACGGGCCTTCACGGCGTACTCGGCGGCCACGCCGACGCCGCGCAGGGCGAAGTCCTGGGCGCTCTCGCCGATCTTCTTCAGGTCGCCGTCGAGGGAACCGATGAACTCGGTGACCTTGGTCTGGAGGGTCTCCTGCGTCTCCTTGACCCGGGCGGTGGCCCGCTCCTGGACGACCTTGGGGTCGGTGTTGCGTACGGCCTCGAAGCGGGCCGGCGCCTGCTCGCGCAGCTGCTCGACCAGGGCCGGCACCTTCTTGGCCTGCTGCAGCGCCAGATCGGCGGTACCGGCGGCGAAGTAGAGCGGGGTCGGGTCGCTGAGGGTCTTGCGCAGGTCGTCGGTGATGGCCATGGTGAGGGTCCTCCCGGAATTCTTTTCGGATGAGGGTCTGTGTGGTCCGCAGCCGGCGGCCGGGTCTCCCTGGTCCGGTCAACCGGCCGTCTGCTGCGGTCCCGCGTCGTGTCCGCCGACCGTGCGGGGGTCGTGTACGTCGGCGTCGCCCTGGCCGGCCGGCTCGGCTCCGTCGGCGCCGCCGAACCCGTTCTCCTTGCGGAACGACTCGTAGATCTGCAGCAGCACCTGCTTCTGCTTCACGTTGAGCGAGGGGTCGGCGAGAAGGGCCGCGCGGGTCGCGCCTTCCCGGAAGCGCTCCTCCCCGTCCCGTTCCGCGTCGAGGATGCCGGCGCGCACGTACAGCGTCTCGGCGGAGATCCGCAGCGCCTTGGCGACCTGCTGGAGCACCTCCGCGCTGGGCTTGCGCAGCCCGCGCTCGATCTGGCTCAGGTACGGATTGGACACCCCGGCTGCCTCCGCGAGCTGCCTGAGCGACAGCTGCGCGTTGCGCCGCTGCTCGCGCAGGTACTCACCGAGATTGCCGACGTTGAGCGATGCCATGCCTCCACCTTGCCGCACCGCGCTAACTATTGCAAGCAACCTGCTTGCAAGCGTGCAACGGCGTGTCGGAGCGGCGCCACCGCCGCACCACAGGGGCGCGCACCCGGGGCGCGTACCCACTTTTTTGTGGGTACTTGGCAGCGCCGCCCGCTCCCCCGAGGCTGGACGACGTGATCAGCGGGCCTGAGCGAGCCGGTCCAGACGGCGGTGGCCCCAGTTCGAGAGGGGGGTCAGCGCCTCGGCGAGTTCGCGGCCGACGGCGGTCAGGGAGTACTCGGTCTTCGGCGGCAGGACGTCGTAGACCTCGCGGCGGACGAGGCCGTCCTCCGCCATCTCGCGCAGCGCCTGGGTCAGCACCTTCTCGGTCAGGCCGGGCAGCCGGCGCCGCAGCTCTCCGGGGCGCTGCGGGCCGGCCTCCAGCAACCACAACAGCGTCGACTTCCACTTGCCGTCGATCACGGCGAGCGCGGCGTTCACTCCGCAGGACTGCTGGTCCGGCGTGGTCCGTTTGCTGGTCACCCTTCCCACTTTGTCATGAACTGCCATTCTTCATCAGGGAGTTGAGCCATGTCCACGCACGCCCAGCACCACCCACCGGTCACCGTCACCGTCCTCGGCCTCGGGCCGATGGGGCGGGCGCTCGCCGGTGCCTTCCTCGACGCGGGGTTCACCACCACGGTCTGGAACCGCGCCCCCGGCCGCGGCGCCGAGCTGGCGGCCCGGGGGGCGCACGCCGCCGGCAGCGCACGCGACGCGGTCGCCGCGAGCACGCTGACCGTCGTCTGCGTGGTGAACTACGACGCCTCCGACGCCATCCTGCGCGATGAGAAGGTCACCGCCGCGCTCAAGGGCCGTATCGTCGTGAACCTCTCCGCCGACACCCCGGCGCGGGCCCGCGACACCGCCGTCTGGGCCGAGCGGCACGGCATCCGCTACCTGGACGGCGCGATCATGACACCGGCGCCGAGCATCGGCACCAAGGACGCGGTGTTCCTGCACAGCGGGCCGCGCGAGGTGTACGACGAGTACCGGCCGGTGCTGGCGGCCCTCGGCGGCACGCACACCCATCTCGGGGAGGAGGCGGGCCGGGCCGCCGCCTACGACATCGCGTTGCTGGACATCTTCTGGACGGCCATGGGCGGTTACGCGCACGCCCTCGCCGTGGCCCGGGCGGAGGGCATCAGCGGGCGGGAGCTGGCGCCCTTCGCCCAGGGGATCGCGGCGATCTTTCCGCCGCTGTTCGAGACGTTCGCCGGTGACGCGGACGACGGCACCTACTCGGGTGAGATCAACCCGATCACCTCGGCCGCCTCCACGATGACCCACGTCGTGCACGCCTCCGAGGAGCACGGCGTCGACGCGAGCCTGATGCGCGTGATCGAGGGCCAGGCCCGACGCGTCATCGGCCTGGGCCACGGCGGCGACGGCTTCATCCGCGTGACGGATCTGCTCGCGCGCCGCTAGGCCCTGTCGCAGGACGTCCGGGCAGACCGACTGGGCGTATGCGAGGCCAGGTAGGTGCCGAGGTCGTCGTGGAGCGCGGTGATCAGTTCCGTGCGGCCCGCCGCGGTCGTCGCCTCGGCCCGCAGCGCCGTCATCCGGGCCTGCTCGTCCTTGTCGTAGCCATGCGGACGAGGTGGGTCGCCAGGTCGTGCAAGGGGTCGTCGTGGAGGGCGAGTTCCCAGTCGGTCACGGTGATCCGGTTGCGGCGGCGTGCGCCCGGACCGCGGTCAGCAGCGGCTGCAGCGAGTCGATCACCCGGGTGACGCCGGCCTCGGTCAGCAGTGCCGCCTTGTGGGCGTTGCGGGCGTATCCGAGGAAGGGCACGCCGGCGGCGGTGGCGGCGTGGTGGTCGGAGGGGGAGTCGCCGATCATCAGGGCGTTGCCGGGGGCGGCACCCAGGTCGCTCAGGGCCCGCTCGAGGCTGTGCGGGTCCGGCTTGAGCAGGTGCAGGTCCCGGGTGCGGCCGTAGACGTGGGGGGCGAAGCAGGGCAGCAGGCCGCGGCCGGCGAGGTAGGAGGTGATCACCTGGGGTGAGTTGTTGCTGGTGACGGCCATGCGGGGGCCCACGGCCGTCCAGGTGCGGATGAGGGGGTCGGCCCACGGTGTCGGCATCGCCGACGCGGCGGCCTTCAGCTCCTGCCGGGTGAGCCGCTCCTCGAGGTCGGCGACCAGGTCGTTGCGAGGGTGACGGCGGGCCACCGCGCGGAGCACCCCGTGCGGGTCGGGCGATTCGCGCTCGGCGTCGTCGAGCAGGCCGGTGAGGCCCTGCCGCGCCAGCCAGTCGACCAGTTCGTCCGCCACCTGCCGGGCGGGACGGGAGGCGAAGAGCCGGCAGAGCGGCCCGTCGAAGTCCCACAGCACCACCTGCGCCCGGGCGACCGTGTCACGCAGCCATCCGGTCTCTTCCGGTACCGCTTCCGTCTGCGTCGTATCAGAAGTCACGAGGAGAGTGTCAGGTCCCTGGTGATGGTTTCCCAGAGGGCGTCGAACCACTTCTGGGATTCCTCCACGAACGCCGCGTCGCGCCGGCCGCTGGAGCGGTGGAAGGAGAAGAGCAGGGACTTGGAGCCCAGCGCGTCGTACATGTCGAGCATCTGGCCCGCGTACTCCTCCTCGCGCCGGGTCAGGACGTAGTGGCCCATCAGCGCTTCCTCCCCGTTGAGGAGGTACAGCTTCACGGGCGGGGTGAAGGTCAGGGCGCGGAAGGCGACGTGGACGTCGATGCCGTGGGTGGCGCGCAGGGCGTGCAGGTTGTGCCGGAGCACCTGGCCCTGGGCGTTGCGCATGGCCAGCCAGCGTTCGTGCACCGAGGCGTCGTCGCCGTCGACGGCGACGGGGAAGGCGAGGGTGATGTCCCGGGAGGGCAGCAGGACGCGGACGTCGATCGACTGGGGCTGGATGCGGCCCTCGTGGATCAGGCGCAGCGGTTCGGCGAGGGCGAGCATGAACGTCTCGGCGGTGTGGGAGAGCACGTCGATCCGGACCCGGGGCGCGGCGAACGCGTCCACCAGGCGGGGGGCCAGGCCCACCATGGCCGGCTGGGGCTCCTCCGAGGCCACGGGGGGTTCGGCGATCCGCGGGGGGCTGCCCTTGCTGACGTTGGTCAGCAGGCCGTCCTCCTGCAGCGCGCGCAGGGCCTGGCGCACTGCGCCGCGCTCCACGCCGAACTCCTCCGCCAGCTCGGCCTGGGTGGGCAGGCGGTCGCCCGCCTTGAGGTCGCCGGTGCGGATGCGTTCGCGCAGGGTGTCGGCGATCTCCTGGGGCGTGAACCGTCGGCTGCCGTTCACTGCCGCGTTCTCCTGGGTCACGACCAAACGCTACAACTCCAATCCATCTGACGGGAGTTGTTTGATACCCGTTTATGAGTGGCGGCCAAGTGGGGACAACTCAATCAAAGTTGGTTGCCAACTTCCCCGAGTTGGCGGAGGGTTTGCCTCCGCCGACCGGCCACCCGAAGGGGGAACCACCGTGCCCGTCCTCACCCTCCTGTGCGCCGTCTTCGCCGTCGGCGTCGAACAAACCATCCAGTGGCGCTACGGCACCGCCGGAGCCGTCGGCCTGGCTCTGCTCAGCGTCGGCATCAAGGCCCGCAGGCCGGCCCTCAGCTCGGCCGGCGCCGTGGTGCTCGCGCTGCTGGTCGTCGGCCCCGCGCTCAGCTCGTGAGCACCGGTTCGGATCTCAGAACACGTCCGGGCACCACGGCCGCCGGGACGTACGCAGCAGGCCGTCGGCCACACGGGCCGCGCCCGCTCGTTCTTCCCGCACCCGGCCCAGCGCCGCCAGCCGCACCGCCGAAGCGTCCCCCAGCCACAGCGAGGCCAACTCGCCCATGTCCAGCGTGAGATCGGCCGCCCGCGAGGTCGGCTCCACCGACGCGCCCTGCGGGGAGGCGTCCAGCAGGTACCGCCCGCCGGCCAGACCCTGCCGGTCGACGACGTCGAGCACCAGCGCACCGGTCCCCTCGTACGTGCGCGCCCGAAACGCTTCCACGACGTCCAGCAGCCGCACCCACAGCCAGTCCGCCAGCGTGGTGATCGCGGCCGACCTCGGGTCCGGCAACAGATGCGGGAGCAGGTCGTCGGGGGCCCGCCTGCCACTCTTGACCTTCACGATCCAGTCGATGGAGCACAGATAGCGCCACAGCGCGCGCTCGGCGGCCGGGGTCGTCGCGATCAGCCGCCGCACCGTCGCCGTGTTCAGCGGCTGCTTGGCGTCTCCCCAGGTGTCGTCGCACTCGTACGTCACGAGCCCCTCGGCCTCGCCGGCCGCCGAGCGGTAGACGGCGTAGAAGGGCTCCTTCCACGTGGCGTGGAAGCGCACCGCGCCCGTGTGCAGCTGCCACCACAGCTCGTCCCGGCTGACGACGCCCGGCTGGGTGCGGCGCAGCCGCTCGTGCAGCTCGGGGCCGAGCTTGCGGACGTCCTCGCCGTCCACGAGGTCGACACGGCCGCCGTCCTCCGGGCCCGCCCAGCGCGGGTCGAGCCCGGTGCGCGGCACGTCGATCGTCCACTCGGCGACCGTGGTGGCCGCACCGAAGCCGTAGCGGCCGTAGATCGGGTACTCGGCGGCGATCAGCGTCGCCACGACGTCACCGCGTTCCTTCGCCGCCGCCAGGTCCCGGGTCATCATCCGGGTGAGCAGGCCGCGCCGGCGGTGCGTGGCGCTGACGGTGACGCTGGTGATCGCGTCGGCCCGCACCGGCGTACCGCCGACGGCCGTGACCTCCTGCTCGAACGACCGGAACGTGGCCACACAGCGGCCCGCGTCGAACGCCCCCAGCAGCCGCCCCGGCACGAACTGCCGCCGCCGTGCCTCGAGGATCTCCGGGGTGATGTCCGGCGGCGTCAAGAAGCCGGTGTCCAGGGCTCGTTGCCAGTCGGCGAACTCGTCGTCGGTGATCGCCCGTACGTCGATGTCGGAGCTGCGGTCGGTCATGGGCCCACGGTAGGTGTACGGCGGTGAGGTGTCGCGCGGTTTTCCACGCGCCCCGGAACACCACGGCGCACGTCAGCCGACCTGGATCCAGGACCCGAGCGCGAGCCCGGTGGTGACCGGGCAGGCCGGCGCGCCGATGAGGACGCCGTCACCGCCCCGGCGTCGCTCCGGATCCTCATCCCCGCCCAGCCTCGCACTCGGGTGTCCCCCGCGCCGCGGCCGCGGCCGGACCGTCACCGTTCACGTTGTGGGCCCCACCTCGGCGGAATGTCACATCAGAAGATCGTCGACCTGCGCTTCCCCGTCACGGTAGCGCCGGGCGATCTCCGCGCTGCAGTCGTCCGCCGTGCGCTGCAGCCGGTGGCGGCGGCGCGAGACCTGCTGCTCGTAGCGCACCAGGCGGGCCATGGCCTCGTTCAGCTCCTCGTCGGTGCGGGCCCCCAGGTCCGACAGTTCGACCTCCGCGAGCATCTCGGCGGCCAGCAGCCCGTACTCCTCGTTGTGCGGGGTACCCACCGTGACGTGGCGGGCGGAGGAGCGGTGCCGGGCCGGGGCGTCGGTGAGGATCTCCGGGAGCCGCTCGACGACGGACGGCTCGCCGACGGCCACCACCCTCGCCGGGGCGCGCCGCAGCAGCTCCGCGCGCAGGATGTCGATCCGCCCCTGCAACAGCCGCCGTACATAGCTGAGGTCCGCCTCGTCGCGCTGGGCGTCACGGCGCAGGGTCCGCAGCTCCGGCAGGCTCAGCAGGGTCAGGTCCCGCTCGCCGTCGGCGCGCTGCGCGTCCGGGTCGCCGGTGCGTTGTGCGGGCGGACGCGGGGCCGTGGTCCTCGCCCCGCGCGCGGGCGCGACAGCCCCGGGCTCGGATGCGACAGCCCCGGGCTGCTGCCCGATACTCGGTGTGCTCATGTGCCTCAACCGTCCCCTCGACCGGCGTGTGCCTGCATCGTGCCACCCCGCGTGGCCGCTATGTGACCGAGTGCCCCCGAACGGCCCCACATGACGGGATTGGGGCCAAAAACAGGCCCCCGAAAGGCCCCAGGGCCGCCACTGGGCCCGTCCCGCGGCCCGGCATGATGGTCGTATGCGTGCAGTGGTACAGAGGGTGGACGGCGCGAGCGTCGTCGTGGACGGCGAGACGGTGGGCGAGATCAAGGGCGAGGGGCTGTGCGTCCTCGTCGGCGTCACCCACGAGGACACCAAGGAGAAGGCGGCCCAGCTGGCCCGCAAGCTGTGGAGCGTGCGGATGCTGCACGACGAGAAGTCGTGCAGCGACATCGACGCCCCGCTGCTCGTCATCAGCCAGTTCACGCTGTACGGCGACGCCCGCAAGGGCCGCCGCCCCACCTGGAACGCGGCCGCCCCCGGCGACGTCGCCGAGCCGCTGGTGGACGAGGTGGTCGCCCGGCTGCGCGAGCTCGGCGCGACGGTGGCGACGGGCCGCTTCGGCGCGCACATGCGGGTCGCGCTGACGAACGACGGCCCGTTCACCGTGCTGATCGAGGTCTGAGTCCCGGCCGGCCGGCAACCCACGGACCGGCAACCGCCGGCCGGCAACGCCCGGCCGACTACGGCTCGACGACGGCCTCCTGGGCGGCGGCGGTCGTGCCGGCGAGCAGCGGGGCGTCCACCGGGACGTTCCGCTTGACCAGGGCCAGCGCGATGGGGCCCAGCTCGTGGTGGCGCACCGACGTCGTCACGAAGCCGATCTTGCGGCCGTCCGGGCCATCCGTGGCGAGCCGGATCTCCGTGCCCGGAGTCGGCAGATGGACCTCGCTGCCGTCCAGGTGCAGGAAGACCAGCCGGCGCGGCGGCTTGCCCAGGTTGTGCACCCGGGCGACGGTCTCCTGACCGCGGTAGCAGCCCTTCTGCAGGTGCACGGCGCTGCCGATCCAGCCCAGCTCGTGCGGGATCGTGCGGTGGTCGGTCTCGAAGCCCAGGCGGGGCCGGTGGTGCTCGACGCGCAGCGCCTCGTACGCCAGGATCCCGGCCGGCGGTCCGGCCTGCTCGGCGAAGGACTCCAGCCGCTCCCGGGGCAGGAACAGGTCACGGCCGTACGCCGTCTCGCGCACGACGACGTCCTCGGGGACCTCGGCGATGGACCCGGCGGGCAGGTGGACGACGGCGAAGTCCTCGGTGCGGTCGGCGACCTCCACCTTGTAGAAGAACTTCATCGACTCCAGGTATGCGATGAGCGCGCCCTCGGTGCCGGGCTCGACATGCGCCCAGGCGGTGGTGCCGTCGTCCACCAGGTACAGGGCGTGCTCGATGTGGCCGTGCGCGGACAGGATCAGCGCCTCGGTGGCCTCGCCCACGGGCAGCTCGCTGACGTGCTGGGTGAGCAGCAGGTGCAGCCAGGCGAGCCGGTCCTCACCGGAGACGGTGACGACACCGCGGTGCGAGAGGTCGACGAAACCGGTGCCGTCGGCGAGGGCACGCTGCTCGCGGAACAGGTCGCCGTAGTGGGCGGCGACGCCTTCGTCCAGTCCCTCGGCGGGGACGGCGCCGGGCAGGGACAGCAGGGGGCTCTTCATGGCGTCAAGCCTACGACTAGGTACTTGAATCCTTGAGCTGCTGGTCCGCGGAGCAGTCCTTGCACCGGCCGAAGATCGCGAAGTGCTTCATGTCGGTGTCGAAACCGAACTGCTCGCGCAGCTTGGCGGTGAACTCGGCGGCCACCGACAGATCGGCCTCGATGACGTTGGTGCAGTCCCGGCAGACCAGGTGGATGTGGTGGTGCCGGTCGGCCAGGTGGTACGTCGGCGCCCCGTGCCCCAGGTGCGCGTGGCTGACCAGGCCCAGCTCCTCCAGCAGCTCCAGCGTGCGGTAGACGGTGGAAATGTTGACCCCCGACGCCGTCTTCCGCACTTCGGCGAGGATGTCGTCGGGGGTCGCGTGCTCGAGGGTGTCCACGGCTTCGAGGACAAGCTGGCGCTGCGGCGTCAGCCGGTAGCCGCGCTGCCGCAGGTCCGTCTTCCAGTCGGTGCTCACCACACCCACGAGTCTAGAACCACGCGCGCGGGGCCACGTGGGGCATGACTACTTGAAGAAGGCGATCCCGTCGTCCGGGAGGTCCTGCGGCAGGGCCTTCGCCCAGCGCTCGACCTCCTCGGGGGTGACGACCTTCTTCAGCTGCGCCGACATGTAGGGGCGCAGCTCGACCTCGGGGGTCTGCTTCTCGCCGACCCACATCAGGTCGCTCTTGACGTAGCCGTACAGGCGCTTGCCGCCGGTGTAGGGGCGGGAGGCGGCCGTACGTGCGACGGCGTCCGTGACCAGGTCGATCTGCGGCTTCTTGTCGGCCATCTCGCCGTACCAGACCTCGATGACACCGTCGTCGCGGGTCATCGTGACCTCGACCTTGCGCTCGGCGTCGATCCGCCAGAAGCCGGACTCGGTCTCCAGCGGCCGGACCTTGTTGCCCTCGTTGTCCAGGACCCAGGTGCGGGAGTGGTACTCGAGGAAGTCCCGGCCGTCGTGGGTGAAGCTGACCTCCTGGCCGAAGTTGCACTTTTCGGAGCCGGGGAAGTCGTGCACGCCGGCACCCGCCCAGTTGCCGAGCAGGAAGGCGAGCGGGACAAGGTCCTTGTGCAGGTCGGACGGGATCTCGATCATGAGCGACGGCTTTCCTGGTTCAGAGGGTCAGCGCTGGCCCTGGTACAGCTTCTTCACGGTCAGGTAGGCGAAGGCGAGGACGCCGACGCAGACCAGGACCAGCAGGGTTTCGAAGAAGATCTCCACGGGGTGCTCCTTGTGAGCGCAAGTGGGCGGTACGGGGCCGGGCCCCAGCTTACGCGGCCGGAGCCGGCCCCTCTTTGTGAGGTACCTCCTGACGGGGTCCCCCGCGGGATTCAGGTCAGCAGCTGGCTCTGCAGGACGACCGTCTGCTGGAACGGCACGGCCGCCGCGCCGCCCTTGCGGGACTGGATCACGACGGCGAGGACGTCACCGGCGGACACATAGGCCTGGCGGACCTGCTCGGCGCCGTACGGCTGGATCTCGGTGTACGACGTGCGCTCGACCTCGTCCAGCCCGGCCTCCACCGGGAAGTCGTCGTCGAAGACGGAGGCTGCGGCGCCGCGCAGCTGGTGCACCGGGCTGCTGGAGCTGACGAAGCCCGCGAAGACCTGTCCGACCACCAGTTCCGCGGTGTTGAACTGCAGCAGGTAGACGCGGGTGCGGGTGCCGTCCGGGGTGGTCCAACCGCGCGCCGCGATGTGCCGCAGACCGGCGTCGTTGAGCTTGCCGCCGATCTCGGTGCGGCTCCTGGCCTCCTCGAACTCTGCGAGAAACGCCGACGTCGGCAGCCAGCCACCCGTACCGCGCAGTGTCTTGTCCTCGGTGGCACCGGGGGGCGCGGGCAGCAGCAGGGCGCGCAGGTCGGCGTAGTGGGCGCCGGCCTTGTTCTCCTCGGCGAAGGGCCCGGGACGGCCGGCGGGCAGCGGCGGCCGGGTCAGCTCGGGGTAGTCCCAGCGCCCGTCGGACGCGGTCGCGAGCCCCGGCACGTCCGTCCGCTCCACCCGGCTGATGCCGTACGCGGTCCCCGCACCGACGACCGCGAACACGACGACGGCAGCGGTCCACCGCGCGACGGCCCGCAGCACGCGCCGGTCACGGGGAGCGGTCGTCTGCGAGGCCGCGGGCGGCGTGCCGTCCGGCTCCGCCAGCGAGGTGCCGTCCGGTGCCGCGGGCACGGCGGCCTCCGGATCCGGCGTCTGTGGCTGCCGCTCCCCGGCGGTCTCCGTGCCCCCGGTGAGCTGCGACTGCTCGGTCATACGGCCTCCCCCTGCCCTGCGATGCGGTCGAGCTGTTCGGTCAGCAGGGCCGCGACTGCCTTGGTGTCCAGCGGTTTCGCGCCCTCGGCGGTGACGGTGACCAGCACGTCGCCCGCGTAGGCGGAGCAGAACAGGTAGTCGATCTCCTCGTCGGCGTCCTCGGGCGACAGGAAGCACTTGGCGTTCTTGTGCCCCTTGACGGCAGGGCCGTCGCGCAAGACGTCCAGGGCGTCGAAGAACGCCCCCTGGAACTTCGCCATGTCGCGGACCGCCGCCTGGCTGCCCATCTGAGCGAGCTGGACGCGCACCGTGTAGATGGTCTCGTCGCCGTCACCGCCGGGGGCCGCGCTGAAGTAGCTGCGCATCGCCATGCCCTTGATGCGCTGCCGGTCGATCTGCTGCTCCAGCCGCTGCCGCTGGGACCGGGGCAGCGCCCTCAGCGACTCCTTGCGCAGCGCCGTCGCCTGGGCGCCGCTGAGCTGCACGTCGGCGCCGTACTCGGCCATGTCGGGGCCGGGCGTCCAGCTCTCGGTCCCGTACGGCACCAGCATGCCCGCCAGACCCTTCGGTGCCGCCGCCGTCTTCTTCCGGGCCTCCTTCTGCGGGAACCGCCACTCCGGGGCGCCCGCGTGCCGGTCTGCGTCCCGCACGGTCACGACGGTGTATCCGACGCCGGCGATCAGCGCGGCGGCCAGCGCCACGGACCCCATCACGGCCGCGAGGCGCCCCCGACGCTTCTTCGCCACGGGCGAGGCCGCGCTCTGCGTCGTCCCGACGGACGAGTCCGCATCCACGGTCGTGCCCACAGGCGACGTCTCCGCGGGCGAGGCCGCGTTCTCGGTCGTCGTCACAGCCGCTCCAACTGCCGCTCGGCCAGCTGCATGATCTTCGACTTCGTGACCGGTTTCGCGTCGTACACCCAGATCTCCATGCTGATGTCGCCGCGCCAGGCGTGCGCCTCCGCGCTGTACACGCCGTTGTCGGCGCGGTGATGGACGTACGCCTTGCCCCACCCGGTGCCGGGCAGCGGCCAGCTGTCCGTGCCCTCCTCCTTGGCGGCCCAGTACTGGTTGTTGTCCGTGTTCTGCACGGCGCCGACCGTCTCCTCCTGGCGGAACTGCACCAGCCGGATGTCCACGAAGTACGTGGAACCGACCCGCCAGTGGGCGGCGGCCGCCCGCCGGTACTCCTCGCCGGCGAGGTTGTCGAAGGCCACGCCGGGCTTCCCGAACCCTTCGGCGTAGCCGGCAAGGTCGTCCCAGCCGTCCCCGGTGCCGGGGTCCTTGGCGCCGCTCGGCTTGGTCAGCAACAGCTTGCGCAGGTCGCCGTCGGTCTTGACCTTGCGGTCCTGTGCGGCGGACAGCGGCGTGGGCGCCGGGCCTGCCGCCTGGCGCAGCACCGGCTGGGACAGCGACGGCAGCGCCGTGGGCTCGCGGTCGGCCTGGATCAGGTATCCGACGCAGGTGCCGGCGATCAGGCCGAGGGCTACGGCACCGGTGATCAGCAGCGCGGTACGGCCGCGTCGGCGCCGCGGAGCCGGTCTTTCCGGTGGAGCTTCCGTTTCTTCCACTACGTCCCCCCAAAGAACGTGAAGCGCGGCTTCCGTATCCGCGCCCCACAGGAGACTCATGGTCATGCCAAGCAGTTGTAGGAACGTTGATTACGATTCCGTCATGGCGAAGAAGCTCGTGATCAAGGTGACGGCGGGGGCCGACGCCCCGGAGCGCTGCTCACAGGCGTTCACCGTCGCGGCGGTGGCCGTGGCCAGCGGGGTGGAGGTGTCGGTGTGGCTGACCGGTGAGTCCGCCTGGTTCGCCCTGCCGGGGCGGGCCGCCGACTTCGAGCTGCCGCACGCGGCTCCGCTGCCGGACCTCATCGACTCGATCCTGGCGGCCGGCCGGCTGACCCTGTGCACCCAGTGCGCGGCCCGGCGGGACATCACCGAGAAGGACGTCATCGAGGGCGTACGGATCGCCGGCGCGCAGGTGTTCGTGCAGGAGGCGCTGGGCGAGGAGACGCAGGCGCTCGTCTACTGACCGCACGGCTGACGCGCGGTCTACTGACCGCACGGCTGACGCGCGGTCTACTGACCGCACGGCTGACGCGCCCGGCTAGCGCGGGCGTTTCCTGCCGTCCAGCTCGTCCCACCACTCGTCGGACTTCGGGTCGCCGGAGGGGTCGTCCCACCAGCGGTCCTCGGGGCCGCGCCGGTTGGCGACCATCGCGGCGACCGGCGGGATGACCATGGCGAACACGCACATGCCCACGGCGGCGGGCACCGACCACAGGCGCACGAACCCCCACGCCATGATGAAGAGGAACAGGCACGTCCCCATCATGGCGAAGTACACGTGACGTCGCCGTGCGTACATGCCTCCAGCGTAGATCGGGGCACGCCGAAGGGCCGCACCCCAGGCGTCCAACCCGGGGGGTGCGGCCCTTCGGTCATTCACGGCGCGGTGGTGCCGCCCATGCCGCCTCAGACGGCGATGGCGACCTCGGCCAGCCCGCCCTGCTGGGCGACGACCGTGCGGTCGGCGCTGCCACCGGGCACGAGAGCGCGGACGGTCCACGTGCCTTCGGCCGCGTAGAAGCGGAACTGCCCCGTGGCGGAGGTCGGGACCTCCGCGGTGAACTCGCCGGTCGAGTCGAGCAGGCGCACGTAGCCCACCACCGGCTCACCGTCGCGGGTCACCTGGCCCTGGATGGTGGTCTCACCGGGCTTGATCGTCGAGGCGTCCGGGCCGCCGGCCTTCGCTCCACACATGTCTTTCTCCTACGAGGGGGGGTCTGACCAGAAGGTCGGTCGGATGAGGGGTTACTTGCCGCTGCCGAGCTCGATCGGCACGCCGACGAGGGAGCCGTACTCGGTCCACGAACCGTCGTAGTTCTTGACGTTCTCCTGGCCCAGCAGCTCGTGCAGGACGAACCAGGTGTGCGCGGAGCGCTCACCGATGCGGCAGTAGGCGATGGTGTCCTTCGCCAGGTCCACGCCCTCGGCCTCGTACAGCTCCTTCAGCTCCTCGTCGGACTTGAAGGTGCCGTCGTCGTTCGCCGACTTCGACCACGGGATGTTCCTGGCCGACGGGACGTGGCCCGGACGCTGCGACTGCTCCTGCGGCAGGTGCGCGGGGGCGAGCAGCTTGCCGGAGAACTCGTCGGGCGAGCGGACGTCGACCAGGTTCTGGCTGCCGATGGCGGCGACGACCTCGTCACGGAAGGCGCGGATCGAGGCGTCCTGGGCCTTGGCCTTGTACTCGGTCTTGGCGCGCTCGGGGACGTCCTCGCCGGCGACCAGCTCGCGGGCGTCCAGCTCCCACTTCTTGCGGCCGCCGTCCAGGAGCTTGACGTCCTGGTGGCCGTAGAGCTTGAAGTACCAGTAGGCGTAGGACGCGAACCAGTTGTTGTTGCCGCCGTAGAGGACGACGGTGTCGTCGTTGGCGATACCGCGCTCGGACAGCAGCTGCTCGAACTGCTCCTGGTTGACGAAGTCGCGGCGGACCGGGTCCTGCAGGTCCTGCTTCCAGTCGATGCGGATGGCGTTCTTGATGTGGTTCTTCTCGTACGCCGTGGTGTCCTCGTCGACCTCGACGATGGCGACCTTGGGGTCGTCCAGGTGCTGCTCGACCCAGTCGGCGTCTACCAGGACGTCGCTGCGGCTCATGCTTTTCTCCTCCGGGGCAGGTGCGGCGGGGCGTGCGACAGATCAGGGCGTGCGCAGGCCGAGGCGGCGGCGCACGGATGCCCAGGGGCTGGGCGGTGAGGGATGCGGAGGCCGGGCGGGCCGTCCGCTCAGAAGGTGCGACAGAGCATGGCGGCAACGCGGCACAGGTCCACTGCCCGCCGCTTCGTGAGATCCGCCTGTCGCTTCATGCTCCCGATCGTAGGGACGGACAGGCGGGCGTGTCACCGGCGTGTCGCATGATGAGACGCGATCGTCCGCATCGCGGGACGAGGGAGGGGTCCAGGCGGTCGTCGCAAGGCTTCCGACGGGGTGCGCGGCGCGCGAGCCCTGCCGGATGGACAGGCATGTCTCACGCTTCGGACGGAGCATGCCGGGTCGGGACTCTCCTACCCGGCCAGCTTGACGTGGGAACCCTTCACGTTGATCTCCACCCCGTTCGGCGCCGCACGCACCGAGTCGAGGGCGATGTCGCCCGGCAACTGGTCGATGACCTGCTGGAAGTCGACGATCGCCCGCAGGCGGTCGTCGGCGATCGCGGCGGCGGCCAGCTTGGGCAGGGAGTCCGCGCGGACCTCGATCCGGCCCTTCACCACGGCCACGGAGCTGAGCACGGACACGGTCCGCTCGATCCCGAAGGCGGGGATACGGCCCTCCACGGCGACCTTGATCTTCCCGTTGCCTCCGTCGGAGAGGCCGACGACCCGGGCGGTGACACCGGGGGCCACCTCGGTCGGCTCGGACTTGGCGGTCTTCATCAGCTCGGCGTAGGGGATCGTGGCGGTGCCGGTCGCCCGGGCGGCGGTGGCGGAGCTGAAGTCGCCGGAGAAGGAGACGCCCTTCATGTGGGCCTTCAGATCCTCGATCCGGATGGTCTGACCGGCCTTGCCGGTGGCCGCCTGGTAGCTGTCGATGCCGACCTCGACGTCGTCCAGCTCACCACCGGCGACCTGGGTGAGGAACGGAAAGCCGTTGATGGACACGTCGGGCGTCTTCGCGAGCCCCTCGGCGCTGCGCACCCGGTCCGCGGCCTCGCTCTCCGCGAAGCGCACGGCGACCCGGTCCACGATCACGAACAGCACGCCGAGCACCACGACGACGATCAGCAGTATGCGCACCCCGCGCGACATCCGACGACTCCCCCACCTCGACAACCGGCCGAACCCCACGGTAACTCCGGGCAGCCGAGGGGCCGGAGGATTGTCGACCAGCTGTGACAGGGGGGTGGCCGGGGGGCGTTTGCGAGATCTGCCCGGTACCGCCGGGGGTCCCGGCAACGCGAAGGGGCTGATGCCCGTCGCGCACCAGCCCCTCGTGTTGCCGGGGCTCAGCCCAGGGCCCGGCCCAGGACGTACACCGCCGGGGCCGCCGCGGTCAGGGGGAGGGCCACGCCGGCCGTGAAGTGGACGAAGCGGGACGGGTAGTCGTAGGCGGCGACGCGGTGGCCGATCAGCGCGCAGACCGCCGCGGACGCGCCGAGCAGGGCGCCGCTAGCGCCGATGCCGGTCATCCCGCCCACCGCGATGCCCGCACCGGCCGCGCCCAGCAGCGCGACGCCCACCGACACCGGCGTGGGCAGCGGCAGCGCACGGGCCAGGACGGCCACCGCGACGGACGCGGCGCCCACCGACACCGCGTCGGCATCGGCCGCCAGGTACCCGCCGGCCATGATCGCGAGCGCGGCCGAGGCAACGGTCGCCATCAGGCCGTACATCCGCTCGTCCGGGTCCGCGTGCGAACGCAGTTGCAGGACCAGGGAGAGCAGGACCCACACGCCGAGCGTGCCCAGGATCGCCGCGGGCGCGTGCTCGCGGCCGGCCCCGAGGACGGCGGCGTCGGCGGCGAGCGCGCCCAGGAAGGCGAGCGCGATGCCCTGCCGGGCGGGCCACATGCCGTTCAGCCGGAACCAGCCCGCCGCGGTGACGGCCTGCAGCGCCACCAGCGGTACGAGCAGGGCGTACGACCCGATCGGCGCCGCGACCGCGAGCAGCAGCCCGAGCAGCGCGGTGAGCGCCGCCGGCTGCATGCCGGGGTCGATGATCGGCGACCGGCCCTCGAGGCGGGCCCGCTGGGCGTCGGTGATGCGCGCGTTGCCGGCGAGGGTGGCCGGCCCGTAGGCCGGTCCACCGGGAGCGGACGCCGGCTCGTCGTGGACGGCGGCGACCGGCTGCGGCTGCGGCTGCGGCTGAGCGGAGGGCTGGGCCTGCGGCTGCGGCTGAACGGACGCCTGGGGATGGGCCTGCGGCTGCGGGCTCCCGTACGGCTCGGCCACCGGCTGCGCGTAGCCGCCGTACCCCTGCCCGGCGCCGTACCCCTGCCCCGTGGTGCCGTACCCCTGCCCGGCGTCGTACCCCTGCTGCGGGCCGTACCCCTGTCCCGCGCCGTGCCCCTGCCCCGCGCCGCCGGTGCCGTACGTCCCGCCGTACTGCTGCTGCTGGTCCTGCTGCGGCAGGTACGCCGTCTGCTCCGGCGCCGGGGCGACCGGTGACTGGAGCTGGGTCTCCCAGGTCTGGCCCTGCCACTGCTGGGTGTACTGCTGGGGGTCGTCGTAGGGCTGCTGGTACTGGTCCGGCCCCGGCCACCCCTGCTGCGGCTGCGGTGCCTGCGGGTACCGGTCGTCGTATCCCTCGTACGGCTGGTTGCTCATCGGCGTGCTCATCCTCCTGCGAACGGCGGGAGCACCTCGACCGTGCCGCCCTCGGTCAGCCGTACCGTCTCGTGCGTGCGCGTGCCGACGGGGTCGCCGTCGAGAAGGAACGAACAGCGCCGGAGCACGCGCGTGAGTTCGCCCGGGTGCCGCTCGCGCACCGCGTCGAGCGCCTCGGCCAGCGTGGTCGCGTCGTACGGCTCCTCGGCGACCCCGGCCGCGGCCTTGGCGGCGGCCCAGTAGCGCACCGTGACCTTTGCCATCTCGTCCCTCAAGTCCTCTTCGGCGGTGAACACCGCCAGGCTAGCCCGACCGCGACAGCGCCCAGCGCGCGATGCGCGCCAGCAGCTCGTCGGCGGCCGCGTTCTCGGCGTGGCCCATGCCGGGCTCCAGCCAGAGTTCGCCGTGCTCCCCGGCGGCGTCCGCGAGCATCCGGGGGTGATCGAGCGGGAAGTAGCCGTCCCGGTCGCCGTGCACGATCAGCAGCGGCGTGGGCGCGATCTCCGGCACCGCCTCCACCGGGGACAGCGGCACCGGGTCCCACTCCCGGTGGTGGATGCGGGTGCGCAGTCCGTAGCGGCCCACCAGCCGCCCCGCCGGCCGCGTGACCAGCCAGTGCAGCCGCCGCATGGGCGCCGTGCCCCGGTAGTACCAGCGGGCGGGCGCGCTGACGGAGACGACGGCGTCCGTGCCGCCGTGCAGTGCCGCGTGCCGCAGCACCACCGAGCCGCCCATGGAGAAGCCGACGGTGACCACGCGCGTGTGCCCGAGCTCGCGCGCCCAGCGGACCGCGGCCTCCAGGTCCAGCACCTCCCGGTCGCCGACGGTCGAACGGCCGCCCGAGCGCCCGTGCCCCCGGAAGGAGAAGGTGACGACAGCCCCGCAGTGCGCGAGGGCGCGCGCCACCCGGCGCACGTGCGGCCGGTCCACCTCCCCGGTGAAACCGTGCGCCACGACGAACACCGGGCGCCCCTGAGGCGGCGCCGAGGTGTCGGAGGCGCCGGTCCCGGGCTCGTACAGCGCGTCGATCGCCACCCCGTCGGACGTGCGCAGCAGCGCGCGCTGGGGCGCCCGCAGGCCTGTCTCACATTCCGGACGTACGGTGGAACGCGCCACATCACCTGCCGGACCGATGCTCATGTGGGCTATTCTGCTGGCAGAGGATCCGGGCAGCGTAGCCCCCGGGTCCTTTTGTGCTTTCGGAAGCGTTGTATACGAAGCGGCAAACCGCAGGTGAACGCGGGTAGCCGCAGTTATACGGGCCGTCGATCGCATGGGCGGTCCCCCGGGGCCGCCGGCGGTTCCCGAGGGGCGCGGGGAGCCGCACCGTACGAGCAGTGCCGTAAACGTCCTCGCAGGGACCGAGGAGGAACCAGACGTTATGGGCGAGCGAACCGTGCACGACGAGACGACGACCCGGGCAGGTGAGGCATGAGCGCTCTGCTGCTGCTGACCAACGCCCTCCAGCCGTCGACGGAGGTGCTGCCCGCGCTCGGCCTGCTGCTGCACAACGTGCGGGTGGCTCCGGCGGAGGGACCGGCCCTGGTGGACACCCCGGGCGCCGACGTGATCCTGGTCGACGGGCGGCGCGATCTGCCGCAGGTGCGCAGCCTGTGCCAGCTGCTGCGCTCCACCGGCCCCGGCTGTCCGCTGATCCTGGTGGTGACCGAGGGCGGCCTCGCGGCCGTGACCGCGGACTGGGGCATCGACGATGTCCTGCTCGACACCGCCGGCCCGGCCGAGGTCGAGGCGCGACTGCGTCTGGCCATGGGCCGGCAGCAGATCGCGGGCGACGACTCCCCGATGGAGATCCGCAACGGTGATCTCTCGGTGGACGAGGCGACGTACAGCGCCAAGCTCAAGGGCCGGGTCCTGGATCTGACCTTCAAGGAGTTCGAGCTGCTGAAGTACCTCGCGCAGCACCCGGGCCGGGTCTTCACCCGGGCCCAGCTGCTGCAGGAGGTCTGGGGTTACGACTACTTCGGCGGCACCCGCACGGTCGACGTGCATGTACGACGGCTGCGCGCCAAGCTCGGCCCCGAGCACGAGTCGCTGATCGGCACCGTCCGGAACGTGGGTTATCGATTCGTTACGCCCGAGAAGGCCGAGCGCACGACCGAGGAGGTCAAGGCGAAAGCCGAGCAGGCAAAGCCGGGCAAGACGGACGACGAGGCCCCCGCACGCGCCGCAGAGGTCGCCGCGGACGCCTGACGGACCTCACCGGGGCGGCACGGCCCCGGCCGGCAGGGCGTTGCGGTCGCACATCCACGCTTCGATACGCCCTGCCCACAGCGGGTCTCTCCGCGTAGACTCCGCGCGTGGCCAAGGTGACTCGGGATGACGTGGCACGACTGGCAGGCACATCCACTGCCGTCGTCAGCTACGTCATCAACAACGGACCCCGGCCGGTCGCCCCGGCCACGCGCGAGCGTGTCCTCGCCGCGATCAAGGAACTGGGGTACCGGCCCGACCGGGTGGCCCAGGCGATGGCGTCCCGCCGTACGGACCTCATAGGCCTGATCATCCCCGACGCCCGCCAGCCCTTCTTCGGCGAGATGGCGCACGCGGTCGAGTGGGCCGCCGCCGAGCGCGGAAAGATGGTCCTCGTCGGCAACACCGACTACGTCGGCGAGCGCGAGGTCCACTATCTGCGCGCGTTCCTCGGCATGCGGGTCTCCGGCCTGATCCTCGTCTCCCACGCGCTGAACGACCTGGCCGCCGCGGAGATCGAGGCCTGGGACGCACGCGTGGTGCTGATGCACGAGCGCCCGGAGGCCATCGACGACGTCGCCGTCACCACCGACGACCTCGGCGGCGCCCAGCTCGCCGTCCGCCACCTGCTGGAGCACGGCTACGAGTACGTCGCCTGCATGGGCGGCACCGCCGACACCCCCGCCGTCGGCGACCCGGTCTCCGACCACGTCGAGGGCTGGCGCCGGGCCATGGCCGACGCGGGCATCCCGACCGAGGGGCGCCTGTTCGAGGCGCCGTACAACCGCTACGACGCCTACCGTGTCGCGCTGGACGTCCTCTCCGGCCCGAACCGCCCGCCCGCCATCTTCTGCTCCACCGACGACCAGGCGATCGGCCTGCTGCGCGCGGCGCGCGAGCTGCGCATCGACGTGCCCGGCGAGCTGGCCGTGGCCGGCTTCGACGACATCAAGGAGGCGGCGCTCGCGGACCCGCCGCTGACCACGATCGCCTCGGACCGCTCGGCGATGGCCCGAGCGGCCGTCGACCTGGTCCTGGACGACGGGCTGCGGGTGGCCGGCTCGCGCCGGGAGCGGCTGAAGGTGTTCCCGTCACGGCTGGTGGTGCGCACGTCGTGCGGCTGCGCATGAGACGCGGATGAGAGGCCCCGGGCCGCGGATGAGGCGCGGCTGAGGACGCCTCGCGAAGGGCGTGGAGCGGCTTTATATCGGGCATACGAGGTTCTGCCGGGCTTCTCAGACAGCCCTCAGACAGCTCTCATGATCCCGCGGAACTCTGTATGACATGACCGAGAGCATCCGCCGCGACGGCGAGTACGAGAACCCCTACGGGGGCGCTCACCCGGGCGCCCCCGAGGACGCTCACCGCCCCTTCGAGGGCGCTCACCAGCAGGCTCAGCCGCATGCTCCCTCCGCCGTGAACCCTCAGTGGCCGCCCCCGCCGCCGCATCGGCCGACGGTGACGCCTGGCGCCACGGGCACCCAGGTCCCGCCGCCGGTGCCTCCGGTCCCGCCGGTCGCATCCGTCGCGGCCGGGCCCGCGCCGGACCCGAAGCGGCGGCGGCGCGGCCCGGTCGCGCTCCTCGCCGCCGTCGCGATCGTCGCCGCGGCCGTCGGCGGCGCCACGGCGTACGGCGTCCAGGAGCTCACCGGCAAGGACACCACCGCGAGCTCCACCGCCACGAACGTCGTGCCGTCGAGCAAGCGGGGCGACATCGCGGCCATCGCCTCGGCCGTCAGCCCGAGCATCGTCGAGATCAACGCGACCTCGAACGCGGGGCGGTCCACCGGCTCCGGTGTGATCATCACGTCCAACGGTGAGATCGTCACCAACAACCACGTCGTCTCCGGCGCCTCCTCGATCACGGTGCGCACCAGCGACGGCAAGCAGTACACCGCGCAGGTCGTCGGCACCGACAGCAAGAAGGACCTCGCGCTGATCAAGCTGCAGGGCGCGGCCGGGCTGAAGGCCGCCGCCCTCGGCGACTCCTCCCGCCTCCAGGTCGGTGACACGGTCGTGGCGATCGGCTCGCCCGAGGGCCTGACCGGCACGGTGACCAGCGGGATCGTCTCCGCCCTCAACCGGGATGTGACGGTGCCCACCGAGGAGGGGCAGCAGCAGCCCGACGGCGGCTGGCCGTTCGAGTTCGGCGGCCGGCAGTTCAACGGCGACACCGGCTCCTCCACGACGACGTACAAGGCGATCCAGACGGACGCCTCCCTCAACCCCGGCAACTCCGGGGGCGCCCTGATCGACATGAACGGGAACATCGTGGGAATCAACTCCGCGATGTACTCGGCCGCCGGCTCGTCCTCCTCGTCCTCGGACGCCGGCAGCGTCGGCCTGGGGTTCGCCATCCCGGTCGACACCGTCAAGGCCGACCTGGCCAAGCTGCGGGCGGGCGCGCACGACTGAACGAACGCGCCCGGCCCCTGAGAGCAGGGAGTACGACATGATCCAGCACGCCTCCCCCACGGTCCGCCCCACCGTTACCGCCCCGGCGCAGCGCCAGGCACCCGCCCTCACCCTCGCCGCCGCCCCGCCGGCCCCGCTGCCCGAGATCGCCGTCCCCCACCTGATGGGCCTGCGCACGGGCGCGAACCGGCCCCACCGCCACAAGGTGCCGCTGCGCCGGCTGACGGCGGTGACCTGCTGAGCGGTGTCCTGCCCCGGCACGCCGTCGGCATGCGAGGCTGATACCGCCGGGAAACCCGACCCACCGCATCCGAGGACACCGCGACCGATGAGCCCCGCCGACGGCGACCGTGACCCCCAGCGCATCCTGATCGTCGACGACGAGCCGGCGGTGCGCGAAGCACTCCAGCGCAGCCTCGCCTTCGAGGGATACGGCACCGAGGTCGCCGTCGACGGCGCGGACGCCCTGCAGAAGGCCACCGCCTACCGGCCCGACCTGATCGTCCTGGACATCCAGATGCCCCGCATGGACGGCCTGACCGCCGCCCGCCGTATCCGCGGCGCCGGCGACACGACACCCATCCTGATGCTCACGGCCCGCGACACGGTCGGCGACCGGGTCACCGGCCTCGACGCCGGCGCCGACGACTACCTGGTCAAGCCCTTCGAGCTGGACGAGCTGTTCGCCCGCATCCGCGCCCTGCTGCGCCGCAGCTCCTACGCGGCCGCCGTGGGCGCGGGCGACCCGGCCGACGAGGACGTGCTCACCTTCGCCGACCTGCGCATGGACCTCGCCACCCGCGAGGTCACGCGGGGCGGGCGGACCATGGAGCTGACCCGCACGGAGTTCACCCTGCTGGAGATGTTCATGGCGCACCCGCGCCAGGTGCTCACCCGCGAGCAGATCCTGAAGGCGGTGTGGGGCTTCGACTTCGAGCCGTCGTCGAACTCCCTCGACGTGTACGTGATGTACCTGCGCCGCAAGACGGAGGCGGCCGGCGAGCCCCGGCTCGTCCACACCGTGCGCGGCGTCGGCTACGTCCTGCGACAGGGCGGCGCGGAGTGAGCGGCCCACTGCGCCGCTTCCGCACGCTGCCGATCCGGACGCGGCTGTCCCTGCTGGTGGCGGCGGCGGTGGCGTTCGCGGTGGCGGCGGTGTCGTTGTCGTGCTGGTTTCTGGTGCGGGACCAGCTGTACAACCAGCTCGACGAAGAGCTGCACGGCGAACAGGTCTCGTCGGGGCTGCTGCAGGGCATGCTGCGCAACTGCCAGCTGTCCGACCCGCAGAAGATCCCGCAGCCCCCCAACTCCCCCATCGTCACGATTCTGTACTCGGACGGCTCGACCTGCCTCAACCCCGCCAACGACACCGTCCGTATCGAATCCTCCGACGTGGCCGTGGCGGACGGCCTCCGGCGCAACTCGCTGCACACCTCCGCCACCACCGACGGCACCCCCGTACGCGTCTACACGCTGCCCGTCGTCGACCGCGCCACCGGCCAAGTGCAGACCGGCATCGCCGTGTCCATCGCCAAGCCACTGGAGGAGGTCACCAAGCCGCTGTCCTCGCTGGCCTGGATTCTGCTCCTGGTGTCCGGCGTCGGAGTCCTCGGCGCGGGCGCCGCAGGCCTCGCCGTCGCCCGGACCGGTCTGCGCCCCGTGGACAAGCTCACCGCGGCCGTCGAGCACGTCGCCCGCACCGAGGACCTCACCGTCCGCATCCCCGTGGAGGACGACAGCGACGACGAGATCGCCCGCCTGTCCCGCTCCTTCAACTCCATGACCTCCGCGCTGGCCAGCTCCCACGACCTGCAGCAGCAGCTGATCGCCGACGCGGGCCACGAACTGCGCACCCCGCTGACGTCGTTGCGCACCAACATCGAGCTGCTCTCCCGCAGCGAGGAGACCGGCCGCCCGCTGCCCGAGGCGGACCGCAAGGCGCTCCTCGCGTCGGTGAAGGCGCAGATGACGGAGCTGGCCTCGCTCATCGGCGACCTCCAGGAACTCTCCCGCGCCGACGACCCGCGCGGTGAACGCGTCCAGGTCGTCTCCCTGGAGGACACCGTCGAGTCGGCGCTGCGCCGCGCCCGCCTGCGCGGCCCCGAACTGACCATCACTGCGGACCTCCAGCCCTGGTACGTCCGCGCCGAGCCGGCCGCGCTGGAGCGCGCGGTGGTCAACGTCCTGGACAACGCGGTCAAGTTCAGCCCCGGGTCCGGCACGGTCGAGGTCCGCCTGACCGGCGGCGTGCTGACCGTGCGCGACCACGGCCCGGGCATCGCGGAGCATGAACTCCCGCACGTCTTCGACCGCTTCTGGCGCTCCCCGTCGGCCCGCGCACTGCCGGGGTCGGGCCTGGGCCTGTCCATCGTGGCGCGCACGGTGCAGCAGGCGGGCGGCCAAGTGTCGCTGGCGCGCGCGGAGGGCGGCGGCACGGTGGCGACGGTACGGCTGCCGGGGGCTCCGACACCGCCTCCGGGCACGCCGGTGCCGTAAGACCGCCTTCTCGCGGCAACTTTTCTGCTCTGTGCGGCAACCCATGGACGCCTCAGTCCCCGCACGGAAACGGAAGGGCGGTCGTATGAGCGCGCACCGCAACGCATCCCCCCCGCAGGTCACGCCACCGCAGGCGCCGCACGGCGCTCACCGTCGGCGTCCCGCTGGCTCTGACGCTGGCCGCGGCGCTGACGTACGCGACGGTGTCCGGCGCCGGCGCCCAGCAACGGACGCCGGCGGCCGCCCCCGCCTGGGCCACCGCGACGGCCGACGGCTTCGCCTCCGTCCACGCCCTCGGCCAGAACGGCACCTTCGGCGGCCGTGACGGGCAGACCGTCACCGTGAGGACGCAGGCCGACCTGGAGAAGTACGCGACGGCGAGCGAGCCGTACGTCATCGTCGTGGCCGGGCCGATCACGATGAGCCCCGTCGGCACGGAGATCAAGGTTCAGTCGGACAAGACGATCGTCGGCGCGGGAACCTCCGGCCACCTCGTCGGCGGCGGCTTCTTCCTCGGTCAGGGCGTCCACAACGTGATCATCCGGAACCTGACGATCCGGGACGCGTACCAGGGTGTGTGGAACGACAAGGAGCACGACTACGACGGCATCCAGATGGACGGCGCCCACCACGTCTGGATCGACCACAACGACATCCGTCACATGGCCGACGGCCTGATCGACAGCCGCAAGGACACGACGTACCTGACGGTGTCCTGGAACAGGCTCAGCCAGGAGAACAAGGCGTTCGGCATCGGCTGGACCGACAACACCACCGCGGACATCACGATCCACCACAACTGGATCCGCGAGACCGAACAGCGCAACCCGTCCACGGACAACGTGGCCCACGCCCACCTGTACAACAACTACCTGCAGGACGAGCCGGGCACCACGATCACGTCCTCCTACGGCAACTACGCGCGCGGGAAGACGAACATGCTGCTGGAGAACAGCTACTTCCAGGGCATGAACAACCCGGTGATCCGCGACAGCACGGCAACGCTGGTCCAGCGCGGCAACGTCTTCTCCGGCACGACGGGCCGCAACGAGAGCGGCGGCACGGGCGCGGCCTGGGACCCGAGGACGTACTACCCGTACACGCTCGACAAGGCGGCCGACGTCCCGGCGCTGCTGAAGGCGGGCACGGGCCCGCGCACCTCATGGGGCACGCTGCTGACCGCGTCGAAGACCCTCACCGTCGCCAAGGACGGCACCGGCCAGTACACCTCCGTCCAGGCGGCCGTGAACGCCATCCCCGCGAACAACACCTCCCGTGTGGTGATCGCGGTGGCGCCGGGCACGTACCGCGAGACGGTGAAGGTCCCCTCCACCAAACCGCACGTGACGATCCAGGGCACGGGCGGCAGCCGCAAGGACACGGTGATCGTCTACAACAACGCGTCCGGCACGCCGAAGCCCGACGGCTCCGGCACCTACGGCACGGCCGGCAGCGCCACGGTCGCCGTCGAGGCCGATGACTTCCAGGCCCGCAATCTCACCCTCCGCAACGACTTCGACGAGGCCGCCCACCAGGACATCGCCCAGCAGGCGGTGGCGCTGCGCACGGCGTCCGACAGGGTGCTGCTGGACTCGGTGATCGTGGAGGGCGACCAGGACACGCTGCTCCTGGACACGGCGTCGAAGGACGAACCGGGCCGCGTCTACATGACGAACTCCTACGTCGTCGGCAACGTCGACTTCGTCTTCGGCCGCGCGACCGCGGTGATCGACCACTCGGTCCTCACCCTGAAGAAGCGCTGGAACGGCACGTCGGCGGGCTACGTCACGGCCCCGTCGACGGCGACGGACCGCAAGGGCATCCTGATCGCCAACTCGACGGTGACCGGCGACGTCTCCCCCGGCTCCTTCTACCTGGGCCGCCCCTGGCACGCGGGCGGCGACGCCACGCTCGACCCGCAGACGACGGTCCGCAACACCTCGCTGAGCGCGGCGATCAAGCCCACCCCCTGGACCGACATGAGCGGCTTCTCCTGGAAGAACGACCGCTTCGCGGAGTACCGCAACTCCGGCCCGGGAGCGAGCGGCGCAAGCACCGACCGCCCTCAGCTGACGGACGCCCAGGCGGCACAGCAGGAGGTCGCGGACTGGCTGGGGGACTGGTCACCCACGGCGCCCCAGGTGCTCGCGTCGGACCGGACGACGCGGTGACTCACGCGTCGAGCAGCGTGCCCGGCAGGTCGATCGCCGTCGTGCGTCCCGTGCCGAGATCGACTCGGATCACCCTCTTCTCGTCGTAGAGCAGCCGGCCGGCCGGAGTGCGGGTGAGGGCGAACGAGGCCGGATGGTGCATGACGCGGACCCGGTGCACCTCCTTGCCGGTTCTGGCGGCGACTTCCACGCGCGTTCGCGCTGACGGCAGGCCGTTCGGGCCCTGGTGCCGGAGAGCGCGAGGCCCGGCCGCTGCGTACCGTGTGCGGGTACGGAGCGGCCGGGCCCCGGGGCCTCGTGAAGAGGTGTTACTGCGTGATCGTGATCCGGTTCGCCGCCGGAGGCGCGAGCGGGGTCGTCGCCGAGGAGTTGGCCGTCAGGTACTGCACCAGGGCCGCCAGGTCGTCCGTGCCGACCACGTCGTTCGTGCCCTGGCCCAGCGTCGGGAAGCCGTCGCCGCCGCCCGCGAGGAAGCTGTTCGTCGCGACGCGGTAGGTGGCCGACGGGTCGATGGGCTTGCCGTTCAGCCGGATGGAGTCCGTGACCACGCGGTCCGCGCCGCTCTTCGTGAGGTCAAGCGTGTACGTCAGACCCGCCGACGGCTGGAGGATCTTCGGCGCGGCCTGGTTCGGGCCGGACACCTGCTCCTTCAGCACCTGGACCAGTTGCGCGCCGGTGAAGTCCTGCAGGTTGACGGTGTTGGCGAACGGCTGGACCGTGAAGCCCTCCGCGTACGTCACCACGCCGTCGCCCTCGGCCGCCTTCGCCGCGTACGTCAGGCCCGCCCGCACGCCGCCGGGGTTCATCAGCGCCAGGGAGGTGTTCGCGTCCAGCTGCTTGCCGTAGGCCAGTTGGGCGTCGGCGATCAGGTCGCCCATCGGGGACTCGGTGCCGGTGTTCGGCACGTCGGCGGAGATGTAGCCGATGGGGCGGTTGCCGATGGGTGCGGCCAGGGCGTTCCACTTGCCGATCAGCTCGGTCATGTCCGCGGCCTTGGGCACGTCCCGGGTGACCACGCGGTTCGCCGACTTCACCGCCGTACGCGCGATGTCGCCCGTCCCCCGGTCGTACGTCAGCGTCGTGTCCGTGTAGAGGCGGCCGAAGGAGGACGCCGAGGTCACCATGCGCGGCTTGCCGGCCGGGTCGGGGATGGTGCACACGTACGCGTTGTGGGTGTGACCGGTGACGAGGGCGTCGACGGCCGGGGTGACGTTCTTGGCGATGTCGACGATCGGGCCGGAGATGCCGCCACCGGCGCCCGGGGAGTCGCAGTCGTAGTTGTACGAACCCGACGCCGGGTAGCCGCCCTCGTGGATCAGCGCGACGATCGACTGCACACCCTGGCGCTGGAGCACCTTCGCGTACTTGTTGATCGTCTCGACCTCGTCCTTGAAGGTCAGCCCCTTGACGCCGTCGGCGGAGACGATGCCCGGGGTGCCCTCCAGGGTGACGCCGATGAAACCGATCTTCACGCCCTTCTTCTGCCACACCCAGTACGGCTTCAGGATCGGCTTGCCGGTCTTGTCGTCGAGGACGTTCGCGGCCAGGTACGGGAAGTCCGCGCCCTCGAAGCCCTCGTCGCTGTAGCAGCCGTCCTTGGGGTGGCAGCCGCCGTTCTGCAGACGGGCCAGTTCCTGCGCGCCCTCGTCGAACTCGTGGTTGCCGACGCTGGTCACGTCCAGCTTCAGCTTGTTCAGCGCCTCGATGGTCGGCTCGTCGTGGAACAGGCCGGAGATGAGCGGCGAGGCGCCCACCATGTCGCCGCCCGCCGCGGTGATGGAGTACGGGTGGCCCTTGCGCGCGTCGCGCAGATGCGTGGCCAGGTACTCCACGCCGCCCGCGTCGATCGTCTTCGTCGTGCCGTCGGGCTGCAGCTCGGTGACCCGGCCCGAGGAACCGGACGGCGGTTCCAGGTTGCCGTGCAGGTCGTTGAAGGACAGCAGCTGCACGTCCTGGTAGCGGCCCGGGGCCGGCTCGTGGTGGCCGCCCGGCTTGCGGGGGCCGTCCGTGCTCGCGGACGCGGGCAGCGCGGCGGCCAGCGCGCCGGCCGTGGCGAGCGCGGCGGCGGCCGCCAGCAGCCGGCGGGTGCGGCGTCTTGCGGGACGGTTCGGCTGGTCGGTGGTTGGCATACGCCCCCCTGGTGGTGTGCGGTGACGACGTGACCTGGCGGGTCCGGTACGGCGGTGGCCACGCCCGGGCGCAGCCTAGAGTCAACGCGCGTAGCGCGACAGGGGGTTCGGGGTTACATCCTGGTTTCCCTTTGCCCTCCGCTTTGTCCCCACTTTGCGGGTCGCTCCCCTTACCCTCGTACGCATGACCAGCGACGACATCGCACGGCTTCCCGGCGCCCGATCCATCGAGACCTACGCCGCGCTCTCCGAGGAGCGGACCGAGACGGTCCTCGACCTGCTCGCGGAGGCCGCCCGCTCGGACGGCCAGCAGGCGGTGTCCGAGCAGGGCCGGCTCCAGCTGCGCGACGGCGAACGCGAGGGCGTCTCCCATCTGCTGCTGACCGTGGGCGGCGAACTCGTCGGCTACGCCCAGCTGGAGGACACCGACCCCGTCGAGGCACCGGCGGCCGAACTGGTCGTCCACCCCGCCCACCGCGGCCACGGTCATGGGCGGGCGCTCGGCGCCGCGCTGCTCGCCGCGTCCGGCAAGCGACTGCGCGTGTGGGCGCACGGCGGTCACCCCGCCGCCCGGCACCTCGCACAGGTCCTCGGGCTGACCCTGTTCCGCGAGCTGCGCCAGATGCGGCGAGCGCTGACCGACCTGGATCTGCCCGATCCGGCGCTGTCCGAGGGCGTCACCGTGCGCACCTTCGTGCCCGGCCAGGACGACGCCGCCTGGCTCGCCGTCAACGCCGCCGCCTTCGCCCACCATCCGGAGCAGGGCTCCCTCACCCAGCGGGACCTCGACGCCCGCAAGGCCGAACCCTGGTTCGATCCGGCCGGCTTCTTCCTCGCCGAGCGCGAGACGGCGGGCGCCCGGGCCGCGGCGGGCCCGGCCGGGTCCGCGGCGGGCGCCGGGGAGCGTGAACTCATCGGCTTCCACTGGACGAAGGTCCACGCCGAGGAACAGCTCGGCGAGATCTACGTCCTCGGCGTCGCCCCCGGCAACCAGGGCGGCGGCCTCGGCAAGGCGCTCACGGTCATCGGCCTGCGGCACCTGGCGGCGCAGGGTCTGCCGACGGCCATGTTGTACGTCGACGCCGACAACAAGGCGGCCGTGTCCGTCTACGAGCGGATGGGCTTCACCGCGTACGAGACGGACCTGATGTACCGGACGGAGACCTGACGGCGGCTCCCCCGCAGGGTCGTTCTGCCGCCGGCCCGGGCGTTTCAGGCTCGGGCGGGGCGTTTCAGGCGCCCGACGGGCGGGGTCGCAGCCGTCCTCGGTGCAAGGGCTCCGGTATGGACAGTGTCCAGACCGCCACCGTCACCGCGAGCAGCACCGCCCAGCGGTCGTGAGCGCCGGCCCACTGCGGGCTGCCCTGCGCGACGAAGAGTCCCCACCGGTCCGGCAGCAGCGCGGCGAGCACGGTCAGCGAGAGCACTCCCACCGCCGCCGCCCGCCCGGGCTCCGGCTCGGCGCTGCGGCGTACGGCGACCGCCGCCAGGGCGAGGGCGAGCGTGGCCAGGGTGACGGCTTCCAGAGTGGTCTCCGCCAGCGGGGGCCGCGCGTCGGCCGGTGTGAGCAGCAGGGCCGCCGCCCACCACAGCGCCGTGAGCGGGGCGATCAGCGCCGCCCGCAGGCAGGCCCGCAGTGCCCGTCCCGTCGGCACGGTCTCCGTCGTACGGCGGGCCGGGTCGTCCAGGAGGAACGCCAGACCGAGTCCCAGGCATACGGCGGCCACGCGCAGCAGCACCAGACTCAGCCAGGGGTCGGCGGGGCCACCGGACAGCAGGCGTGAGCAGGCGGCCGTGAGCAGCCCAAGCGCGGCGCCCGCGGCCAGCGGGGCCCGGGGCAGGGTCCTGGCGGTGGCCGCCAGCAGGGGGCCGAGGGCGGCACGGGCACGCCGACCGGTCGGGGCGGCAGCGGTTTCGGGTGCCGCAGTCACAGGTGCGGGGGTCTCAGACGCACCGGTCTCATGAGTCACAGGAGTCACCGGCCTCCCCCTTTTCCTGAGCCGGAGCCGGTACGCCCAGGAGCTGGGCGACCCGCGTCAGCGGCGTCTTCGGTGAGGTCAGCTCCGGCCAGTGGGCCTTCACCGAGGCGGTGACCTGGGCGCGCGGCTTCTCCAGCAGTGCCCGGACGACGTCGGTCTGCGGGGCGCTCATCGACACCGGGTCGGTGGTGCTGAGGGCGACGGCGGGACCGGTCACGGAGTCGTCGAGCCGGACGTCGCGCAGCGCGGTCATCGGGTCCGGCTGGGCGGCCAGCGCCAGCCACATCACGGTCACCGTCCGGGCGTCGCACATCCCGCTCGCGGTCTTCTCGTCCCCGGCCACCAGCACCGAGGCGACAGCCACGGCGAACTCGGGGACGCGGTTGCCGCCCCAGCGCGTACCGACGGTCACCTGGCCGGGACCGGACAGCGGGGCGAGCGCGGAGTCCGACGTCAGCCCGTAGCGCGCCTCGAGCCGCTGGCGGACCGTCAGTCTGCTGTGCTGCGCGGCGCCGCCGGCGAGCTGCTGGACCCGGTCGGCCTCCTTGGCCCAGTCGGCGGTGCGGCCGGTCCACTCCGGGAAGGCGCAGTACACGTTCGTGCCGTGCGGGACGCACTGCTGCACCCGCTCCGGGTGGACCGACGCCGTCGTACGGGCCGCGAGCACCTCGTGCCCGTCGCCGGTGGACTGGCCCGCGACGCCCGCGCCCGTGGCGGCGACGGCCACGGCGGTGAGCGCGCCGAGCGAACGGCTGCGCAGCCCGCTGCGCAGCAGCGCGGCGCACAGCAGCAGCACCGTCAGCCCGAGCAGATACAGCGCGTGCCAGTAGGCCGGGCGGCCCAGCAGGTCGGAGGGGACCGGCTTGCCGCCGGTCTCGTCGACGACCGGGGACAGCCAGTTGACCCAGTCGGCGTCCGAGCCGTCCGCCGCGACGGCGACGAGGGTCACGAGAACGTACAGGCCGATGACGAACAGCGGGGCGGGGAAGGAGGAGCGCACCAGCCGGGCGAGCAACACGCCGAGCGCCCCGGCCAGCAGCACCGACAGCGGGCCGACCACCAGCTCGGCGGCCGAGCCGTGCCCGACCGCGCCCGGGCGCAGCACCGCCACCGTGAACTCGGCGGTGACGACGAGGGCGACGACGGCCGCGACCGGTACGACGGACAGGACGTGGGCGAGGGTGCGCTGCCAGGGCGGGACGGGCAGCACGGCGAAGTGCCGGTCGGTGCCCTGCCGGTGGGAGCGCAGCGCGGCGCGGTTGACGCACAGGAACACGGCGACGGCGACCAGCAGCGGGCCGGTCTGGGTGGCGCGGTCGACGTCCTGCAGCACCGGGTAGTCGTCCATGCCGTCGCCGCGCATGAGCAACTGCCAGAGCGAGTAACCGGTGTACAGCAGCAGGAAGACGAACACCGGGATGTACAGCAGCAGTTCGCGTGCCTCGAAGCGGGCCAGGGCGAGGATGGCCCTCCAGGGGTGGGCGGTGCGCTCGGGTCCGGTGACCGCGGGCGCCGGGGTGGTGATCGTCGCGCTCATGCCGCCACCTCCGTGGCCATGTCGTCGAGGGCCAGCAGGTAGCCGTCCTCCAGGGTGGGTTCGAGCAGGTCGGCACCCTCGGGCGGGTCGCCGATGTTGCGGTAGGTGCCGGTGCCGGTGCGCCAGCCGGCGCGGGCGCCGGGGTCTCGGTCGGCGCTGCTCCACACCCGGCCGGCCGCCCGTGCGCTCAGCTCGGCGGGGCTGCCCTCGAAGCGGACGCGCCCGCCGGCCAGGACGATCACCCGATGGCACAGCATCGCCACGTCCTCGGTCTGGTGGGTGGACAGCAGCACCGTCCGCCCCTCTCCGGCCTGCGCGATCAGCTCACGGAACCGCATGCGCTGCTCCGGGTCGAGGCCGACGGTCGGCTCGTCCAGCACCAGGAAGCCCGGGTCACCGACGAGAGCGGCGGCCAGGGCGACCCGCTGCCGCATCCCTCCGGACAGCCGCTTCATGCGCCGGCCGCGTACATCGGACAGGTCGACGGCGTCGAGGACCCGGCGCACCTCGCGGTGGCGGGCGGCGCGATCGGTGAGCTCCTTGAGGATCGCCACGTAGTCGACGAACTCGAAGGCCGTGAAGTCCGGGTGGAAGCCGGGGTTCTGCGGGAGGTAACCGAGCTCGCGGCGCAGTCTCTGCCGGCCGGCGGCCGTGGCCGGGTCGTGGCCCAGGGCGGTGAAGGAGCCCCGGTCGGCGGGGACCGCGGTGGCCAGGACCCGCAACAGGGTGGTCTTCCCGGCTCCGTTGGGCCCGAGCAGCCCGGTGACGCCGGGGGCGAGCCTGAGCGAGACGTCGTCCAGGGCGCGCGTGCCGCCGTAGCGGAGGGTCAGCCCCGAGGCGGAGACGGTGGTGGTCATGCGGCACTCCCGTAGGTGGTGAACGGCGCGTGCGCCGAGGTGGTGTCGAAGCGGTCGCGCAGCCGCACCAGCAGCCAGCCGGCTCCGGCGGCGACCACGGCGGCCGCGAGCTGCCCGAAGAGGGTGAAGGGGGCGAGCGTCCCGTGGTTCAGCGCTCTGGCCACGGCGAGCACCGCGACCCAGGCGCCGCCGACCAGCGCGGGTGCGAGCACCGGCCCGAGCCGCGGGGTCAGAGCGAGTCCGGTGGTGGTCAGGGCGAGCGCGGGCAGCAGCCAGGTCAGCGCGCGCAGTCCGTATTCCGGCAGGGCGAGCGTGGCCACGCCGTTGAGCACGAGACTGCCGGACAGCACCGCGACCGTGCGGAGCATCAGCAGCCGGAAGCCGTGCATCGGGGCGACGACGGCCATCTCGTACGTCGGGTCCAGGACGGGGCCGTAGGACAGCGCGACCGCGGCCAGCGGCAGCAGCGGTGCCAGGGCGAGGAACAGGGCGAGCGACCCGGCGGCGTGCACCATCAGCACGGTCGCCGCCAGCACGAACACCAGCGCCAGCAGCCAGGAGCGGCGCAGCACCGGGGTGGCGGCGAGCAGCCGTGCGGTGTGGTCGGCCACCCCGCACCGCACGAGCAGCCGCTCGCTCAGCCCGGGCCGCGGCGCGTCCAGCTCGGCGTCCAGCCGTGCCCAGCCCTGGTCAAGGGCGACGGGCTCGGTGACGTCCGCGAGCCGGGCGCGGCACTCGGAACACGCCGTGAGGTGCGTGTCCGCCGACCACAGCAGCGGCGGGTCCAGCTCGCCGCGCCCGTAGGCGCGCAGATCGTCCTCGGCCACATGCCACGTCATGCCAGCGCCTCCCGCAGTTGCTTGCGGGCGCGCATCGCCCGCGTCTTGACCGTGCCGGGCGGAATGCCGAGCACGACGGCCGCCTCCCGGGTGCTGAGCCCGTCGATGACCGTGGCCTGCAGCACGGCGCGCAACTCGGGCGACAGCCTTGTGAGCGCGCCGGCGAGATCCCCGTGCTCCACCCCCGCGAGCACGCGCTCCTCGGCGGACACCTCGTCCCGGTGCCGCAGCCGCGCGAGCGCCTGCCGCAGCCGGCCGCGCGCGCCGTCCCCGCGCAGCGCGTCCACCAGGCGCCGCGCGCCGATGCGCCACAGCCACCCGGCGACGTCGCCCTCCTGGCGATAGCGGGCGCTGCCCCGCCACACCGCGAGGAACGTCTCCTGTACGACGTCGTCGACTATCCCGGCGTCGGCGCAGCGGCTGCGCATACGCGCGGTCAGCCACGGCGCGTACCGCCGGTACAGCTCCTCGAAGGCGTGACGGTCCCCGTCTGCCGCGATGGCCCGCAGCAGCTCCCCGTCGCTTTTCGTTTCGCTCACATCTCCTCATCGGACGACCCCCGCCGATCGGTTCACGCAACCGGCGACGACTTTGCAGCCGCTCGGACCGGCCGCTGGGGCCAGCCGCTCGGACCGGCCGCTGGACCGGCCGCTCGGGCCACCCGAGAGCCGGTTCCCCGCCCCCTCGGTGACGAGCGCGCTCCCCTCCCCCCTCCCCCCGCTCGGTGACGGCCGCCGGAGTTGACTTTGCCCCACCCCTTGCACCACCCTTTCACTACTCAATTAGTGAAAGGGTGGTTGGCGGAGTGGTCGAGTACCGCATCGACCGGCACAGCGGCGTGGCCACCTACGTCCAGATCGTGCAGCAGACGAAACAGGCCCTGCGCCTCGGGCTGCTGCGCCCCGGCGACAAGCTGCCCACGGCCCGCGAGGTCGTGGAGGCCACGGCGATCAATCCCAACACCGTCCTGAAGGCCTACCGCGAGCTGGAACGCGAGGGCCTGGTCGAGGCACGCCGCGGCCTCGGCACCTTCGTACGGCGCTCGCTGGGCACGACCCCGGCCGACTCCCCGCTGCGCGCGGAACTGGAGGAGTGGGCCCAGCGGGCCCGCAGGGCCGGACTGGAGCGGGACGACGTGGCCGCGCTCCTCACCGCCGTCCTCGACCAGCACTTCCCCGGAGAACAGGGAGAACGTCCATGACCGACCCGGCCATCGAGGCCACCGGCCTCGGCAAGCGCTTCGGCCGGCGTCCGGGCCGCGCCCGCTGGGCGCTGCGCGACTGCGCGCTGCGCCTGCCCGCCGGACGCGTCTGCGCCGTCGTCGGCCCCAACGGCGCCGGCAAGTCCACGCTCCTCGCCCTGGCCGCCGGGCTCACCACCCCGGCCGAGGGCCGGATCACCGTCCTCGGCACCGACCCCGCATCGGCACGCGCGCGTGTGGGCTACGTCGCCCAGGACAAGCCGCTGTACCCGCAGCTCACCGTCGCGGAGACGCTGCGCATGGGCGCCGACCTGAATCCGGCCCGCTGGGACGCGGCCACCGCCGAACGCGTCATAGCGACGGGCGACCTCGACCCCCGGTCGAAAGTCCGTTCGCTCTCCGGTGGCCAGCGCACCCGCGTGGCCCTCGCCCTGGCCCTGGGCAAGCGCCCCGAACTGCTCCTGCTGGACGAGCCGATGGCCGACCTCGACCCGCTCGCCCGGCACGAACTGATGGGCACGCTCATGGCGCAGGCCGCGCAGTACGGCACGACGATCGCGATGTCCTCGCACGTCGTCGCCGAACTGGAGGACTCCTGCGACCACCTCCTCCTGCTCGGCGGCGGCACGGTCCGCCTGTCCGGCGAGATCGACGCCCTGCTGGAGGCGCACGCGCGCGTGAGCGCCCCCGCCGACACCGCCGACCTGACCCCGCACACCGTCGTGGAGTCCCGCACCACCGGCCGCCAGCTCACCGCCCTCCTGCGCCCGGGCGCCCCGCTTCCCACCCACTGGCGCACCTCGGTGCCGACCCTGGAGGAACTGGTGCTGGCGCACCTGCGCAACCCCGAAGCACCGGCGCTCCCCCAGGAGGCCGCCGCATGAGCGCCGTACCCCTGCCCGCCCCGACGCACAAGACGCACGCGCCCCGCCACCTGCACTGGCTCCTGCGCCTGCACCGCCCGGCCCTGCTCACCTGGGCGGCCCTGGTGCTGGCGACGGCCGCCGCCCTGCTGTGGCTGTACGGTCCGGCGACCGACGCGGCAGCGGCCGCCTGGCGCCAGTGGAACGCGTGCGACACCGAGTCGTGTGCGTACGACCAGCCGGCGATCCTGCGCTACAAGACGCTGTACACGTACACGACCATCGCGGTGACCGCGGTCCCCTTCGTGGTGGCCGCCTGGTCAGGCGCCGCCCTCGTCGGCCGCGAGCTGGAGTCCGGCACGGCCCGCCTGACCTGGACGCAGGGCCTCACCCCGACCCGCTGGCTGACGGGCCGCCTGGCCCTGCCGGCCGCCCTGATCACCGCCGGCACCACCCTCCTGGTCATCCTGCACCGCCTGGCCTGGACGGCGGCCGAGGGCCGTATCGACACCGCCGAGGCCTGGTACGACAACACCACACTGCACGCCAACGGCCCCACGACGATCGCCTTCGCGCTGGCCGGTCTGGCCGCCGGCGCCCTCGCGGGCCTCCTGTGGCAACGCACCCTGCCGGCCCTGATGCTCGGTATGGCCCTCACCCTCGTCGTCCGGACGATCGCCGACCAGGCCATGCCCCACCTGTGGCCCACGGCCACCCGCACCACAGACCTGCGCAACGCCGACCTCCTCGGAGACGTCCTGTACGTCGACGAGGGCCTGGTCACCTCCACCGGCAGGCACATGGCCGACCCCACCTGCGGCAGCACCGCCTACCCCGACTGCCGGGCCCTGTACGAAAAACTCGACGCGGTCGGCCACTTCCACATCTACCACCCGGCCTCCCACTACTGGCCGCTGCAGCTGACCACGACGGCCCTGGCCCTCGCCCTGACCGCCCTGCTCACGGCAGGCGCGTACATGACGCTGCGCCGCATCACGGGCGGCAGGGCAGCCGCCGTATGACCACCACGCTCCTGCGCGTGCACCGCGCGGCGACGGCCGTGTGGATCGCCCTGATCCTCGTCCTGACCGTCTGGACCCTCTGGCTGAACCAGGTCACCGCGCACCACACCCGCGCCGCGCAGACCCACTGCGCACAGGACTACTGCGACGCCGTCGCCTCCCCCTACGGCGGAGAGGCGGGCATGGTGGCCCTCCTGATCGGCTACGCCTTCCTCCTCGTGGCCGGCTACGCGGGCGGCGCGCTCATCGGCCGCGAGCTGGAGTCCGGCACCGCGCACCTCGCCTGGACCCAGGGCGTCACCCCGACCCGCTGGCTGACGGCCAAGCTGGCCCTGCCCGCGCTCACGCTCACCGCCGGGCTCACCCTGCTCGTCACGGTGTTCCACTGGACCTGGGCGGCCAACCGGGACCTGACCTTCGACGACTGGTACACCCCGGCCCTCTTCCTGGCCCGCGGCCCGGCGGCGGTCGCGTACGCCCTGTGCGCCCTGGCCGTGGGCACCCTCACCGCGCTCCTCCTGCGGCGCGCGCTGCCGGCCCTCGGCGTCTCGGTCGCCGTGATGTGGCTGCTCGCGATCACCATGGAGACGTACCGGGCCGACCTGTGGCCCACGCGGACCCGCACCGCCACGCACCCCGTCGACCTCCCCGAGCACGCATGGGAACTGGCCGGCGGACGGAACGCGGACGTCTACTACGTCGTCTTCCACCCCGAGTCTCACTACTGGCCGCTTCAGCTCGTGGAGTGCGGCATCGTCCTGGCCCTGGCCGCGACGGCGACCGCGACATCCTTCACACTGCTGCGCCGCCGAACGGCCTGAGCCTCCACGTGTACGTCCCTTCTTTCGGGGGGAGGGACGTGCACGTTTCCTTTTTTGATACGGGACTTTCGCGTACGGCGTTTTCCAGGTGTCCGGGGCTGTGGCCGGCCGGGGGTGGGTGTGCTCACCGGCGCTGGCGGGGTGCCGCTGCGCCCGCCCGTGCCGCCCTGGGGGTCCCCCCTGCCCGAAGAGCTTGGGAAAAGCACGACTGCCCGCAGCTACGACCGGAGGCAGTCGCCGACGGCGGGAAGGGGACGGGGTGGGGGGTGTCCGCCCGCAGCGGCCGGCGCCGGGACACAGTGAGGCCGTCGGAAACGGGCGGCCGGACCGAGGACGGACACCCCCCACCCCGGCCCCGACCCACAGACGACCGCAGGCGCGACACCAGCCACCCACCCACCGCAACGGGCCGCCGCAGGCACAAAAGGGGCGCGGGGAACGGCGCGACCAGCCGCCGCGCACCCGCAGACGAACAACCACCAAAAGCGCCGCAGGCACCGGCACCCTCACGTCATATCCCCGTAACCATCGATTCAGACGAGCTTGCGACGCTCGCGCAATGAAGCCCGCCGTGCCCGAGCCCCAGCACCCCCCGGAGGGCCCCGCACTTTCCGACGCGCCCGTCACCCTCCTGGCGCGGAAGAATGGGTCCATGAGCCAGTCAGAGACGCAGGACAAGGTCCAGCAAGCGCAGCCTTCCGTGGGCTCCATCGCCGCGCACCGCCCCCACACGGTGTCCGCCCCTGTCTCCGACCTCGACCCCGACCTCGACGCGGATCTCGACGCGTACGACGAGTCCCAGGACGGCCAGGCCGGCAGCACACTCCCGCAAGGCCGCTTCCTGGACCGAGAACGCAGCTGGCTGGCCTTCAACGAACGGGTCCTGGAGCTCGCCGAGGACCCGAACACCCCCCTCCTCGAGCGCGCCAACTTCCTGGCGATCTTCGCGAGCAACCTCGACGAGTTCTTCATGGTCCGCGTCGCGGGCCTCAAGCGCCGTATCGCCACGGGCGTCGCCACCCGCTCCGCCTCGGGCCTGCAGCCCCGCGAGGTGCTGGAGATGATCTGGGCCCGCTCCCGTGAGCTGATGGCGCGGCACGCCGCCTGCTTCCACGAGGACGTGGCCCCGGCGCTCGCCGACGAGGGCATCCACCTGGTCCGCTGGAGGGAACTGGCGGAGAAGGAGCAGGCCCGCCTGTTCACCCTCTTCCGGCACCAGATCTTCCCGGTCCTCACCCCGCTCGCGGTCGACCCGGCGCACCCGTTCCCCTACATCTCGGGCCTGAGCCTCAACCTCGCGGTGGTCGTCCGCAACCCGGTCAGCGGCCACCGCCACTTCGCCCGCGTCAAGGTCCCGCCGCTGCTCTCCCGCTTCCTGGAGGCCTCCCCGGGCCGGTACGTCCCCCTCGAGGACGTCATCGCCGCCCACCTGGAGGAGCTGTTCCCGGGCATGGAGGTGCTGGAGCACCACGCCTTCCGCCTCACCCGCAACGAGGACCTGGAGGTGGAGGAGGACGACACCGAGAACCTCCTCCAGGCCCTCGAGAAGGAACTCATGCGGCGCCGCTTCGGCCCGCCCGTCCGCCTGGAGGTGGAGGAGTCCATCGACCGCGAGGTCCTCGACCTGCTGGTCCGCGAGCTGAAGGTCTCCGAGGCGGAGGTCTACCCGCTCCCCGGCCCCCTGGACCTCACCGGCCTCTTCCGCATCCACAGCCTGGACCGCCCGGAGCTGAAGTACCCGAAGTTCATCGCGGGCACCCACCGCGACCTGGCCGAGGTGGAATCGGCGTCGGCCCCCGACATCTTCGCGGCGCTGCGCCAGCGCGACGTGCTGCTGCACCACCCCTACGACAGCTTCTCCACCTCCGTGCAGGCGTTCCTGGAGCAGGCGGCGCTGGACCCGGACGTGCTGGCGATCAAGCAGACGCTGTACCGCACCTCGGGCGACTCCCCGATAGTGGACGCGCTGATCGACGCCGCCGAGTCCGGCAAGCAGGTCCTCGTCCTGGTCGAGATCAAGGCCCGCTTCGACGAGCACGCCAACATCAAGTGGGCGCGCAAGCTGGAGGAGGCCGGCTGCCACGTCGTCTACGGCCTGGTCGGCCTGAAGACGCACTGCAAGCTGTCCCTCGTCGTCCGCCAGGAAGGCGAGACGCTGCGCCGCTACAGCCACGTCGGCACGGGCAACTACCACCCCAAGACCGCCCGCCTGTACGAGGACCTGGGCCTGCTCACCGCGGACCCGCAGGTCGGCGCAGACCTGTCGGACCTGTTCAACCGCCTCTCCGGCTACTCCCGCCGGGAGACCTACCGTCGCCTGCTGGTCGCCCCGAAGTCCCTGCGCGACGGCCTGATCTCCCGCATCGACAAGGAGATCCAGCACCACCGCGCCGGCCGCCCCGCCTTCGTGCGCATCAAGGTCAACTCGATGGTCGACGAGGCGATCATCGACGCGCTGTACCGCGCCTCGCAGGCCGGCGTCCCGGTCGACATCTGGGTGCGCGGGATCTGCGCGATCCGCCCCGGCGTCACCGGCCTGTCGGAGAACGTCCGGGTCCGTTCCATACTCGGCCGCTTCCTGGAGCACTCCCGGATCTTCGCCTTCGGCAACGGCGGCGAGCCGGAAGTGTGGATCGGCAGCGCCGACATGATGCACCGCAACCTCGACCGCCGTATCGAGGCCCTCGTACGGGTCGTCGACCCCGGTCACCGGGCCGCGCTGAACCGCCTGCTGGAGACCGGCATGGCCGCCACCACCGCGTCCTGGCACCTGGGCGCGGACGGCGTGTGGACCCGGCACGCGACCGACGCGGACGGTCAACCCCTGCGCAACGTCCAGGAGACGCTCATAGACGCCCGGAGGCGCCGGCGTGGCACAGCAACACCATGACCTGACGGATCCCACCGCCGGGCCGTCCCCCGAGCTCTCGGCTGCGCTCGAGCAGGGAGGTGCCCCCACGGGGGACGCGCTCGCAGACTATCTCCGTGCCCAGGCGACGGAGTTCCTGAGGGCGCTGCGCCTGCACCGGGAAGCGGGCGGCACGACCAACGCAGGAAGGACGAACGGCACGCCCAACGCGGCAAGGACGAACGGGACGCCCAGCGGAGGAAGGGCGAACGGGGCACGGGCGGCCGAGACACCGCACGCGTCCGTCGACGCCGCCCGGGCCCTGCGGCGCGCGGCCCGCCGTATCAGTGGCAGCCTGCACACCTTCCGCCCGGTCCTGGATGCCGACTGGTCGGAGGAGATGCGCCCCGAACTGGCCTGGGTCTCCGGCACCCTGGCCCTGGAGCACGCCTACGAGGCCCGCCTCGAGCGGCTGTTGACGGCGCTGCACCGGCTGTCGGGCGCGACGGCACTCCCCGCGCAGTCCGTCGGCACCCACCACTCGACGGCGACCGAACGCGGTCAGCTCACCGTCGGCGCGGCCAAGGCGGGCGCGCTGCTGGACCGGCAGCTGACACTGGCCCGGACCCGGGCGCACTCCACCGCGCTGCAGGCCCTCGGCTCGGCCCGGTTCCACGCGGTCGCCGACAAGGTCGCCTTACTCGCCAGCGAGGTCCCCCTCGTCTCCCCGGCGGCCGATCTGCGCCCGCTGGCCGGGGCGGCCCGGGAGCGGCTGACCGACGCGGTGGCCGCGCTGCCGCTGGTCACCGCGGGCAGCCCGTACAACGCCGAGGCACTGGTGCACGGCCTGTCGCCCGACCCGCCCGCCCCGCATCCGCAGGACGCGCCCTGGCACCAGGTCCGCCTGCTGCTGCGCCTGCACCGCTACGCCCAGGAGGCCCTGCTCGGCGGCGAACCCGTGCCGAACGTACGGCTGCTGCAGGCCGGGCAGGCCCTGGACCGGCACCGGGACGCCTCGGAGGCGGCGGCCGCGGCGGCCCAAGCGGCCCGCACCCCGCGGATCGCCCCGGCGACGGCGTACGCCCTCGGTGTGCTGCACGCCGACCAGCGCCACGAGGTGGAAGCGGCCCGGTACGCGTTCCAGCGGACCTGGGCGAAGGAAGCCGTAGGACTCCCCTGAGGACGCAGGACTCCCTTTAAGGAGCACCAGGCCATGCACCCGACACCCCCCACACCCCCTACACCCCCCGCGAACGCCCCCGTCGTCCGGGCCGCGGGCTGTGTCCTGTGGCGCCGCTCCCCGCTCGACGGGACACTGGAGCTGTGCCTCGTGCACCGGCCGAAGTACGACGACTGGTCCTTCCCGAAGGGCAAGCTCAAGCACGCCGAGACCGACCTGGCCGGAGCGCTGCGCGAAACCCTCGAGGAGACCGGCCACACGGCCGCGCCCGGCGCCGAGCTGCCCACCCAGCACTACCTGGCGAACGGCCGCCCCAAGCGGGTCCGCTACTGGGCGGCCGAGGTCACCGGGGGCACCTTCACCCCGACCGACGAGGTCGACCGGATCCTGTGGCTGCCCCCGGCGGCGGCCCGCGCCCGCCTCACCCAGCCGAGGGACCGCACGCTCGTCGACGCGCTGCTCCAGGCCCTGCGCCTGACATAGTCGGGCCCGGCGGACCGATCCCGGCCGGGGACGGTAAGCGGCGCGAAGCCGAGCCCACCCACCCGGCCCACCGCAGCGCGAAGCCCGACCACCCGCCGGGCCCACCACCCGGCACCCCACCCCCGCACCCCATCCCCGCACTCCAGCCCCGCACTCCAGCCCGGCACCCGCCGGAACCCCCTGGCCTCCCCCCTCACAGCCACCCCACCGCCACCTTCCGTACCACTTGCTCCGGAATCCGGCCGTGTCCTCGACGTGAGCGTTCCGTGACCTAACCACACCGTCCCTAGGGGTTCACCTCTCGTTCATTTATGCCCTTCGGCGGCTTCACCTCTTCTGCCTAATTTCGGCCTTACCCGGTGCGGACGCGATCTGGGGGGACGCGTCCGCTCGACCCCGGCTTCGCAGCAACCACGCACGCCGCCGAATTCAGGACGGCGGCTCCTGGAAGGAATTCCTCAGTGAAGCTTCAGCGCATGAACCGGCGGGCCCTCGCCCTCGGCGCACTCGCCGTCTCCGGCGCCCTGGCCCTCACGGCGTGCGGCTCCGACGACACGGGCAGCAAGTCGAGCGGGGGTGGCTCCTCGACGTCCGCGGCCGCGGGCAACATCAAGTGCGACGACGCCAAGGGCCAGCTGCAGGCATCGGGCTCGACGGCGCAGAAGAACGCGATCGACGCCTGGGTGAAGCAGTTCACGCAGGCCTGCAACAGCGTGCAGGTCAACTACAACCCGACCGGTTCGGGCGCCGGTATCACCGCCTTCCTGCAGGGCCAGACCGCGTTCGCCGGTTCGGACTCCGCACTGAAGCCCGAGCAGGTCGCCCAGTCCAAGAAGGTCTGCTCCGGCGGCCAGGCCATCGACCTGCCCATGGTCGGCGGCCCGATCGCCCTCGGCTACAACGTGCCGGGCGTGGACAGCCTGGTCCTGGACGCCTCGACGATCGCGAAGATCTTCGACGGCAAGATCACCAACTGGAACGACAAGGCGATCGCGGCGCTCAACCCGAACGCCAAGCTGCCCGACCTCAAGATCCAGGCGTTCCACCGCTCGGACGAGTCCGGCACCACCGACAACTTCACCAAGTACCTGATCAGCCAGGCCAAGACCGACTGGCCGTACTCGGGCGGCAAGGCGTGGCAGGCCAAGGGCGGCCAGGCCGCGCAGGGCTCCTCCGGCCTCGCCGCGCAGGTCAAGCAGACCGCCGGTGCGATCTCGTACTTCGAGCTGTCCTACGCCTCCGACGGCCTCAAGACCGTCGACCTGAAGACCGCCGCCGCCGAGCCGGCCAAGGCCACCGCGGAGAACGCCTCCAAGGCGATCGCCTCCGCCAAGATCGCCGGCACCGGCCAGGACCTGGCGCTGAAGCTGAACTACAACCCGAGCGAGGCCGGCGCCTACCCGCTGACCCTGGTCACCTACGAGATCGTCTGCGACAAGGGCAACAAGTCCGACACCCTCGCCGGCACCAAGGCGTTCCTGCGCTACGTCGCCTCCGAGGACGGCCAGAAGGTCCTGTCCCAGAACTCCTACGCCCCCATCCCCGCCGAGATCATCTCCAAGGTCCGCACCACCGTCGAGGGCCTGAGCTAAACGAGCGTGCGGCCCGGTTCCCACCGGAACCGGGCCGCACCGTCCGGTGCACCGCCGCCCGGGGCCGTCCCACTCAGTACGACCCCACCGAGCCGCCCGTCCCGCGTGTGGCTCCGCAGACCGGAGAACCCGATGAACATATCGACGCAGACCACAGACGCACCTCCCCCCGCACCCGAGCGCCCCGCCGCCGAGACCAAGCGCGCGGGCCGCGGCGCCACCCGCCCCGGTGACCGGATCTTCCTCGGCCTCTCCCGCGGATCCGGCATCTTCCTGCTGGTGGTCATGGCCGCGATCGCGGTCTTCCTCACCTACCGAGCGTCCATCGCCATCAGCAAGGACGACGGGAACTTCCTCACCACGTTCGACTGGAACACCAACGTCGACCCGCCGGTCTTCGGCATCGCGGTGCTGGCCTTCGGCACGGTGGTCTCCTCGATCATCGCCATGGCCCTCGCGGTCCCGGTCGCGGTGGGCATCGCGCTGTTCCTCACCCACTACGCGCCGCGCCGCCTGAGCGGCGTCATCGCGTACGTCGTCGACCTGCTCGCCGCGGTGCCGTCCATCGTGTACGGCCTGTGGGGCGCCCTGATCCTGGTCCCGCACCTCGGCGGCCTGTACAGCTGGCTGGACGACTACCTGGGCTGGACCGGCATCTTCTCCTGGCAGGGCGGCGCCGCGCGCTCGCTGCTCACCGTGGGCATCCTGCTCGCGATCATGATCCTGCCGATCATCACCAACGTCAGCCGTGAGGTATTCCGGCAGACCCCGCTGATGCACCAGGAGGCGGCGCTCGCCCTCGGCGCCACGCGCTGGGAGGTCATCCGGATGTCGGTGCTGCCCTTCGGCCGCTCCGGCGTGATCTCCGCCTCGATGCTCGGCCTCGGCCGCGCCCTCGGCGAGACGATGGCCGTGGCCACGGTCCTCTCCCCGACCTTCGAGATCAAGGCCAGCCTGCTCGACCCGGGCGGCGGCACGTTCGCCCAGAACATCGCCAGCAAGTTCAGCGAGGCCACCGAGCTGGGCCAGGATGCGCTGATCGCCTCCGGTCTGGTCCTGTTCGTCATCACCCTGCTGGTCAACGGCGCGGCGCGCATGATCATCAATCGCCGCAAGGAGTACTCGGGGGCCAACGCATGAGCACCGCAGCCGTCGTCACCGACAAGCGCAGCAGCTCGCTGCAGGGCGCCCGTCTGCCGAAGTGGTCCCCGTGGGGGTTCGCCGCCGGCTCGCTGGCCGTCGCCGTGGGTATCGGCCTGGCCGCCGGCCTGGACAGCAGGGTCCAGTGGGGCGTGATCGCCGCGATCCTGTTCGTGCTGAGCACCTTCACCGTTTCCGCCCGCGTCGAGGGCCGCCGCCAGGCCAAGGACCGCATCGCGACCGCCCTGGTCTGGGTCTGCTTCCTGCTCGCCGTGATCCCGCTGGCGTCGCTGATCTGGGCGACCGTGAAGCGCGGTGTGAAGGTCCTCGACGTCTACTTCCTGACCCACTCGATGGGCGTGGTCGGCGACTCCGAGCCCGGCGGCGGCATCTACCACGCCATCCTCGGCACCCTGGAGCAGGTGGGCATCGCCTCCCTGATCTCCGTGCCGGTCGGTGTCCTCACCGCGATCTACCTGGTCGAGTACGGCCGCGGCAAGCTCGCCACGGCCGTCACCTTCTTCGTCGACGTCATGACGGGCATCCCGTCCATCGTCGCCGGCCTGTTCGTCCTCAGCTTCTGGATCCTCATCCTGAACATGGGCTACTCCGGCTTCGCCGGGGCGCTCGCGCTGTCGATCCTGATGATGCCCGTGGTCGTGCGCTCCACCGAGGAGATGCTCAAGCTCGTCCCGAACGAGCTGCGCGAGGCGTCCCTCGCCCTGGGCGTGCCCAAGTGGCGCACCATCCTGAAGGTGGTCCTGCCGACGTCGATCGGCGGCATCACCACCGGTGTGATGCTCGCGGTCGCGCGCATCACCGGTGAGACCGCCCCGGTGCTGCTGCTGGTGTGGAAGACCAGCTTCATCAACAGCAACCCGTTCCAGGACCCGCAGGCCTCGCTGCCGCTGTACATCTACCAGCAGTACGCGAACAGCTCCGGTGCCAACGCGGCCTACGACCGCGCCTGGGCGGCGGCGCTGACCCTGATCGCCTTCGTGATGATCCTCAACCTGGTGGCCCGCGGCATCGCCCGCTGGAAGGCCCCGAAGACCGGTCGCTGACGCGGCCATACAGCGACCGACGAACTCTGGAAGTGACGTAATCATGGCCAAGCGAATCGACGTCAGCGGACTGTCCGCCTACTACAGCTCACACCGCGCGATCGAGGACATCTCGATGACCATCGAGCCCCGCTCGGTGACCGCGTTCATCGGCCCCTCGGGCTGCGGCAAGTCGACGTTCCTGCGCACCCTGAACCGCATGCACGAGGTCACCCCCGGCGGCCGCGTCGAGGGCAAGGTGATGCTGGACGACGAGGACCTGTACGGCACCGGGGTCGACCCGGTCGCCGTGCGCCGCGAGGTCGGCATGGTCTTCCAGCGCCCGAACCCCTTCCCCACCATGTCGATCTTCGACAACGTGGCGGCGGGCCTGCGTCTGAACGGCAACTACAAGAAGAGCGAGCTGAACGACGTCGTCGAGAAGTCGCTCAGGGGCGCCAACCTCTGGAACGAGGTCAAGGACCGCCTGAACAAGCCCGGCTCCGGTCTGTCCGGCGGTCAGCAGCAGCGTCTGTGCATCGCCCGCGCGATCGCGGTCGAGCCGAAGGTGCTGCTGATGGACGAGCCCTGCTCGGCCCTGGACCCGATCTCCACCCTCGCCATCGAGGACCTGATCGGCGAGCTGAAGGAGCGCTTCACGATCGTCATCGTGACGCACAACATGCAGCAGGCCGCGCGCGTCTCGGACCGCACCGCGTTCTTCAACCTGGCGGCCGTCGGCCAGCCCGGCCGACTGGTCGAGATCGACGACACGGAGCGGATCTTCTCCAACCCGTCGGTGCAGGCGACGGAGGACTACATCTCCGGCCGCTTCGGCTGAGCCCCGCCCGCGGCTGATCTGCGGCTTCGGCCGGGCAGCCGCCCAAGCCCCTCGCGGTGCTGCATGGCGGTGCCACCGCGAGGCACCAAAAGGGCCCGCCCCCTGGCTCCCGGGGGGCGGGCCCGTTGGTCTGTGCGCGCAGCCGTCAGCGGCCGAGCCGCCTGCTCGGCTGAGCGGCACCCCTGGCCGCGCCGCCCGCCTCGACCGCACCCGTCGGCCGGCCCACACCCCTCGGCCGACCCGCCCCGCCCAGCAACCCCGGCCGACCGACCGCCCAAACCCCCCGCCGTGCTGCATGGCGGTGCCACCGCGAGGCACCAAAAGGGCCCGCCCCCTGGCTCCCGGGGGGCGGGCCCGTTGGTCTGTCAACCGTGTCGGATCAGAGGAACGCCAGCTTCTCGACCCCGAACACCGCGGCCGCGACGAGCCCGGCGGCCGGCATGGTGATGAACCAGCCGAGCACGATGTTCTTGGCGACGCCCCAGCGCACGGCGTTGACCCGCTTCGTCGCGCCGACGCCCATGATCGCGGAGGTGATGACATGGGTCGTGGAGATCGGCGCCTTGAAGATGAACGCGGTGGTGAACATGATCGACGCGCCCGTCGCCTCCGCCGCGAACCCCTGCGGCGGGTCCAGTTCGATGATCTTGCGGCCCAGGGTGCGCATGATCCGCCAGCCACCGGCGTACGTGCCCAGGGACAGCATCACCGCGCAGACGAGCTTCACCCAGACCGGGATCGGGTCACTGAACGTCTCGTGGCCGGAAATGACCAGTGCCAGCACCACGACGCCCATCGTCTTCTGGGCGTCCTGCAGACCGTGGCCGAGGGCCATGCCGGCGGCCGAGACGGTCTGGGCGATACGGAAGCCCCGCTTGGCCTTGTGCGGGTTGGACCGGCGGAACAGCCACATGATCGCCGTCATGACCAGGTAACCGACCACCAGGCCGACGACCGGGGACAGGAACATCGGGATGACGATCTTGTCGAGGACGCCGTTCCACAGCACCTCCGTGCCGCCCGCCAGGGCCGCGCCCACCATGCCGCCGAACAGCGCGTGGGACGAGGAGGAGGGCAGACCGTAGTACCAGGTGGCCAGGTTCCACACGATCGCGCCGACCAGGGCCGCGAAGAGGATGGCCATCCCCGTGGAACCCTGCGGCGTCTCGATCAGGCCCTCACTGACGGTCTTGGCGACGCCCGACCCCAGGAAGGCGCCGGCGAGGTTCATCACCGCGGCCATCGCCAGCGCCGCCCGCGGGGTGAGCGCGCGGGTGGAGACCGAGGTGGCGATCGCGTTCGCGGAGTCGTGGAAGCCGTTGGTGTACGTGAAGAAGAGCGCGACCGCGACGGTCACGACCAGAGCGAAGGTGTCCATGGAGGGGTCAGGACTCCTTGACGGCGATGGTCTCCACCGTGTTCGCCACGTGCTCGAAGGCGTCCGCCGCCTCCTCCAGCACATCCACGATCTGCTTGAGCTTGAGCACCTCGATGGCGTCGTACTTGCCGTTGAAGAGGTGGGCGAGCAGCTTGCGGTGGATCTGGTCGGCCTGGTTCTCGAGGCGGTTGACCTCGATCCAGTACTCGGTCAGGTTCTGCATCGTCCGCAGGTTCGGCATGGCCTCGGCGGTGAGCTCGGCGGCCCGCGCCAGGACCTCGATCTGCTGCTCGACGCCCTTGGGGAGATCCTCGACGTTGTAGAGGACGACCAGGTCGACGGCCTCCTCCATGAAGTCCATGATGTCGTCGAGGGACGAGGCGAGGGTGTAGATGTCCTCGCGGTCGAACGGCGTGATGAAAGAGGAGTTCAGCTGGTGGAAGATCGCGTGCGTGGCGTCGTCACCCGCGTGTTCCGCGGCCCGCATACGCTCTGCGATCTCGGCCCGGGCGGAGGTGTCCGCCCCGAGCAGTTCCATCAGGAGTTTCGAGCCGGTGACGATGTTGTCCGCGGACGCGGCGAACATGTCGTAGAAGCTCGTCTCCCTGGGGGTCAGACGAAAGCGCACGTGGGGTCCTCGGGATGCATCGGTTTCGGTCAGGCTGATGCTAGGCGCATCATCCGGCCACGGCTAACGGGCCGCCCCCCAGTGTCGCCCATCGACGAGACTGGTCGGCACGGGGGCTTCCGCGGCCGCATCCCCTTCTACCCGGCAAACTTCGGTACCATATACCCACCAGGGGTATATAGCCGTAATCTGGACACGGGTCGGCACACATGGCAGCACACTGGGAGGACGCGATGACGACCACCGAGGCCGGCGCGGGTGCGCCCTCCGCGACCGAGGCGGACCAGGCGACCGCGACGCCGGACGTGGTGACCGACCACGACCGCGGCGTGCACGGGTACCACCACCAGAAAGCCGAGCACCTCAAGCGCCTGCGCCGCATCGAGGGCCAGATCCGCGGCCTGCAGCGCCTGGTCGACGAGGACGTTTACTGCATCGACATACTCACCCAGGTGTCGGCCTCCACCAAGGCGCTGCAGTCCTTCGCGCTGCAACTGCTGGAGGAGCACCTGCGGCACTGCGTCGCCGACGCGGCCGTCAAGGGCGGCGACGAGATCGAGGCGAAGGTGAAGGAGGCCACGCAGGCCATCGCCCGCATGCTGCGCACCTGAGGCGGCGCCGGCGCGGGACCGGCCCGCTCACCCCTCGCGGGCGTCCCGCTCCTCGGCCACGCGCAGCACCTCGTCGATGCTCTCCATGCTGAGCCGCTCCCGGGCGGCCGAGGCGGCGATGATCAGCTCACAGCACAGCTCTATCTCGGCGAGGGCCACATGGTCCTGAACCGCCGTACCGCCGAGCGGAGCCACGAGCCTCACCTCATCTCTGCCGTCACCGGCTTCCTAGAGTAGGGAGCGGCCCGCAGCCCGCGCATGGCACGGAAGGGCTAGTCCTCGGCTACTCGGCGATCCGCCCGTCGTAGATGTCCGCACTCCTCGGCAGTCGTACGGCGACGGGGACACCGAAGTCGTACAGCAGCGTCGTCGAGGCGACCGCCACGGCGTCCTTCTTCTGCCCGTTGACGAAACTGAACCGGTGCCGGATCTTGCGGATGCGGCCGGCGTCGTCGAGATAGACGTCGAACGGCACCAGCGCGGTGGCGAACCCTTTCGCCGCGGCGCGCAGCGCGTCCCGGTCGGCGGGGACCACGGCGCTGCGCGCGGCCGCGGCCAGGTCGGCGGTGCCGCGGTAGTGCCGCACCGGCGTCCCCGCGACCTCGGTACGCCCCACATAGGTCGCGGTGCGCGTGCCGCGCAGCACCTCGGCGGCGGCGAACGGGTCGGTCGCGCCACCGGTGACGAGGTTGCCGTCGGAGACCTGGGCGGTCTCCACCCGCACCCATTTGTCGGCGGGCACCCCGGCGCCCCGGTTCTTCATGAACAGCGCGCCCGGAGCGAGCAGTTCCGTGATCGGCCGGTGCTCACCTCGCCCCGCCGGGTCCTGCGGCAGGATCACCCGCAACTGCCCCAGCCGGCGCCGGAAGTCGTAGACGCCCTCGCCGCGGATCGTCACGCGGGTGCCGCCGGTCGCCATCTCCATCGCCGTGCGCGCCTTCGAACTCCCGCCGGCCTCCAGCCGGTCCGGCGCCTGCCGGAGCAGCCCGACGGCCTCGTCGGCGCCCCGGGCGTCCTCCGCGGCGGCCCCGCTGCCGGAGCACCCCGCGGCACCGGCGCACACGCACACCATGACCCCGGCCGTGGCGAGTGCCCCGCCTGTATGCCGCCAGCGCTGCCGCCGCTGTGCCATCGCCTGCCTACCCCCAGCCGGTACGTCCGTCGTGGGCCGCCTGTCGTTCCGGTTAACGACGGGTAGGTGGAGCCGTCACGGCCCGGGAGCGGGGGCCGTCACCGTCCGACGGGCCGTTAACCATCCCCCGCTACGGTGGAGACGTGACCCAGCAGGACGGTCCTTCGTCGACCCGCCAGGAACACCACACGACCACCGTCGAACAAGGCCGCTTCTGCCTGGCCCGCTGCACATGCGGCTGGCGCGGCCCGGCGCGCCGGGCCCGAAGCCAGGCCAGAACCGACGCGGAGACCCACGCGAACGCGCCGTGACCGCACGGCCACGAGGGAACCCCGCGCGCCTCCACCCCGTCCCCACCCACAGAAAGCCCCACGGGACGGAGACCCACACATGGACCGGCGCACCTTCCTCGGCGGGACCGCGGCCGCGGTCACCACGGCGACCACGGCCGCCTGCACGGGCGGCACCGAAGCGGACGGCACCAAAGCGCAAGCGGCGGCCCGCTCCTCCAGCCTCCCGCTGAAAACCACCGCCGCCGCCCCCGCCGGCCTCACCGCCCTCGCCCGGGACCTCGACGGCACCCTCGTGCGCCCCGGCGAGGCCGCCTGGGCGGCCGCCCGCCAGCTCTACAACACCCGCTTCGACAGCCTGAAGCCCACCGCCGTCGCCTATGTCGCGCACGCCGACGACATCCGCACCACCCTCGCCTACGCCCGCGCCCACCACCTCACCGTCGCGATCCGCAACGGCGGCCACTCCTACGCCGGCTGGTCCTCCGGCGACGACCGCCTGATCCTCGACGTCTCCAAGCTCAACCGGGTCCGCGCCTCGGGCACCACGGCGGTGGTCGGCGCCGGCGCCAAACTGATCGACGTCTACCGCGGCCTGGCCGCGAAGGGCGCGACGATACCCGCCGGTTCCTGCCCCACCGTCGGCGTCTCCGGTCTCACCCTCGGCGGCGGCCACGGCGTGGTCTCCCGCGCCTACGGCCTGACCTGCGACAGCCTCACCGCCGCCACCCTCGTCACCGCGGACGGCCGCCAGCTCACCGCCGACGCCAAGAACCACCCCGAGCTGTTCTGGGCCCTGCGCGGCGCGGGCAACGGCAACTTCGGTGTCGTCACCGAACTGCACTTCCGCACCCACCCCGCCCCGCAGGCCGTGACCGCGTACCTGAGCTGGCCGTGGTCGAAGGCGGCCGCGGTGGTGAGGGCATGGCAGGAGTGGGGCCCCGCACAGCCCGACGAGATCTGGTCGTCGCTGCACCTGGCCAACACCTCCGGCGGCACCCCGACCGTCACCGTCTCCGCCTTCTCCCTCGGCACCTACGGCGAGTTGAAGAACGCCGTCGACCGCCTCGCGCACAGCGCCGGCGCGAACGCCCTCAGCGTCTCCCTGCGCCGCCGCTCCTACGCGGAGGCGATGGAGATCTACGCCGGCTGCTCGGCCTTCTCCGCCGACGCGCAGTGCCACCTGCCGGGCGCGACGCCGGGCCGCTCGCCGCAGGGCCTGCTGCACCGCGAGACGTACGCGGCCCGCTCGGACTTCTTCGACCATTCCCTGTCACCGGCGGGCATCCAGGCCCTGCTCGCGCAGATCAAGTCGGTCCGCGGCGGCACCGGCAGCTTCGCGCTGACCGCGCTCGGCGGCGCCGTGAACCGCGTCGCCCCGACCGCGACGGCCTTCGTGCACCGCCGCTCCCGCATGCTGGCCCAGTACATCGCCGCCTGGCGCGCGGGCACGCCCGGTACGACGTCCCAGTCCTGGCTGGCGAGCGCGCACGGCGCGATGCGGCCGTACGCCTCGGGGGCGGCGTACCAGAACTACACCGACGCGACGCTGCGGAACTGGCGCACCGCCTACTACGGCGACGCCGCGGCCCGCCTGGCGCAGGTGAAGAAGACCTACGACCCGAACCGCTTCTTCACCTTCCCGCAGGCCCTGTAGGGGCCCGGCGACCGCTCAGGCGGCCAGGTCCCGTTCCTCGCTGCCGGCCTGCTGCCCGGAGCGCGCGTTCGGGATCAGCGCCTCCTGCCCGCCGGCCGGCCGCCGCCGGGAGCGGATCAGCCATCCGGCCCTCGACCGCTCCACGGCCTTGGCGAGCGGCGTCAGCAGCGCCGTGGCGAGCGGCGACAGCAGCAGCGCCACGGCCGTACCGAGGGCGAAGCCGCCGATGACGTCGGTCGGGTAGTGCACCCCCATGAAGACACGGCAGAAACCTTCGAGGAGGGCGAGTGCGATGCCGGCGAGCCCGAAGCGGCGGTTGGTGACGAACAGGGCGACGCCCATGGCCATGGTGAGGGTGGCGTGGTCGCTGACGAAGGAGAAGTCGTTCTTGCCGGAGACGAGGACGTCCAGGCCCTGGTGGTCGGTGAAGGGCCGCGGCCGCTGCACGAAGCCGCGGATCGGGACATTGACGAGGACGGCGATACCGGCCGCGAGCGGCGCCCACACCAGCCCGGCCACCGAGGAGGCGGCCTCCTCACCGCCCCGGCGCCGCACGGTCCACCAGCACCACAGGACCAGCAGGACCATGGCGAGCAGCAGCCCGTACTCGCCGACGAACTCCATGACCCGGTCGAACCAGTGCGGAGCGTCCTTGGCCAGGCCGTTGATGTCGTAGAGCAGGTCGACGTCGGGGTTCGACCCGGATTCGGCGAGTCCAGCCATCGTGCTGCGGCCCCTTCGTCGTTGTCCCGGACGCACCTCGCGTGCGCCGCTGCTGCCCACCCCCGTGGTGTGTAGACCCGCTTACGTCAGACGCGCGCTCGACTACGTCAACAGGAACGCACGGCCCCTGTTGATACGTTCCACCCTCCACCGAATGATCACGCAGACGTTATCGAAGAGAGACTCATCACCGCAGCTCAGGGGATGGCTTCACAGACGGTTCACACCGAGGTGGGGAGCGCTTTCGCGCCATCTTCGGTGACCCGGGTGGCCCCGAAGTAGTCGCCCGTGTCGATCGGGTCGAACCGGATGACGGCCCCGGTGCGCGGTGCGTCGATCATGTACCCGCCGCCGACGTAGATGCCGACATGGTGGATCTGCCGCGAGTCGGCCGGATCGTGGGAGAAGAACACCAGGTCCCCCGGCAGCAGTTCGTCCCGCTTGGGGTGCGGCCCCGCGTTGTACTGGTCGTTGGCGACCCGCGGCAGGGTGATGCCCACGGTCTGGTAGGCGGCCTGCGTCAGCCCCGAGCAGTCGAACCGTCCGCCCTGCTCAGGCGTACCCTCACCACCCCACAGATAGGGCGTGCCTAGCTTCTTCTGAGCGAAGTAGATCGCGCCGGCGGCCTGTTTGGAGGGGTCGATGCGGCTGACGGGCGCGGCAAAGCTGTCCTCCAGCGTGGTGATCGTCCTCACGTAGTTCTGGGTCTCCTTGTACGGCGGCACACCCCCGTACTTGATGACCGCGTACGCGCCCGCGTTGTAGGCGGCGAGCATGTTGTGCGTGGCGTTGCCGGGGACATCCTTGACGTACGTGGAGAGTTCGCAGTCGTACGACGCGGCCGATGGAATCGCGTCATTCGGGTCCCAGATGTCACGGTCGCCGTCGCCGTCGCCGTCGATGCCGTGCGTCGCCCAGGTGCCGGGGATGAACTGCGCTATCCCCAGTGCCTTCGCCGGGCTCCTGGCGGACGGATTGAACCCGCTCTCCTGGTAGAGCTGGGCGGCGAGCAGCGCGGGGTTGAGCGCGGGGCACAGATTGCCCCACTTCTGCACGAGGGTCTGGTAGGCGGCGGGCACCGCACCCTTGGCCAGCGCCCGGCCGGCTCCGCCGACGCCGTTCATGAGGTTCCCGGCGACGACGTACACCCCGACGACGAGCAGCAGCACGAAGCTCACTCCTGCCGCGGCGGCGCCACCCGCCCAGAGCCACGCCTTACGCACCGTCAACCGCCCCTCACCGACCGGGAGTCCGCCCGCGCCAGTTTAGGAGCTTCCCACCCGGAATCCGCCGCAACCGGAGCTCTCGTGGGTGGGGCCGCTTACATTGGCCGAGACAGCGCCGCCACTGTGACCCCGACCTGACGACTCAGGGCAGGCCCACCGCGTCCCGGTACGCCTCCGCCGCCTCCCTGCCGAGGACCACGCTGTAGGACACGTCGTCCGTGTCGCCGCCGTCCTCGTGGCCGCCTAGGACGCCCACGACCTGTCCGTCCCCATTGACCCAGGGGCTGCCGCTCGTGCCGGTGCTGAAGCCGGGGCAGACGATCCGCTGCTGCGTACGGCTGTGCGCCGCCGGCTTGTTGGTGCACACCACCGGCGCCTCCTCCTCGTCGGGGTACCCGGTGACGGTGACCGCGGTGGCCCCCGTCGTCGTACCGGTGACGAACCGGTTGGCGCCGACGACGTCCTCCACGTGCTTGCCGCCCCGCGGCGCGAGCACGGCGAAGGCCACGTCGCTGTCCTCGCTGCGGCCCGCCTCCCACCCGTCCGGCAGCAGCATCCGCTGCACCGGCCACACGCCGTAGGGCGCCTTGCCGTACCGGTAGCCCGGCACGAACACCAGGTCGGTGTCGCCGTCACCGCCCAGGCAGTGCGCGGCCGTGACGATGAGGTCGCGGTGCGCACTGTGCACGACGGAGGCGGTGCAGAAGTGACCGCCCGTCCAGTCGGCGCGGTCGGCGTGGAAGAGCGCCCCGATCCGGGCGCTCGGCGGAGTGGGTGCGGCCCGCACGGTCACACCGAGGGGGCCGGGCCCGGCGTCCGCGGCGGCGACGGAGGAGGAAACACCGGCCAGCAGCACGAGCACGCCGAAAAAGGCGCGTCTGCGAGGGCCCACGGAGCGTGAGGAGCGCTTCATCGGCGACCACTGTGGCGGACGAAGGTGAGAAAATCGTCAGACGCGCGGCAGCGGCGGCTGCACGCATCGCGGAAACCGCGGAGCTCCGGCCGGACCGACCGGGACACCGATGACGACGCCGACCACGACAACGGCCATGACAGGGCTGCCTCCGTCCTTCATCGCACCGACACCGCACCGCTTGCCCCCGGGCGGCCCCGTCAACCTCCGGCGTCCGCCCGGCGCGGCAGCCCCACGCTACGACGCCGGGCCGCACCGCGACACCCGAACGGCGCCACCCCGGTGAAAGGCGGCTCAGGCGTTTTGGGCGGCCGCCGCCGGGAACGCCGCCGGTCAGCCCCGCCGCACCGCCGCTGGGAACGCCACCCCCGTCAGCTCCTCCGACGCCGTCCACAGCCGCCGTGCCGCCGCCGGGTCGCTCGCCGCCGCCGAGCGGCCCACCAGGGCCGGGGCGCCGCGCAGCTCGCCGAGCCCGTCGGGGCCGACGTAGCTCGCGCCGGGCAGGTCGGCCACCGCCGCGTACAGGGTCGGCAGGGCGCCGGCCCGGTCGTCCTGCGCCAGGAGGCGGTTGCCGGCCTGCATGAGAACCCGTGTCACCGGGTTCGCGGCGTGGCTCTGCAGATTGGTCGCCGCCCAGCCGGGATGGGCCGCGAGCGCGCGCACGGGGGACCCGGCCTCGGTCAGGCGGCGCTGGAGCTCCAGCGTGAAGAGCAGGTTGGCGAGCTTGGACTGGGCGTAGGCGCGCTGCGGGTTGTAGCGCCGGTCCAGGTTCAGGTCGTCGAAGTGGATCGCCGCCCCTGGCCAGCGGTGCGCGCCGGATGCCACCGTCACCACACGGTCCGTGACGTGCGGCAGCAGCAGATTGGTCAGCGCGAAGTGGCCCAGGTGGTTGGTGCCGAACTGGGTCTCGAAGCCGTCCTTCGTCCGGCCCTGCGGCACCATCATCACGCCCGCGTTGTTGACCAGCAGGTCCAGCGGACCCTCCCAGCCGGCCGCGAACTCCTTCACCGAGGCCAGATCCGCCAGGTCCAGCCGGCGCACCTCGGTACTGCCGCGCACGGTCGCCGCCGCGGCCCCGCCCCGCTCCTCGTCCCGCACCGCGAAGACGACGTGCGCCCCGGCCCCGGCGAGCGCGCCGGCGGCCACGAGGCCGATGCCGCTGTTGGCGCCGGTCACCACGGCCGTACGCCCGGTCAGATCCGGCACTGCGGACACGTTCCACTTGCTCTGCCTGTCAGCCATGCCCCCAATGTAGGCATCGCCAACAATGCTGTCAATGACAACAAGGCTGACGGCGCCAACAATGCTGCTCCTGACAACACCGGGATACGATGACCCACATGCCCGCAAGCCGCCCCTACCACCACGGAGACCTGCGCGCCGCCCTCCTCACGAGCGCCGAACGCACCCTCCGCGACAAGGGCGCCGGCGCACTCTCGCTGCGGGAACTCGCCCGCGACATCGGCGTCAGCCACGCCGCCCCGGGCCGGCACTTCAAGGACAAGCAGGCCCTGCTCGACGCCCTCGCCCTCACCGGCTACGAACGGCTCATCCGGGCCCTGCACAGCGCCGACACCCCAGGACTCCCCCTGCCGCAGCGTCTGGCGTCACTCGCCCACGCCTACCTCGGGTTCGCCATCGACAACCCCGCGCTGCTCGAGCTGATGTTCGCCCGCAAACACGAGCCGGACGCCCAGCTAGCCGACGCCGTCGAACGCTCCATCGGCTCCCTCACCCACCTGGTCGCCGATGCCCAGCAGCGCGGCGAACTCGTCGCGGGCGACCCCGAGCGCATCACCATGGTCATGGCCGCGAGCCTGCACGGCCTCGCCGCCCTCGTCGCCAGCTGCGCGCTCCCCGCCCAGGAGGCCCTCGACGGCCTGGACGACCACGTCCACCACCTGCTGCACGGCCTCACCCCGCGCCGGCCCTGACCCTGCGTCACCACGCCCGCCGCACACGGGCCCACCGCGCCCCCTTCCCCCGGCCGGAGATAGCCTTCACCCTCGGAACAGTGACACGACCGCTCACCCGATCAACCGTCAGAAACGGCCCAGGTCACAAGAGGGCACAACGACGGAACCACACCACTGGTTCCGCACCGGCCTCATTGCCCGGCGTGACCCGTCGTGATACACAGAGTGACCATACGACTCTTCGCAAGCTGTTCGTACGAAACCCGCCAGCGAATGACGCCAAGTCGACATACGACAGCGGCATCGTCGGCGAGAATGAGGCCTGACCTCTGCACACCGCAGGGGACTGCGGAACTACCCAACAGGGGCGGTGACTTACATGCTCTTTGCGGCCGACAAGGGAGACATCAACACCATCATCGGCGGGATCGCTCCGGACTGGGGCCCGTTCGGCAGCCTGGGCAACGAAGCCAAGGTGATGATCGAGGTGGTGATGGCCGTCGCCATCCTGCTCTGCCTCGGCATCGCCGTATGGGGGGCCGCCAAGCAGCGTATCGGCGCCACCGCCCTGCGGGACACCTTCAGCGCCGAACAGGGCAAGGGGCTCATCATCGCCGGGCTCACGGGGGTGTTCATCATCGGCTCGCTCGGCACGCTGTTCACGATCGTGTACGGCATGGCCGTGTAGCAGGCGCGCCGCCCGTACCCCCCTCCCGTCCCACTCACCTGTCGTGCCCACCGGCTGAGGTTGCGTCTCCCTGATGTCGAGTCACCACACCGCGCCCGCGCGGGAACCAGCACGGCTACCGTCGTACTCCTACGCGTTCCGGTACGAGGTGTTCTTGAACGACGTCGAGGGGGCGTACGCGGCATGAGTCTCGGGGACGAGCACGACGCGGCCGGTGGCTACGGCGGCAGCGGCCAGACGCGGACACGGCTGCCGGACCGCTCCGGCGACCCCTACGGCGGGGCGCGCCGCCCCGGCCGCCGCTCCTCCTCACGGAGCATGGTCACGGTGGTCGCGGTGGTGGTCCTCCTCATCGCCGCCATCGCCTTCGCCAACCGCGGCGGTGACGACACGTCACCCGACCGCGCAGCGGGCAACAAACCCAAGTCGGCCCCGACGTCCGCGACGGGCACGAAACCGGTCCGGACGAACACCTCCGGCATCCCCACGGGCTTCGCCCACGACCAGCAGGGGGCGCAGTCCGCTGCCGCGAACTATGCGGTCGTGCTGGTTTCAGCCGACATCCTCATGCCCACCCGGCGTGCGGAGATCGTCCAGCGGGTCTTCACCGCCGACAAGCAGCAAGGCCTCGAGGCCAAGTTCGACCAGGCCTACTCCAAGGACTTCCTGAACAGCATCGGCCTCGATGAGGACGGCAACCCGGCCGCCGGACACACGTACGTGTCCCGCACGGTGCCGATCGGCACCAAGGTCACGAGCTACACAGGCGCGGCCGCCACGGCCGACGTGTGGTGCACCGGGCTCTACGGTCTGGCAGGTGAGAACTCGACCAACCCCGTCACCAGCGACTGGTTCACCATGACGCTGCAGCTGCGCTGGGCCGACGGCGGGTGGAAGGTCGACAGCTTCTCTCAGAAGAAGGGTCCCGCGCCCGTCCCCGGCGACGACAAGGCGTCCAGCGCCGACGAGATGGCCAAGGCGGTCCAGGAGTTCGGAGGGTTCACTTATGCCCGGTAGCCCACGCCGCGTCCTCAAGGTCGCCGCCGCGCTCACGGCCGTACAGACGACGGTCGTGCTGCTGGCCACGCGCGCCCTGGCGGCCCCCTCCCCTACGCCCTCGCCGTCCGCCACCAGCAGCAACTGCGACCTCATCGTCGGCCCCGCCAAGGACTACTGCGAAAAAGGCAACGGCGCAGCCCGCGGCGGCCGCTCCGTAACCCCCGACCCCACCTCCGCCCTCGACCCCCTCTCCTCCCTCGCCAAGGGCTGTGCCGAGGCCGCGTCCTGGACCGTCGACAAGCTCAGCGCGGCCGTGAAGGAGACGGCCACCGTCGACTTCACGAACCAGAAGTTCCTCCAGCAGTACGCCGTCGTCTTCGCCGCGTCGACGATCCTCACGCTGCTCCTGTGGCTGCTGGCCGTGGCCAAGCGAGCCGTCCGCGGCGTGCCCCTGAGCACCGCGATCTCCGAAGCCGTCGGCTTCCTCTGGCTCACCGTGCTCGCCTCCGCCTTCACGCCGCTGATCCTCTACACCGTCGTCTCCGCGGCCGACGGCGTCAGCGACGTGCTCGCGAGGACCACCGGCGACCAGGCCGACACCTTCTTCGGCACCTTCTCCGCCGCCCTGAAGAAGGGCGACAACATCGGCGGCGGCCCGATCATGCTGATCGTCGTCTCCCTGGTCAGCATCCTCGCCGCCGGCGTCCTGTGGCTGGAGCTCGTCATCCGCGCCGCCCTGCTCTACGTCGGCGCCCTGCTCGGCACCGTCGTCTACTCCGGCCTGGTCGACAAGAACATGTGGGGCCACGTCCGCCGCTGGGCCGGCATCATGATCGCCGTCATCCTGATCAAGCCGGTCATCGTCATCGTGCTCGGCCTGGCCGGGGCTCTGTCCTCCGGCAACGGCCCCGACGCGTTCTCCGCCGTCGTCTCCGGCCTCGCGATCATCCTGCTCGCCATCTTCGCCTCGGCGATGATCTACCGCTTCGTCCCCGGCTTCGGCGACGAGATCGCCAACTCCCGCAACAACCGCATCATGCAGGGCGCCGAAGGCAAGGCCGCCGCCGTCATCAGCTCCCCGGCGAGCCTCGTCGCCCAGGGCATCAAGACGCACAGCACCCGCGCCGACAGCAACGGCGGCCAGTCCGCGTCCAGCACTCCCCGCCAGGCCAACCCCGCCTCCGGCGGCGTCGCCGCGCACAGCGCGCGCACCTCGACCGGAGGTGGCGGCGGAACTGTCCCCTCCGCCGCTCCCCCGCCCCGCGCGAGCAGCCCGGTCAACACACCGCACGCCAGCAACACCCGCAACAGCAGTACCAACCGCACGGGAGGTGAAGGGCGTTGACGACCGAGTCCCACGTGTCCCATCCGGTCACGCCCCGCCGTACATATCTGATCGGCCGCGCCCGGCCGAACGCCATCGTCGGCCGCAACCGCGAACCCGGCGAGCTCGCGCTGATCATCATCGGCGCGTTCCTCGGCATGATGTGCGGGCTCCTCGTCCCCGTCCTGTCCCTGCGCATCCTGCTGCTGATGGGCTTCCCGCTGCTCGCGCTGGCCGCGGTGTACGTGCCGTACAAGCGACGCACGTTCTACAAGTGGTTCGAGATCAACCGCAGCTACAAGCGCACCCTCAAGCAGAGCGCCACCTACCGCTCCGGCGTCGTCGAGGCCGGCACCCGGCTCGACGGCAAGGAGATCGAGGTCGGCCCGCCACCCGGCATCGGCCGGATCAACTGGCTCGCCGCCCCCTTCGGCCCCGACGAGATCGCCGTACTCCTGCACGCCGACCGCAGAACCGTCACCGCCGCCATCGAGATCGAGGGCCCCGGCGTCGGCCTGCGCGACAGCGAGGACCAGGAAGCCCTCGTCGACCGTTTCGGCACGCTGCTCAAGCACGTCGCCAACGGCGACGGCTTCGTCACCCGCCTGCAGATGCTCGCCCGCACCCTGCCCGCCGACCCCGACGCCCACGCCAAGGACGTCGCCGTCCGCGGCGACGACAAGGCCCCGCGGTGGCTGCAGCAGTCGTACGACCAACTGCAGTCGATGGTGTCCACCAGCAGCGAGCAGCACCGCGCCTACCTGGTCGCCTGCATGCACTACACCCGCGAGCTGGCCGCCGAGGCCAACGCCATGGCCCGCGCCGCCCGTGCCCACGGCAGCAAGGTCGACCGCGACGCCGGCCTCGCCGTCGTGATGGCCCGCGAGCTGACCGACATCTGCTCGCGCCTGCAGGAGGCCGACATCCGGGTCCGCCAGCCCCTCGGCCAGGGCCGGCTCGCCTCCCTCATCCACTCCATGTACGACCCGGACCACCCGATCGACCACATCCAGGCGATGACCAAGCGCAACGCCTGGCCGGCCGAGCTGGACGCCCGCGAGCCCACCTTCCTTCAGGCCAAGACGCGCGAGTCCTCCACCCGCGCCCCCTGGTGCCACGCCACCGCCTGGGTCAAGGAGTGGCCGATGACCCCGGTCGGCGTGAACTTCCTCGCGCCCCTGCTCGTCCACACCCCCGACGTCATCCGGACCGTCGCCGTCACGATGGACCTCGAACCCACCGAGGTCGCCATCGAGCGCATGCTGACCGAGAAGACCAACGACGTCGCCGAGGCCTCCCGCGCGGCCAAGATGAACCGCACCGTCGACCCGCGGGACATCGCCGCCCACAACCGCCTCGACCAGCGCGGCGAGGACCTCGCCAGCGGCGCCGCCGGAGTGAACCTGGTCGGCTACATCACCGTGTCGTCCCGCTCCCCGGAGGCACTCGCCCGCGACAAGCGCACCATAAGGGCCTCGGCAGGAAAGTCGTATCTGAAGCTGGAGTGGTGCGACCGCGAGCACCACCGCGCCTTCGTGAACACACTTCCGTTCGCCACCGGCATCCGAAGGTAGGGGCTGATTCGCCGATGCGGGATCCGCTGTCCGTCCTCACCGACGCCTTCACGTCCTTCCTCTTCGGGAAGGTCGAGACGACCCGGCTGCCCGTGCGCACCTCCACGGGCCAGGCCCAGGCGGTCTACCTGCCGACCGCCGCCCCCGGCCTCGGCGACTCGGGCGTGATCATCGGCCGCGAGGTCTACTCCGGGAAGGGCTACATCTACGACCCGTTCCAGCTCTACGGCCAGCAGCTCCCGGCGCCGCACTGGCTCGTCCTCGGCGAGTCCGGCAACGGCAAGTCGGCCCTGGAGAAGACATACGTCCTGCGCCAGCTGCGCTTCCGCGACCGCCAGGTCGTCGTCCTGGACGCCCAAGGCGAGGACGGCGTCGGCGAGTGGAACCTGATCGCGCAGCAGCTGGGGATAACGCCCATCCGGCTCGACCCGATGGCCGCCCTGGACCACGGCATCCGCCTCAACCCGCTGGACCCGGCGATCACCACCACCGGCCAGCTGGCTCTGCTGCGCACGATCGTCGAGGTGGCGATGGGCCACGGCCTGGACGAACGCTCCGGCTTCGCCCTCAAGGTCGCGCACTCCTACGTCAACGAGACGGTCGTCGACCGCCAGCCGGTCCTGTACGACATCGTCGAGCAGCTGCGGCACCCCGAGCCGGAGTCCGCCGAGGCGATGAACGTCGCCATAGACGACGTACGGGCGTGGGGCCTGGACGTCGCCCTGGTGCTGGACCGCCTGGTCGACGGTGACCTGCGGGGCATGTTCGACGGCCCGACCACGGTCGGCATCGACCTCGACGCCCCGCTGATCGTCTTCGACCTCTCCCACATCGACCGCAACTCCATCGCCATGCCCATCCTCATGGCGATCGTCGGCGTGTGGCTGGAACACACCTGGATCCGCCCCGACCGCAAGAAGCGCATCTTCCTCGTCGAAGAGGCCTGGCACATCATCAACAGCCCCTTCGTGGCCCAGCTGTTCCAGCGCCTGCTGAAGTTCGGCCGCCGTCTCGGGCTGTCCTTCGTCGCGGTCGTCCACCATCTGTCCGACGTCGTCGACGGCGCGGCCGCGAAGGAAGCGGCGGCGATCCTGAAGATGGCCTCGACACGCACGATCTACGCCCAGAAAGCCGACGAGGCACGGGCCACGGGCCGCGTCCTGGGCCTGCCCCGCTGGGCGGTGGAGATCATCCCCACGCTCACCCCCGGCATCGCGGTCTGGGACGTCAACGGCAATGTCCAGGTGGTCAAACACCTGATCACCGAGGCGGAACGCCCCCTGGTCTTCACCGACCGCGCGATGACCGAGTCCTCCCTCGACCACGACGCCCTGCGCGCCGCCGAGCTGGAGGCCGAGGAACGGGCGGCGGCGTTCATGGAGGAGCACCTGGCCGACGTGGACGGCTCGTCCGAGTCGACGGTGGCCTAGGCACGGAAGGACGGCGCAGCCATGAGACCGGGTGACGAGCGCGACGGCCGCCGGGACAACCAGGGCGGCATCCCCGACGGCCTCCTCGTCGGCATACTCGCGTTCCTGCTCGGCATGACCCTGCTGGTGTGGACGGCGACGGGCCTGGCCGGCCTCTTCTCCCACGGCGCATGGCCGACGGCGGTCACCTTCACCCGTACGCCGTCGGCCATGCGCCACCTGATCGGGCAGCCCCATGACGTCCCCGGCGCCTGGCCTAACACTCCGGCCGGCGAACTCTCCGGCTACGGCCTGTTCTGGGGCCTGTTCATCGGCCAGCTGATGGTGCTGTTCGTCCTGACGATCTTCGTCATGGGCACGGTGGCCCGCTGGCGTGCGGGGCGGGCCAGGCGCCGGACGCAGCTGGTGGCGGTGCCGACGACGCCGACGCAGCCGGACGCACACGAGGTTCCCGCCCCCAGGACGGAACCGGAACAGCCGCAACCACTGCCCCCCGTGGAAGCGCGGCCCGAACCCGGCGGCTCGCTGCCCCACGGCACACCGGTGACCGGCTGGGAGGCCCCCGAAGGCCCGGTCCACTACGCCCCCCGGGAAAACCGCCTGATCACAGCCGTCCAAGCGGTGCGCGACGCCGAGGGCCCCCTCCTGGTCGTCACCTCGAACCCGGCCGTCTGGCAGGACACCAAGGACGCCCGGGCCAAGCTGGGCCCCACCCACCTCTACGACCCGGCCCACCTGTGCGACACGCCGTCCCGCCTGCACTGGTCCCCCACCACCGGCTGCGAGGACAAACAAACGGCGAAGGACAGGGCCACCGCTCTTCTCGCCCCGGTCCGCCCCACCTCCCGCCTGGACCAGGCGGTCAGCGACACCGCGGAAACCCTGCTGCGCAGCTACCTGCACGCCGCCGCCGTCGACGGCCGCACCCTCCGCCACGTCCACCGCTGGTCGCAGGGCACCCAGATCCAGGACGCCGTCCGCGTTCTGCGGACGAGCCCGAAGGCCGCCGCCGGGTCCGCGGGCGAGCTGGAGGCCGCGCTCACCGCCCACCCCGACCGCCGCGACATGGCCCAGGAACTGCTGACGCGGGCCCTGTCCGCCCTGTCCACGGTGAACATCCGGGAAGCGTGCACTCCCAACCGAACTGATGCGCTCGCCTTGGATTCCTTCGTACACGAAGGGGGCAGTCTCTATGTGGTGGGCGAATCCCTCGAGGATCCCAGGACAGACCCGGGCGCGATGCCCTTCCTGACGGCCCTCGTCTCGAGCGTGGTCGAGCGCGGCCGGCGCATGGCCGAACGGTCATCCTCCGGTCGGCTCGACCCACCATTCACGCTCGTCCTGGACGACATCGCCGCCGTGGCCCCCCTCCCTCAGCTCCCCGAGCTGCTGGCCCGCGGCACCGATCAGGGTCTGCCGACCCTGGCCCTGCTCCGCTCCCGCGAACAGGCCCGCTCCCGCTGGCCGCACGACGAACTGCCGGTGTGATGACCGGGCGGGCCGGGCCGACCGAGCGTCAGCCCCGCTCCAGCACGAACTCCAGCTCCGTCTGCTCAGGCGCCCCCGGCAACGGCACGGTCAGTCCGCTCGGCACGAACCCGGCCTTGCGGTAGAAGCCCTGCGCCCGTTTGTTGTCCTCGTGCACGATCAGCCGCAGCCGCTCCAGACCGATTCCCCACGCCCACTCCAGAGCCGCGTCGAACAGCGCCTTCGTCAGCCCGGACCCACGGTGTTCGGGCCGCACATAGACACCGACGACATGCCCCTGCCGCCGTTCCACGGGAAACCCGGCCCAGTCCGTCGTCCCGGCCTCCTCGACGAGTACGGTCACCGAGCCGGCCCACTGCCCGTCAGCGCCCTCGGCGACGAACTGCCGGGCCCCGGTGCCTCCCTCGCCGGAGCCGGCCGCCCGCTCCTGCCAGAACGCGTCGGACCGCTCCGCGGCCTGCTCATAGGTCTCGAGAAACGCGAGGTGCGCGAGCGGGTCCCGCAGGGCGGCCAGCCGGAGCTCCTTCACGGCGGGCCAGTCCTCGGCACGTATCGGGCGGATGGCGAGATCATCGCTGGTCAGGGAATCCATGCGGTCACGGTAGCCAGCGACGGGTGGTCCCACACCTCATATTCGACCGCGGTTGTCAGTGGGGGCACCTACTGTGATGCCCATGACGACTCTGCGCGACAGACCGAACACCGCACTGCTCATCATCGACGTCCAGAACGGCGTGGTGGACCAGGCCCCCCACCGGGACGCCGTGGTCGCGAACATCCGCACCCTCACGGAGCGGGCCCGCACGGCCGCCGTCCCGGTGATCTGGGTGCAGCATTCCGACGAAGAGCTGGAGTACGGCAGCAAGAGCTGGGAGTACGTCCCGGAGCTGGTCCGCCGCGACGACGAACCGCTCGTCCACAAGAAGTACGGCGACTCCTTCGAGGACACGGACCTGGAAGCCGTGCTGGCGGAGTACAAGGTGGGCCGGCTGGTGGTCGCGGGCGCCCAGACGGACGTCTGCATCCGCTCCACCCTGCACGGCGCGATCGTCCGCGGTTACGACGCGACCCTGGTCGCCGACGCCCACACCACGGAGGACCTGACCAAGTACGGGGCGCCGGCCCCGGAACAGGTGATCGCGCACACCAACCTGTACTGGCAGTGGCACACGGCCCCCGGTCGCAAGGGTGGGACGACGACTACGGAGGAACTCACCTTCTGAGGGTGCCGGAAACGCAGAAAACCCCGCACCGTAAGGTGCGGGGTTTTCCCAATGATTGTTCGGCGGCGTCCTACTCTCCCACAGGGTCCCCCCTGCAGTACCATCGGCGCTGTAAGGCTTAGCTTCCGGGTTCGAAATGTAACCGGGCGTTT